>JAGQXQ010000240.1:12053-20623 GCA_020436535.1 Phaeodactylibacter sp.
GACCATAAAAGGAGAGGACTTAGTGCCCCGTACAATGTTGAAATTCCCCATCAGCCAGTTTTCGGGAGCGATGTATTCCACACCCTCTACATGATCCCCGATGTACTGCAGGTCTTCCTCCGAAAACTCCAGCATTCTCCCGGGAGGAAGGCCTTTGTAGGGCAGAGAGGTGCGGCCGGTAAAAAACCAGATGCTGTTGGTGGCGTCCAGTATCATACTACTGACCACGCCGTTTTGCATCCCCTGGCCGGCGCCCAGCAGTAGCACCAGCATGAGAATACCCCAAAAGACGCCAAAGGCGGTGGCCAGAGTGCGCCATTTATTCTGTCGGATGGTAATCAGAATCTCCTGCCATTTATCGCGGTCGAACATAGCCGGGTATTTATTTACAAGGATGTTTTTTCCAGCATCTGAAACTCTTTTTTCAAGGTAGGTTTTTGTCAGCTAAATTGCAATGGGCAAATTTACAGTGCTCAAATCAACCAGAGAGCAAGACATCCCGCATACCCTGCACCAATACTTCATCCACCTCCTGCCAGCGGAATTCATCCTGAACCGATTCGTCTCCCATGTTCACCGCTCCGGTGTAAGACATCTGGCTCTGTACCTCCCGGCGGGCGGCGGAGTGTAACTCTGTTAGTCCCTGTATATCCAGCAGCGCTCCGATATTTTCCGGTAGCAGCTCTCCGCAAGCCATAATACCGATCCGATCTCCGGCGTATAGCACAAAGCTTTTTATATTGCTTTTACCCTGCAGCGCAGTGGGCTGTTGGCCGGAGGTTAGAATGCGCTTTACCCCCAGCTCCGCCAACAGGTCAATCGCCTGGAATGGGCTGTGGCACATATCGAAGGCGCGGTGGAATGTAAAAGGCAGCGGGTGAGCCGTTTCCACCATTTGCCGGGTGCGGGCCTCATCGATGGCCCCATCGGCTTTTAGTGCGCCGGAGACGATGCCATCGGCGCCCAGAGCCTTCGCCTGGCGAATATCTTCCAGCATGATCTCAAACTCCAGTTCGCTGTACAAAAAGTCTGCCTTGCGGGGCCGGATCAGGACAAACACAGGGATATTGAGCCGGGCTTTGGCCAGTTTGATCTTGGCGGCGCTGGGCGTTACCCCCCCTTGTGCCAGGTTTTCACAGAGCTCTATGCGGTTGGCCCCGCCCCGGGCGGCAGCGATGGCGGAGGCGACGGAGTCGCAGCAGATTTCAAGGGTGTAAGGCATGGATATGTATATTCGTTATTCATTTCAGTCAGGATAATGTACCTCCTAACCTACTCTTACCATTAATGCGGAATTGATACGCCAAATTAATTATTATTTTGTGGTATTATAGTCCACCAATCAAAATCTACTTTCTTATGAGGCTCGTCTTTTCTCTTTTTATATGCTTTTTGATGGCAAATTACCTGCCCGCCCAATCGGTCACTGTTGCTACTTTTCAAAATGAAGTGCATCTGGGGGGCGCGGGCTCCGCTACCGGTACATTCAACTTTCCGGATGACGTTTCTCCCTACAATCAGGTGTTGATGCACATCGACCTGAACTGCGCTCCCGGGGTAGGTTGCGACCCCTATGACCGCCTGTCGCGCATTTTCGCCCGCAAGGATGGGGCCGAATGGGAAATCGGCCGGTATATGACTCCTTTTGGAATTGGTAGCTGCGGCTGGACGGTAGACGTGAGCGCCTACCGGGAGATCCTTAGCGGGGAGGTGGAATTGCATTCCACCATAGAAACCTATGCCAATGGCTGGTCACTGAACCTGGATTTCGAGTTTATCGAGGGCGAGCAGGAGTTTCAATATATTTCAGTGAGCAATCTCTGGCACGGATGGGACGATGCATTGCAGCACAGTTACGGCAACTTCAAGATTGGCGATACCCTTTGGTTTAAGGATGACCTGCCGATGCGGCAGGCCCTCATCCCCTCCAACGCCGAAAAAGTGATGATCCGCGTGTACAACACCGGCCATGGGCAGGGCAATACCGATAATGCCGCCGAATTTTATGAAGTAACACACACCCTTAAAGTAAACGGGACGGAAGCTTTTCAGCACCATCTCTGGAAGGATGACTGTGACCAAAACCCCTGTTCTCCGCAGAACGGCACCTGGCTGTATGGGCGGGCAGGATGGTGCCCAGGGCAGGATGTGAAGCCGGCCGACTTTGATGTGGCCAGCCTCGTTTCTTCGGGTGAGATGGCCAGCTTTGACTATGTGCTGCAACCCTACCTCAACCGCTGCAGCCCCTTGTATCCTGATTGCAATCCAGCATCCGACTGTGCATTCGGCAACCAGGTCAGCTGCAATTTCGACGGCAACCTGCACACAGAACCCCGCTACGTAATGTCAATACAACTCATCGTTATGAGCAATACGCCGCTGACTGCTGTCGAAGAACCGCAGGTGGAACCGAAAATAAGCGTATCCCCAAACCCCTCCTCCGGAGCCTTCCAACTGAATTTCAGCCGGCCGGTGCTGGGTGAAGCCGCCCTGATGGTGTACAATATCAGCGGAAAAAGGGTGCATACAGAGCAAACACAAGGAGCCTTCCTGGATAGCCATATTCTCAACTTAAGGCATCTGCCGGAAGGAGCGTACATCCTGGAGGTGGTTACTGAAAGCGATAAGCTGCAGCAAAAGCTTCTGATCCGGCGGTAAGTGCTCCCCTGGCTCGATCATTTAAACACACTCTAAATAATTTTGCATGGCTGAAAACTATTTTAAAATAAAGTCCAATCACATAAAACCACAAAACATGAAGCGATTCTTTTACCTCTTGTTCCTTCTTCTTTCTTTTTTTTGCCTCAACTCGCTTAGCGCTCAGGCGCCGGGAGGCAAGATGTACTTTGCCGACGTATCCGTTTTCAACAATCCCGGGCCCAACCAGGGCATTGTCCGCTTTTTCCGTTGCGGAAATGCTTCTTCCGTGAATATTACCAACGGGATCACTATGGAAACCTGGGTGAAACTCACCATTCCTACTGACAATCAGAAGATAATGGGTAAGGTAGATGCTGATGGAGGCGCCAACTTCAACGATGGCTACATGCTGGGGATCAACAGCTCCCGTATCAACCCGGAAATATGGACGCCAGAGAACCAGAGTTTTCAGGAAGGCTTTATGCCGCCGGTCTCCAGCTGGCATCATATAGCCGTCACCTACAAGGTCGACGACGTGTTCCGGGGCTATTTGGATGGTGTGATGGTACACGAGCAAGCAGCAGCCGGCGGACAGATCGTAAATGACAATTCTGACCTGATCGTTGGCATCGCTCCCTGGGACCCTCGTTTTTTCATGACTTTCGGCAGCCTCGACGAAGTACGCATCTGGGACGTAGCCCGCACCCCGGCTGAGATCCGGAACAATATGTTTAAGAACCTGAATGGCGATGAACCCGGCCTGGTCCTCTACCTGAATATGGACAACGACGACGGCACTGAAATCCTCGAAGACCTTTCCAGCCAGCTCAACCACTGCCTGAAGGAAGGCATGGACGAGACCAATATCCTGCCTTCAACCTGTCCGCTTGGAAATACTGCAACTCAGGCTCAGGAAGATCTGTACGGCATCTGGTTTGCCAGCGACCCTTTTCTGCAAGACCCTCGTACCGTTGAGACGGACAATGGATTGAGCCTTTCTTCCTTTTTTATCGGCCAGGATAGTGCTGCTTTTGTAGTCTGGGGACACGGTGGGGAGGCTGGCGTGAGTACGGACGCATTGCCTCCCAATGCGCCCGCCAATGCCCAGCGCACTGCCCGGTCCTGGCGCACCACGGTATATGGAGACATCACACCGACGCTCACCTTCAACCTGGCGGACGCTGCCGGCGGCGGCGCCACTCTTCCCAATGACAAACCGGCCAGCTATTACACCCTGTTGCAGCGCAACGATGACAGTGAAGCTTTCCGCGCTGTCGCTCAAGCTTCGGCAATCAATGGGGACGACGTCACCTTTGACTTTTATCCGGTGGAAGAAAAGGCCTATGCTCTAGCCGTTGCGGATGACCCTTTCGACCTGGTTGGCTTAACTTCCCCCGATAACAACAGCCTTTCAGCCAAAGTCTTTCCCAACCCAAGCAATGGAAGCTTTACCCTGGCGGTTCAGTTGCCGGCACATCAGAAGGTGCAGGTACAACTATTCAACTACCTGGGTGCGGAGGTATATGCTACTTTATTCAGTTCACTGGACAGGGTATTCCACTTCGGACTCGATCTTCCGAAGGGAATGTATGTCCTTCGGGCACAGGCCGGCGAGGCTACTTTCAATCAGCGGATAATTGTACAGTCAAGATGAGCAATAAGAAATGGGCTTTACTGGTGCTAATGGCCGCCGTTCTAAGCTGCACGGTACAGGCACAAGTAAAAACCGTAAAGGGCACGGTGATAGATGCAAAAGAGCAGCTGCCACTCATCGGCGTTAATGTCGCAGTAAAGGGCCAACAGCGGGGCGCTATTACAGACATCAATGGAGCGTACCGCCTGGAGGCCAGTCCTGGAGACAGCCTGCTGTTTTCCTATATCGGCTATAGCTCTCAATCGATAGCGGTTGGGGCTGAAGATATCATTGATATAGCTCTTGTTGAGCAAGGCGCGCTGCTGGACCAGGTGGTCGTCACGGCCCTTAGCATCGAGCGGGAAAAGGAAAAAGTGGGCTACAGCATCAGCCAGGTGGATGCGCCGAGCCTGCTGCGTACGCGGGAGCTCAACGTTGTCAATGCCCTATCTGGAAAGGTGGCGGGCCTGCAGGTGGATGCAGGCCCGGTGCCGGGAAGCTCTTCCAAGATCAACTTGCGGGGCATCCGTTTTATCAATCAGGACAACGGGCCGCTGATTATTGTCGATGGCATCCCCATCAATTCAGATATTAATGCATTTGAGGAGCAGGAGTTCTTCGGCCTGGGCGGGCAGGATTTCGGCAACGGCCTGACCGAACTCAACCCCGAGGATATCGAGAGCCTCTCCGTCCTGAAGGGCATTACGGCGGCGGCCCTCTATGGATCCCGGGGCGCCAATGGGGTCATTATCGTCACCACAAAAAAGGGGCGGACAACCAAAGGGCTGGGTATCTCTCTCAACTCCTCCTTTCTGGTGGACGAGCCCTTCCGCTGGCGGGAAGTACAGAACGAATACGGCCAGGGGGAGTCCGGCGCCTGGCTACCCCTTACCGACAATGGCGACGGCACTTTCCGGCGGCAGTTTGTCAACTTCTGGCAGTCGGGTAACAGCTGGGGGCCACGGATGGAAGGGCAGCCGGTAGAATGGGAGGATGGCCAGGTGAAACCTTACGAGCCACTTCCCGACAACTTTAAGGACCCGGTAAGCAATGGCTACCAGGCGAATACTTCCCTTTATTTTTCCGGCGCAAGTGATTATATCCGCTTTCGGGGAGGATTCAGTTACGCCAATACAGATCGTATTTTCCCAAACTCCAACCTGGAGCGGCTGAGCCTCAAGGCCAAGACCAACGCTTATATTTCCGATAATTTAAGCATAGAAACCACCACTCTCTTTTCACAGAACGAGAACCGCAACCCTCCGGTACTGGGCAATAGTGAGCGCTCCTTTGGCAAGAACTGGCTCTACAACTGGAATCGCAGCATGCGCCCCGATGTGCTGTCCAACTTCCGGCAGGGGCCAGACGGGCAGCAGTTCGTCAACATCGGAGTCCGGGGCTGGGAGTACTATAAAGAGGTGCTGGAAGACCGCATATCGGATAAGACCGACCGCCTGATCGGCGGATTTTCCCTGAAATACGAGATCACGGACTGGCTGCGGCTGACTGCCCGCGCCGGGCTGGACTACCGGGTGCGGCAGCGGGAGTTTCGCATTACCAAAAACGAACCGGGCTCCTTCACCGGGCGCTATGATACCGGAAAAGGGATACAGCAGCAGCTCAACCTGGAAACCTTGCTTTCTTTTCATAAAAAGATCAGCCCCGCCTTCACCCTGGGAGCTTCCGTCGGCGCCAGTGAATGGGCCCAGAAAGATGAGTTCCTGAGCTTTTCCACCCAGAACAAGGGCCTCACCAAGGAAAATATTTTTCACGTATCGGCGGTGAATATCCAACTCATCGACGAGTTCAGTGAGCTTGGCATCAGCCAGGATATCTATCGAAAAACGATCCGCTCTGCTTTCGGCCTCCTGGATGTCTCCTACAAAGATCAGCTCAACCTGCAGCTCACCGGCCGTAATGACTGGTCTTCAGCCCTGCCGCTCGACAACAACGACTATTTCTACCCCTCCGCCAATGCCAGTTGGCAGGCATCCAACACACTGGATTTGCCTTCTTTCATCAACCGCCTGGTATTGCGGGCCTCCTGGGCGCAGGTGCGCACCGACGAGGCGCCCTTCCTGCTGGACATCACCTACGCGGAAAGCAGCCGCCTGGGCCAGTACTCCGCTCTGCTGGCCGAACGAAATATCATTCCTCCGGCTGACCTGAAACCATCTCAACTGAATGAGGCCGAGCTGGGCCTGAACCTGCAACTCTGGGAAAACCGGGCCGGGCTGGACCTGACGTTGTACCGCTCCAATGCGTCCCGGCAGAGTATTCTGGCGCCGGTGCCGCTGAGTTCGGGCTTTAACTTTAAGCGCTTCAATACGGCGGAGATCCAGAACCAGGGTATAGAGGCGGCCTTGTTGCTGAGCCCGGTTGCTCAAACGGGCCTCAGTTGGGATGTCAACCTGAACTTCACATTGAACCGCAATGAGGTATTGAAGGTCAGTGACGAAGTAGATCGCGTCTCGCTGGGGCGCTTCGCGCCGGGAACGGAGTATGTCTGGGCAGAGGTGCAGGCCGTCGTGGGGCAGCCTTATGGGGTGATCCTCAACAATGACTATGTCTACAGCCCGGAGGGAGCGCCGGTCATCAATCCGGACGGAACCTGGAAGCAAACGGAAGCCATCGTACCGGTTGGTAACATTCAGCCTGACTTTCTGCTGGGGCTGACCAATACCTTTTCCTACAAAGGCTTGCAACTGGCCTTCCTGCTGGATGGCAAGTTCGGCCAGGAAGCTTACTGGGGTACCAAAGACTGGGCCGAGCGCCTGGGGCAGGATGCGGCCACGCTGGAAGGCCGGGACGCCGCGCACGGAGGCCTGGCCTGGGTTGATGCCAATGGCAACGAACGGGACGATGGAGTGATCCTGCCGGGAGTAAAAGAGGTGTTCGACGCCGAAGGAAGTGTCGTGGGTTATGAACCCAATAATATTATTGTTCCGGCCAAGGAGCGCTGGAGCACGCAGCCTCATGCAGCCAATGTGCTGGATGGCTCCTTCTTCCGCCTTCGGGAGTTGTCGTTGAGCTATACTTTATCTGCGCAGCAGCTGGAACATTTGCCGTTCACACGCTTGTCTGTTTCCCTGATCGGGCGAAATCTTTTCTATGTGTATTCGGCCCTCCCCGGTAACTACAACCCGGAAGCGGTAGTCTCCAAGCAGGATGAAAAGCAGGGGATCGAGTTTGGGGCGCTGCCGGGTATCCGGAGCTATGGGGTGAGTGTGGGCGTGGGGTTTTAGGGGATGGTTATATGGCTGTCCCCCTTCGACAAGCTCAGGGTAAATTCGACAAGCTCAGGGTCAAATTGTTATTTTGTTATAAAATGATGAAAATAAAAACTCCTATACTAATTCTTCTAATCCTTCTGGGCTCATCCGCCTGCGACCGGGGCTTCGAGAGCCTGAATACCGACCCGGCCAATCCAGCGGAGACTACCGTCGACCGGCTCTTTGCAGGGTACCTGAGCCTGACGTTCTGGAACTACGACTACTGGGCCAACAACGCCAAGAACGGCTGGATGATCTGGACGCAGCAGGTTTCTTCCACCAATAACCGGGGCTTATCGGAGTTCCGGCAGTCCGATCAGGGCAGGGATAATATGTGGAGTTTCCTTTACCGGGATATTTTTCAGACGTATCGGGCAATAGAGCAGGAGATGGAGGGCCAGGCGCCGGAAACACAGGCCCGCAGCCGGTACAAAATGGCGGCGGCCAGAGTACTGCTGTATTTCTATGCGGCCAAAGTAAGCGATCTTTATGGGGATATCCCATTTACGGAAGCGGGCCTGGGGCTGTCGGCCGGGAACCCGGTTCTGCGGCCGAAATTCGACAGCCAGGAAAGTATCTATCTGGCCATGCTGGAAGGCCTGCGTAGTATCGAGGCCCTCTATGCAACCAACGACCCGGAGCAATTCGACTTTCAGAATCCGGAAGATGAGATCGACATTTATTATTTCAACGATTGGAGCAAATGGCGGCGCTTTGCCAACTCCTTGCGCCTGCGGCTGGCCATGCGGTTGACCGAAATACGGCCGGATCTGGCCGAGCAGCACGCAAAAGAGATCCTGGGCGGCGCATTGCCGCTCATCGAATCGGCGGCAGATCATGCAGAGTGGACGAAAGCCACCCCCGGATACGAAAGTATAGGTATGAACGACGCCCACCGCTTTGATGAAGCCCAGGGCATCAAGTCGCGCGCCAGCCGCCGCCTGTGGGATCAACTGGCCAATGGCGTCAACGATGCAGACATCTTCGACATCCGCGCCCAGATTTTCTACGCTAAAAACGCCTTC
>JAGQXQ010000241.1 GCA_020436535.1 Phaeodactylibacter sp.
GGCGTGTATTACTACGCATTCGGAATGGACAGTTAGTAGCACTTTTTATAACACGTTTTGTGATGAAGAGGCCCGTCTTCGGGCGGGTTTCTTCATCATCAAAACATCAAGCCGTTTATCATGGCCGCAAAATTATTGATGTCTGTTTTTGCCCTTTTCATGCTGGGCTCATTCATTAGAAATAAGTTCTTCAGATCCTAAACCTGGAGGGCGCCGCCCCCGCATAGTTGAACACGAACCCTATACCACTGTTTTGCGCGATAAGCAGAGGGTAGCGGTTGTCAACACCGGATGCCTAAAGTGGATCCCTCCCTCCTGACAAGGGGTTGCAGGCGCCCTCCTCAAAAAAAGAGTATCATGTCAAATACAGGCCTTATGCCCTTACCCCAGGCTACCAGCTGGCTCAAAGAACTCAAGTTCTACGAGAGGGAGATCACTTCCTGCGAGCGCAGCCTGGAAGAGATCGTTGCCAATGCCAGAACGCCAAGGGACCTGATCCTTGCCGAACATTTTCAGAACCAGTTTATCCTGCAGCGATATAATTTACGGCGACTCAAACACCAGCTCAAGTGGCTGGCCCAGGCGCCCAGAGAAGCATTCCAGAAGTTGATTGGAGAGGTACAATTTTTTATTAGGCTGTTTAAATCCTTGTTACAGGATTTCGACCACTTTATGGCCCCCTTCTTTCATCTGACGGCGCTGCCCAAAAACAACCATCCCGCCTGATGCCCAAAATTTAGCTTCATTTGTGTTTCGTTATTCACAATTCCTCGTTTCTTACATGGGCCATCCCGGATAATAGCATCCGGGATGGGCTCATGTTTTATAACTCTTGAAAGGCTTACTCATTTCTCAAGGCATCTACGGGATTGGCCAAGGCCGACCGAAGAGAATGGTAACTTACGGTCAGCAGGGCCAAGGCCAGGCAGGCTACTCCTGCCAATGCAAAAACGTCCCAGCTCATGTCTATTTTGTATTCAAATTTGGACAACCAGACACGCATGGCCCACCAGGCAACGGGAGCTGCGAGCACAAGAGCTATGAGGGACAGCTGAAGGAGCCCTTTGTTTAAAAACAGCAATATTTGTTCCACCCCGGCGCCCAGCACTTTGCGGATGCCTATTTCTTTTTGCCGGTTCACGGCAAAGATACCCGCCAGCCCGAATAAACCGAGACAGGCGATGAGGATGGCAAAAAGTGTGGATATCCCAATGATATTCATCCATCGGGCATAGTCGGCGTATTGCTCGGCCACATCTTCATCGAGAAAAGTATATTCGAAGGGGCGGCCCGGGGCCACCGCTTTCCAGGCTTTTTCTACGATTTGAACGGCCTCTGACATCTTGCCTGCGGCGATCTTGACCAGAAAGGCATCCAGCCCGGCTTCCGTTTCATCCATGGTCAGAAGCACCGGTTGCACCGGTTGATTAAGGGTAGTGACGTGGTAGTCTTTGGCCACGCCGATGATGGTGTACTCCTTCTCTTTCCCCCAGGGAATGCTTTGGCCGACGGCGTTGTCCATTCCCAGTTTTTTTGCCAGCCGTTCATTGATAATGGCCGCCCCGGTTTTATCAGAACCGAATGCGGCCGAAAAGTTGCGGCCAGCAGCCATCTCAATACCGAGCGTTGGGATGTAATTGGGGTCGACGCGATAGTAAAAAGCGGACTGATCCTCCCCTTTATATTCAAAACCTCTGATGTCGTACCCCTGATTGAAGGACATACTGGCGGCGGCAACGCTTTGAATTTCGCTTTTGCCGTTCAACGCATTCTCTAACCGTTGAGCCAAAAGGCCAACATCTTCGCTGGAACCACTGTGGGTTTTCAATACGAGGGTTTGGCTGGTATCATATCCCAGGTCTTTGTCATTAACGAATTTCATCTGCCGGTACATCACCAGGGCGCTGATGATGAGGAAAACAGAAAGGGCGTTTTGTAAAACGACGATCGCTCTGGTAAACCGGGGTTCGTAACGGTACGTATCCCCCTTCAATACCTTCACGGGTTGAAAGCCGGCAACAAAGGCAGCCGGATAGCCGCCGGCAATAAGGCCGGTGAATAAAGCGATCCCCAATAAGGACAACAAGAGCGGCCCCTGGCCTGTATACCGGAGACTCAGATCGCGCTGTACAAATTCACTGAAGGCCGGGAGAAACCAGTAGGCCAGGCCCACCGCGAATACCAGCGCTACCAATACCAGCAGCTGTGCTTCGGCCCAGAACTGCAACCGGATCTGCTTGCGGCTGGAGCCCAGTATTTTTCGAATTCCAACCTCCCGGGTGCGCCCGGACGCACCGGTGACGGCCAGTGAAATATAGTTCAGGCAGGCCATCAACAGGATGGACAGGCCAAGGCCCGATAGGATGAAGACATTCAGAGGGTTGCCGGTGGGGCCCAGCCAGATGATGGAATGCTCCAGGTGTACTTCCTTAAGGGGAGTAAGGGCCAGTTTTAATATCTGGTCCTCATTCGTAAGGTGAAAGCGGCCTTTCAGGTAATCAATCGTCCCGTGTAGATATTCTTTTACAAAAGCCGCCAGTTTGCTTTCCAACACCTCCGGCCTGGTTCCTTCCGCCAATTCAAGAAACAAAGTTGTGTTGAAAGCCCCCCATTGGGCAATATTTCTTTCGTAGTAAGGCTTATGCAGTATATTGATCAGCATATCAAACTGTAGGCTGGAATTGGCCGGCGGGTGAGCCGCTATACCGGTGACGGTGCATAAAAGGGTATCCATATAGGTGGTGACCTCCAGTTCCTTCCCGATGGGGTCTTCCGCGCCGAAGTACTTCCTGGCCATCTCCGGGCTGATCACGATCCGGTTTTTGCCGTTCAACACCTCAGCAGCGTCGCCCTCCAGTAATTCAAAATCGAATAGCTCAAAAAAGGTGCTGTCAACAAGGTGTACCTTCTCGGAAAATACGCGCTTACCCCGGCGGACGATGGTATTGGTTTCGTCATAACGGGTGTAGCGCATGACCTCGGGAAATTCCTCTTGCATTGTAGGGCCGGTAGCTAAAGGGAGGTAGGCGTACTTTGAAATCCCTTCCTGCTCTTGCTTAAAAATAGAGGTTTCATCTTTTAAACCCGCTTGATGGAATTCTATCTCATTGACCCGATAAATACGATCGGCATTGGCGTGAAAATTGTCATAGGAATACTCGTGTTTCACGAATAAGTAAACCAGGATGACAAAGGCCAGGCCCAGGGACAGGCCTAAAATATTGATGAAGCTGGATAATTTGTGCTTCAGCATATTGCGAAAGGCGATCTTCAGGTGATTGTTCCACATAGCAGCTTGATTTATTGGATAAGGAAGGCCCGGAGTCGGTATCTGCCGGGCTTTTTTGAAAGTGGTGGGATTGAAAAAGCGGGCCCCATCGAGGACATACTGCCGCCTGGCGGCACGGGGGCCTTTCTTTTCCAGGTTGAGTTGAAAGGCCTCGAGCAGATCGCCTTCGATTTCCTCCAGTAAGCTTTCCGGGCAATACCAGTGCAGCAGGCGCCGCGCCCAGGCAGGGGGGGAAAGATTGTTTTTATTTTTCATATTTTGTCGGGTGTCTAACCTATATATAGTGATGTGGTGATGTGGTGATGTGGTGACTGGGCGCTATATCACTATATCGCCACATCACAATTGCTGGTTTGGAGGCCATTGTTTATGATCAATCCGGCAGCATATTCCACAATCGGTTGCGGATCGCTTTGGCTTCATCCAGCGCTGCCCTGCCGGCGGCAGTAAGCTGGTAGATTCGCTTGCGCCGCCCGCCTCTGGTTTTGGTTGCTCCTCCCAGCTCCGATTCTACATATCCTTTTTCTTCCAACCGGTACAACGCGCTGTGCACCGGGCTCAGGGAGACGCTGCGCCCGGTTTGTTTTTCGATCTCCTCTACCACCGCAACTCCATATGCATTGTCCATCAGTATGCCTACTACGAGCAGCACCACTTCTTCGAACTCGCCCAGGTGTGTTCCTTTCATTGAGTCTATTTTCTACCTAAATGTAGAACAAATATATTGAAAATAACCACAGTCGCATAATATTTTCGCTTTGCATTTATCCTGCGCCACTTGGAGCATCATTTTTCCAATTGGGTGGAAAAAGCAGGAGATCCAAACAAGCGCTCTAAATTACATCCACTACCATATAGTTCTTTCCTTGAAAAGAAAACGCCTCCCCTGCCCTCCTCCCCCTCAGCAGCATCCCGACCGGCGACTGTAACGAGATGGCATAATATATTTTTCCCTCCAGGCTGACCTTGCCCAGCCCTGCCGAAAGATAAAAATTGCCGTGGTTGGTGATCACCAGGCTGCCGGGGCCGGCGGTTTCACTGCGCTGACCAGGACGCAGCTGCGCCAGCTGGTTCTTCAGTTCTATGGCCTTTATCAATTGCACCTGGTTCTTTTCCTGCTCCTGCTGCATCATGGCCCGGCCGGTTTCGTACTTGTCGCCGGCGCTGCTTTTGGTTTCGGCATTCCCGGCTTCCTGAGCAGCTTCCAGAGCGGCGCGGGCGGTCGCTATGCTTTGGGTGGCCTGCGCCAGGCAGTACTCGTGGAGCTTTGCCCTGGCTGCCGCCCATTGGTCTTGGTCCATCTTGGCAGGTTTTCGTTTTTGGGGTTTAAGGTTTTGTTTTCTAGGCCAAATAAATTTGGACGGCCAGGTGGGCGTCAAGGGCGGGCCTGTCCCTGCGCCCTCCCTCCCGGCGGGCAGTACTGCCGAAGGAAGCCAGTCACCATCGTGCGCAGATGCTGGAAAGTGCCTTCTCCCTCCCGCAATCCGTGGGAGCGGCCCGGGTAGGGCATGTATTGAAATTGTTTGTTATACTTCACCAGCTCGTTGACCAGCATTTCGGCATTCTGGAAGTGTACGTTGTCATCGGCGGTGCCGTGGACTAGTAGCAGCTGGCCTTCCAGGTTTTTGGCGTGGGTGAGGGCGGCGCCGGCGGTATAGTCTTCCATATTCTCCTGGGGCAGGCCCATGTAGCGCTCGGTATAGATGTTATCGTACAGCAGCGAACTGGTCACGGGTGCTATGGAGATACCGGTTTTGTAGAGGCCCGGATACTGGAATAGTAGGTTGAGGGTCGTGGAGCCGCCGCCACTCCAGCCCCAGACAGCTACTCGGCTGGTATCGATATAGGGCAGTTTGAGGATCTCCCGGGCCGCCAGGGCCTGGTCGCGGATGTTGATCTGGCCGAGGCTCCGGTAGATGGACTTGCGCCAGGCACGTCCTTTGGGCGCCGGGGTCCCCCGGTTATCAATACTGACGCGGATGTAGCCGTCGGCCGACATATCGCCGTCGTAGAGGAAATCCCAGGACCTGCTCCAGGAATCGTTCACTGTGGTGCTCGCCGGCTCGGCGTAGACGTAAAAGACAACCGGATATTTCTTTTCCGGGTCAAAATCATTGGGCTTCGCCATCCAGCAATCCAGCCGGACGCTATCCTCCACCATCATTTCGAAGAAGGTGACATTGGATTCCGTTGCTTTGGAAGGGTCATACTCAGCAAACAAGTCTTTCTGTCCAGGCAGCGGTTGGTGATCCGGCAGGCTGATCCAACTGCTCTTGGGTGGGGTGAAATAGTTGGAAAAACGCCAGAGGGCGTATTGGCCGTTGGGAGAAAAGGTATAATTGTGGGTACCCGGCATATCGAAGGGAGAAACCTGCTGTTGGGGCCTGCTTCCATCGAGCGGCACGCGGTAAAGGTATTCCCGGGTGGCCTGATCGGGGGAAGTAGACTGGTAGTAGATGACGTTATTTTGCTCATCGATCAGATCGAGATTGATCATGTCCTGTTCTCCCCGGGTGAGTTGTCGTATTTTTTTGCCATCCCGGGAAATTCGGTAGAGGTGGCGCCAACCGTCCTTTTCGCTTACCCAAACAAAGTCCCGGCCACCGTCCACCCAGTCCCAGCCCGCTACATCGCGCGTCCACTCGCGTTTGGTGCTGACCCAGGCCTCGTCCTTTTCTTCAAATATTGTTTTGGCCTCGCCCGTTTTCGGATTACAGAGCATCAACTTGCTCTCATTCTGCTTGCGGTTGAGTTGCTGGAGGATGATCTCGCGGCCATCGGGCGCCCATTCCATTCGGGGGATGTAGTGCGCCACCGGATCGCCCGGTACTTTCATCCAGGTGGTTTGGGCCGTTTCAATAGCTACTACCCCGATGCGGACGGGAGAGGGGGGATCGCCCGCCTTGGGGTATTCCACGGGTATAATGCGGCTGTATATAGAGTCGGTGTTGTTGATCATGTAGAAGTCGCGGATCTGATTGGCGTCCACCTGCCAGTAGGCAATGTGGCGGCTGTCGGGCGACCATCGAAAGCCGTCGCGAACGCCGAATTCTTCTTCGTACACCCAATCGAACGTACCGTTGATCAGCTTGGGGGTGCCTTTGTCATCAGTTAGTTTGCGGATGCTGCCGCTCGCCAGATCTTCCACATAAATGTTGTGCTCGCTGACGTAAGCCACCATTTTGCCATCCGGTGAGCATTTGGCGAACATCAGGGAGGCGGCCGGCCGGCCCTTGCCGAGCTGCCGAAGGGCTTTGGTGTTGAGATCCAGCAGCCAATAATCACCCCGGGTCTTCATGCGCCACACACGCTGGCTGTTGGTGTACAAGAGGAGCCGTTGGCCGTCTTCGCTGAATTGGAAGCCGTCGGCCGCTAAAGGTTCATCAGCTCCTTCCGGGGTCAGTGCTGCTTTGCTGATAAAGGTAGAGGTAGCCAGGCCCGGTAATTCGGTTTGCACGATGGCGCCGTCCTCTGCTTCATAGAAGCTCTTCCCGTCGGAGGCCCAGGCCATACGTTGGGCGGAGAGAGGCAGATAGAGAAAGAGGAGGAAAAGAATACTGGAAAAGCGGGTAAAGAAATTCATGGTAAAAGTTGGTTTGGTGATGGTTTGCAGGGCTCCTTGCGAACAGCGTACTGCGAACAGTTCCTATTCAGGCTGATCCAATATCACTATTAATTGGCTTCTCAGCCCATCTATCTTATTTTCTCTTGCTTTCCACACTATCTCCAGATTAATCTTACCATCCCCC
>JAGQXQ010000004.1:0-5522 GCA_020436535.1 Phaeodactylibacter sp.
ATTTATGGGTAAAAAGTTGCCCTTTAGGGCTATCTTTTATGAATGCTGCATTAATTGCACAAAATCCTCGAACAGGTACCTGGCGTCGTGGGGCCCGGGCGAAGCCTCCGGATGATACTGAACAGAAAAGGCTTTTTTCCCTTTTACCCGCATGCCTTCGATGGTGCCATCGTTGAGGTTGATGTGGGTCACCTCCACCTTGTCGGCATTGTCCTTAATGGCGTCGGGGTGGACGCCGAAGCCGTGGTTCTGGGTCGTGATCTCGCAATGGCCGGTAACCAGGTTTTTTACCGGATGGTTGATGCCGCGGTGGCCGTGGTGCATCTTGTAGGTTGGAATGCCCATGGCCTGCGCCAGGATCTGGTGGCCCAGGCAGATGCCGAACAATGGCTGATCTTCCGCCAGAATGGACCGGGCGGTTTGGATGGCGTAATCCATGGGCGCCGGGTCGCCCGGGCCATTGGAAAGGAAATAACCATGCGGGCCAAAGGCCTGCAGCTCATCAAAAGGAGTACGGGCGGGGAAGACTTTCATGTAGCAGCCGCGTTCTGCGAAACAGTTGAGGATGTTCTGTTTGATCCCCAGGTCCAGGACCGCTACCCGAAAGGGAGCGTGCGGGTCGCCGAAAGTGTAAGGCTCTTTTGTACTGACCTTAGAGGCCAGCTCCAGTCCTTCCATACTCGGGACCTCTGCCAGGCGCTTTTTCAAAACAGCCAGGTCGGTGGTCTCTGAGGAGAGGATGCCGTTCATGGCTCCCTTGCTACGAATATGGCGGACAATGGCACGGGTATCGATCTCGGAAATGCCAACCAGTTTTTCCTCTTCAAAATACTCCTGGATAGACATATCGGCCATCGGGCGGTGGTATTCGATGTTGAAGGATTTACAGATCAGCCCGGCGATCTTGATGCTGTAGGATTCCACTTCAGTGCGTTTGGCGCCGTAGTTGCCAATATGCACGTTAGTGGTAACCATTAACTGGCCGTGGTAGGATGGGTCGGTAAAAATCTCCTGATAGCCGGTCATGCCGGTATTAAAGCAGATCTCGCCGGTGGCGGTGCCGACCATGCCGGCAGATTGGCCGTGGAAAACGGCGCCATCTTCCAACAAAAGGACAGCAGGTATTGGCTGCGGTTCGCTCATCAATTTTCCTTGGATTTTTTATTCCTGAGCCCTTTGCCCGGGAATTCGGGGCAAAGATAGCACTTAGGAGGGGAGTTTTAAAATCAACCCGGCCTATTTTGGGGGTGGACTTTCATGATTTACGGCGAAGGGAGGCTTAGGGGGATATACAGTAAAGGTAAGGCGGCGGAAATTAAAAAACGAATGGTAATATCGTTATTTTTATAATTATTATATTTTGAATAATTACTTTTATAATAATGATAAATGTAATTATTACTTTTATAATCATCATATTTGTAACCAATTTCACCCTTAACCATCTCTGCCAGGCCGCTTGGCATCTCGCCTGGCGGGCAGACAGGCCGGCAACCATCCAGCCATTACCCCCTCTCCACCTCCGCCGGCTTAATCCGCACCGTCAGCAAGATCAACAGCCCGGCAATAAAAAAGCTAGCCAACACCAGCAGGCTTACCCGCATGCTGCCGGTAAGCTGTTCGACAAAACCAAAAGAGAAAGTACCAATGATGATAGCAGTTTTTTCCAGCACGTCGTAAAAGCTGAAGTAAGAGGTGGGGTCTTTGGTTTCTTTAGGGATGAGCTTGGAATAGGTGGAACGGGAGAGCGACTGTATGCCGCCCATGACCAGCCCTACGGAGGCCGCAATGCCGTAAAATTGCCACTTGGCCTGTACCAGGTAGCCCAACAGGCAGATCGCCACCCAAATCAGCAACAGGGTAATGAGGGCCGCCTTATTGCCTTTCCACTCGGAGAGGCGGGCAAAGGAGACCGCGCCGAGGATGGCCACCAACTGAAGAATGAGCACGACGCCGATGAGCTCGGAAGTGGCGAATTTCAATTCTTTTTCGGCAAAGGTGGCGGCCAAAAAGAGCACCGTTTGTACGCCGGCGCTGTAACAAAAAAAAGAAAAGAGAAAATGTTTTGTATCCTTTTGATGTTTCACCGCCTGCCATACCTTTCGCAGTTCCTGGACGCCTCTTTTCAGTAGGTCTGGGGTGTCTTTTTTCCGTTCATCAGAAGGCAGCCGTTTGAAAGGGATCAGTGCGAAGCCGATCCACCACAGGCCCACCGTTACAAAAGCAAAACGGGTGGCGGCGCCCTGGTCCGGAAAGCCGAGTCGGTCATAGAAAATGATCATCGCCAGGTTGCCGACCAGCAAGAGGACGCTGCCGATATACCCAAAGGAAAACCCCCGGGCGCTCACCCGGTCGTACTGGTCTTCCGTGACGATTACCGGCAGAAATGCATTGTAAAAGACCAGGCCTCCGGCAAAGCCGATCATGGCGATCATGAAGCCAATGGTGCCTACCGCCAGCTGGTCCATGCCTTTGAAAAAATACAGGGACAGGCAGGCGATCGACCCCATGATGGTGAAAAACTTCAGAAAAAACTTACGGCGCCCACCGTAGTCGGCTATGCCGGAAAGCACAGGCGAGCACATAGCGATCAGAAAATAGGAAGCGGAAATCGCATAGGCGTAAAGGGAACTGTTGGACATTTCAATCCCGAATACATTCACTATGTCATCCGTCACTGCAACAAAATACCCAGGGAAAATAGCTGCCGTGATCACGAGGGCAAAGGCCGAGTTGGCCCAGTCGAAAAAAGCCCAGCCGTTGATGATGCGTGGGTCGTTAAGCTGGAAATCCTTGCTTTGGCTCATGTTGTGGTGTTCCGTTTCATGGTCGGTGTGTAAGATAGGGAAATTCTGGGGTAGACATGGCTAGTTTCCGGCAAAGCCATGTTTCAAGGGGTTTTATGGCTCAGAATTTTCTCCACGGCCTCATGAGCCGATAACACACTATCTCCCACGCTGATACCTCTCCGGTAGTTGCCGGCAAAGTACAACCCGGTGTGTTGAGCCTCCAGCTTGTCAAAGATGGCCTGGATCTTTTTATACCCCACCTTATATTGAGGGATAGCTCTTTCCCATTTCTTTATCCTCACAAATACGGGGTCTCCACTTATGCCAACGAGATCTCGCAACTCTCTCAATACCAGTGCCTTCAACTGATTGTCGGGCAAGCGGGCGTTATCCGGCTGCCGGGTCCCGCCAATAAAGGAGGTAAAGGCCACGTATCCTTCCGGAGCTCTGTCCGGAAATAGGACGGAACTCCAGATGCTGCCCAGGATCTCTCTTTTTTCCACCTCTGGGATCAGAAACCCAAAGCCATCCAGCTCGCGTTGGATATCGGATTTCTTGAAGGCAGTGTACATCACAGCAACGGGTGGATAATTGACCGCGGCCAGCGGTTCTGTTTGTTGGGGGGCGATGTCCGATAACAAAGGGGCCAGTGAATAGGTAGGCACGCAACAGATGACCAGGCCGAACTCCGTTGTTTTTTTGCCTTCTGCGCCTTCTGTTTCCAGTTCAAAATGGCCTTCTTTTTTCTGTAGCCTGTGGGCCGCAGTATTGTATTCGATCGTGTTTATCCGCTCTTTCAGCGCATCGGTAAAGGTTTGCATGCCATCTCTGAAGGAGAACATTTTGGCTCTGTCTTTGGCCACTTCCTTTCGTTTTCTGCGTTCCCGCGATCCCATGATGGCGCCTCTGATCAGGCTGCCGTAGTTCTTTTCCAGAGCATACAGTTTTGGAAAGCCGGCGGCGGTGCTCAGCAAGCGGGGGTCGCCGGCGTACACTCCGGCGACGAAGGGGTTGATGGCGTAGTCGAGGAACTCTTTTCCCAGCCGGTGCTGGACAAAATCAGCCAGGGCAATGTCATCCCCCAGGGTCGGTTTACGGAAAGGCTCCTGTAAGAGGCGCAATTTGGCCGGCCAGGAAAAAAGGCCGGTCTTCAAAAAGGAAAGAAGCGACATCGGAATAGCCGTTAGCTTCCCATTTTTTACAATATACCGTTTACTTGAAACCTCATTGGCGTAGACTTTCTGGGCGCCGAGATTCAATTCTTCCACCAACTCACTGAGTACTTCGGATGTTTCCAGCGTACTGTTCGGGCCCAAATCCACTAGGAAACCATCCGTTTGTTCAGATACGATTACCCCTCCGGCGTGGGCGGCCTTCTCAAAAACCTGTACTTCAAATCCGTTTTTTTGCAGCCAGTAGGCCGTACAAAGGCCGGAAATACCCGCTCCAATGACCGCCGCTCGATTTAGCTTTGACATGAATGCTTTTTAGTAGCTAAAGAATAAATTTTTTCTCACTTATCCGGCTTTTGTATCACATATATTCTTAAACTCAAGATAGTGGGCGAAATTTGATCACCAGAAATAAAACTGGCGAACACCGCTTTCCGTACCAGCTTTTTAATCGGTGTACGGACATTTTGTATCTTGCCCAGCCTTACTATAACCAGATATGAAGATAGCTATTCTTTCGCGGGGCCCGCAGTTGTATTCCACACAAAGCCTGGTTCGGGCCGGGATGAAGCGGGGGCATGCCATGCATATTGTGGACCATACCCGCTGCACCCTGTTAGTCGGGCGGGGGCGCCCGAAGATTTACTACAATGACTATCAGTTGCAACGCTTTGACGCCATTATCCCCCGGATCGGCGCTTCGGTCACCTCACAGGGGGCTTCGGTGATCAGCCAGTTCGAGATGATGCAGTCTTTTTCGGTGGCGAGTGCCGAAGCGCTACTTCAATCGAGGGACAAGCTGCGCTGCCTGCAAAAGCTGGCGCGCTCCGGAATCGAGGTGCCCCGCACGGCCTCCGTGGCTATCGGTCAAGACCTGATGCCCCTTATTCGCGAACTTGGCGGGCTGCCCGTTGTGATCAAGCTGCTGGAGAGCACCCATGGGAACGGGGTCATGCTGGCGGAAACTTACCGGACAGCAGAATCTATGATCGAAGCCTTTCAGCGCCTGGGCGAACGCATTATCATCCAGGAGTTCATCCACGAATCCAAGGGGGCCGATATACGTGCGCTGGTCGTAGCGGGTGAAGTGGTCGCGACTATGAAACGGCAGGCACGTGGTGGAGAGTTTCGCTCCAATTTGCACAGAGGGGCAACCGCCGAGGTAGTGACTTTAAGTGAGGAGGAAAAAGAGATTGTCCAAAAATCCGTAAAAATACTAGGCCTGGATGTGGCCGGCGTCGACTTTTTGCGTTCCAAACACGGGCCGTTGGTCATGGAAGTGAACGCTTCTCCTGGCCTGGAAGGGATCGAAGGCGTCACTGGGATTGATGTAGCCGGCAGGATTATCGAGTTTATCGAGCGGCGGGGTAAAGAGTTGCGCAATGTTCAAACTGGGGAATAGCTATCGGGTAGCAATAAATTGACACAAGAAGACATGCCAGTAAAAAACATCAGTATTCACAATATTGAAATCGCTCCCGGGCAACAGGAAGTAGTGAAAATATCCGTCGGCCGGCTGCCCTCCGGCAATGTGATCAAAATACAGGCGCATGTATACCGC
>JAGQXQ010000004.1:5600-9862 GCA_020436535.1 Phaeodactylibacter sp.
AATGGAGTGGAGATCGTAAGGCGAGCGATCGGCCAGGGTTATTTTGAAAACCTGCTCCGGGGGACGGTCATTGCCATTCCAATACTCAACATCTACGGCTTCATCAATTTCTCCCGGGAGGTGCCGGACGGCAAAGACATCAATCGTTCTTTTCCCGGGAATATGAATGGCTCCCTGGCTTCCCGGGTCGCCAGGGTGTTGACGAAAAAGATCCTGCCACTTACTGATCTGGTAGTCGACTTCCACACCGGAGGGCAAAGCCATTATAACTTCCCGCAAATACGTTACACCAAAGGAGACCTGTTGAGTGAAAAACTGGCCAGGGCTTTTGCTCCGCCTTATCTGGTGGTGAAACCTACCATTCCCAAGTCACTTCGCAAAGTGGCGCACGAGCAAGGAAAACCCGTTCTGGTATTTGAAGGAGGAGAAAGCCTGAGATACGATGGTTATTCGATTGAAAAAGGAATGGCCGGCATCCAGCGCCTGCTCCATGCACAGGAAATGATCGAAGCACCTCCTTCTCCCCCTGAACAAACCCTGACCTTTCACAAAACAACTTGGGTACGGGCTCCCAGGGCCGGTATGTTTCTCTGGCACAAATGCTCAGGCCACTTAACCGCTAAGGGTGAAGTAATTGGCGTTATCAATGACCCTTACGGAGACGGAACCATCAAAGTGATAGCTCCCCGCGACGGCTACCTCATCGGCCATAATAATGCCCCGGTGGTAAGCCAGGGCGATGCGCTGTTCCATCTGGGGTATGAGTGGGAGTAGGGGCAGTGTTTTAGTTTATCGGTGTATCAGTCGGCGGAGACGGAGTGCCCTCAGATTTGCATTGCTGTAACACTGCCACACTGATACACTACTGTCACACCACCTTCTTCTCAATATAATCCGAGTTCAGTAACCGAAGGGCGCCCATATACTTGAGCTTGAAGGAGAGCAGGTCGCCCACATTATAGTCGTGGGGGTTGTCACCCAGGTCGACAATGAGCATGTCGGAGCTGGCGTTGACGATCTCCAGGCTTAGGTCATCGGGAATGAGATAGTCGGGAGAGATATCCAGCAGGCCGATGTCCAGAATGGCGCGGTAAGACTCCTTTCCATAATCGCCTTCGTCCACTTCGAAGGTTTCTCCACTGGGGTTGGCCGACATCATTCCAGTGGGTACTTTGGGTTTTTTGGTGACCTCTATGATCTCCGAATAAAGACGGATAACATCATCGTTCATGCCCTCGATCGGCTTTTCATGGAAGAGGTCAACGCCAAAATACAGTGTTTCTCCAACGCGGAAGTGGTTGATGGATTGGGGGAGTTGATGGCGCAACAGTAGTGGCAGGACTACTGAGGTGCCGCCGGTAACCCAGGGGATCTCTTTATCAAATTTGGCTTCGATGAGTTGCTTGTAGAGGCTCAGCTGGATCATCTTATCGGCGGAAGGCATGACGCCATGCAGGCAGTTGAGGTTAGCTCCAATGGCCACCACTTTAATATTGGGGAGCTCGAAGATTTTTTCATAAAAGGTGATCAAATGGTCTCCCATGATACCTTCCCGCAGGTCTCCCAATTCGATCATAATCGTTACCCGGTGGGTTTTACCCTGCCTTTGGGCTTCTTCGGACAGCATTTTAATGGTGGAGGTCTCAGAATTGAACGATACATCTGCGTAACGGACGACTTCTTCCACACTTCCCTTGGCGGGAGGCTTTATATAGACCGTTTGTACCTCCGGCCTGAGTTCTTTGATCTTGGCAAGGTTGCTGACTCGGCTGTCACAGACTTCTTTAATGCCCAGGTCCAGTACCTCTTTGAGGTAGGCTTCGTTACCACAGAGTAGTTTGGTGACAATGGCCCAGTCAATTTCGCCTTCCTGGAACAGCTTGTCCAGAAAATCGTAATTCTGTTTAAGTTTCTTTCGGTTTAGTGTCAGATATGCCATTTTGTTGTGGTTGTGTAAAAGTTAAAAAGTATAAGGGTAGAGGCATGTTCTTTTAAGTGATAGTGCAATTTTTTGTGTCGTCTGAAGAAGCCTTTGATTTTCAGTGGTTTGCGAACAGTGAACACCCCATCGGGCTCCTCACTCCACCACCTTCCTGGGAATATTCAGCGGGAGGCGGGTGAGCAATTCGTAATTGACTTGCTCGGAGAACTCTCCAAAGGAAGAGACGGATAGTTCCATATCGCCTTGCTTTCCGATGATGACTACCTCAGTTCCTCTTTCCAAACTATCCAGCTGGCTAACGTCGACAATGATCACATTCATATTGACCATACCGATGACGGCAACCCGTTTACCATGGATCAGAACCCTGCCCAGGTTGCTCAGAGAGCGGCTGAATCCATGGGCATAACCTACCGGCACCGTTGCAATGTCCATGACCTCATTGGCAAGGTAGGAGGAGCCGTAGCCTACATATTCACCTGTCTTTACTCTTTTGATATCCATTACTTTACTTTTCCAGGCCACCAGCCGTTCCAGGGGGTCATTTTGTTGCCCGGAGCGAATGCTAAAATCTATAAAGGTTTCCCGGCTGGGCCAAAAACCATACTGCATGATGCCGATGCGCACCATATCCAGCCGGGTAGGAGGGTAGCGCATGGCTGCCGCCGAGCAGGCAGTATGCCGCAGCCGGGGCGTAAGCCCCTGGTTTTTGAACCACTTATAAAGGTGGTTGAACGCTTTGCGTTGGTTTTTCACCCGCAGGTAATTGCCAATACTCTCGGCGCCGGCGAAGTGGGTGCACAAGCCCTCAAATTTCAATTCTTCAGGATAGCTCTTCAACAGATGTGCTACCTCCGGCAATTGGTAGCTGTCGAAGCCAGTGCGGTTCATACCCGTTTCCAGCTCGATGTGCACCAGGGCCGGCCGTTTCACCCTGCGGGCTGCTGCCAGTGCATTTTCCAGTCGTTCCAAATCGAAGGTGAAGAAAGCCACTTCATTTTCTATAGCCCATTCCAACTGGTTGTTGTCTATCATGCCCATGATCATCACTTCCGTTTCCGGGTTGCTGGCCGCTTTTTTCACCTCATAGGCCTCACTGGCATCGAATACAGAAAAATGTGACATCCCACAGGCTTCGGCCAGAGGGACGAACTTTTCGATCGTGTGGCCGTAGGCATGCCCTTTGACAACCGAGGAGATGCAAACATCGGGGCCCATTTGTTCTTTCAGAAAACGCAGGTTGTTTTCCAGGGCCCGTTTGCTGATCTCGATCTGTGATGTTGGTAGCATGCGCTATTTAGTCTAAGATAATTTCCATGATTCGTTGATACATACGCACCCCATGCTCCAGGAGTTCATCCGGGAAATCGTAGTCCGGATTGTGCAGCGCCGGGCAGTGTTCTCCTGCGCCCATTCCAAACATAGCGCCCCGGAACCTTTGGGTAAAGGCGCCGAAGTCCTCGCCCCATTTGAAGGGTTGCTCCCTCGGTGTAACCAAAAGGCCGCAATCTTCGGCTGCCTGCTGTATAATATCCACGGCTTCCTCGTTATTGCTGTTGGTGCGAAAAACATTGGTCCATTCCGTTTCCAGGCGCAGCCCGTGGCTAAGGGCCAGGTCGCTCAGGTATTGAATCAGTTTGGTGCTGAGCTGCCGCATGGTGTTTTCCGTCCAGGTCCTGAGAGTCAGGTGCACTTCGCCGTAACCAGCAGACACCCCATAGGCCAGACTGCCCATATTGACATGAATAGGGGTCAGAAGAGAGAAGTCTTCTGCCTGAGTATTCGGAACACTCATTTTCTGGGTGGTTTGTAAAATATGGGCAATAGCCAGGGCTGGGTTGATCCCGTTTTCCGGCTCACCGGCATGAGAAGTCTTCCCTTCCAGCTTGATGATCAGGCTTTTTACGGCGGCCGTAAAGGGGCCTGTCCTGACCAGGACTTCTCCCAGAGGGAAGCCGGGAAGGTTGTGAAACGCAAAGGTATAATCGATAGGGTATAGTTCTTCGAAGCGGGAATCTCCGAGCACGCGTTCTGCGCCGGCGCCAATCTCTTCCGCCGGCTGAAATAGTAGCATCACCCGCCCGATGCGGGGCGGTTTCTGGCTGATTGCCTCGGCCAGCCCCAGAAGAGTAGCCATGTGGCCATCATGTCCGCATTTATGGGAAACGTTCTCCCTTTCAGACCGGTATTCGAAATCATTGACCTCCTGTATGGGCAGGGCATCTAATTCTGAACGGAAAAGAACAGTAGGCCCCTCCTTCCCACTGTCAAAAACAGCAATGATACCAGTGCCTCCGAGGTCTTCCAGCAAACGGCTGGG
>JAGQXQ010000004.1:9935-11542 GCA_020436535.1 Phaeodactylibacter sp.
GTGCAGATAACGGCGAATGCTCGTCAACCGGTTAATGGATAGTTGCTCCTTGAGCGTGCTCATGTCTTTTGCTTGTCTTTACAGCCAAAGTGGCCAGATTGATCTTTGGTGGTGTTAAGTAGCTCAATATAATAAAAGAAAGAGCAGAGATGCTAATTCCGCCAATATTGGCGTCCAAACCAAAAGGTAGGGAGGTATCCAGGAGAATGAGGCTCATGGTGGTACCTCCACCCAGCAACATGGACCAGAAGGCCGCGGTTGGGGTAGACTGCTTCCAGTACATGGCGCCAATGACCGGTACGAATAACCCTGATACCATAAAGGCATAAGAGAGGAGCATCAACTCGAGGACGTTCTGCATATTCATAGCAATAAAGAGGGCCACGCCGCCAATAGCAAACGTAGTTATCTGTGAGATTCGAAGGATTTTACGCTCATTTCCTTTCAGCGGAAAGAACCGTTCCAGGATATCGGTTACCACATTGCCCGAGGCAGCCATCAGGCAGCTATCCGCCGTTGACATAATGGCCGAAAAATAGGCGGAGAGCATCAGCCCGGTCAGGCCAGCGGGGAGGACCGTCCGCAGCAACAGCGGCAGGCCCATCTCGGCGTCCAGGCCTGAAGCAGTGCTGTAACCCAGGTATTCGAACATGCCCTGATCGGCTCCTACCCGGGCGAACAATCCCAGCAACACGCCCATAAAGGCCATCACCGGATATTCGAACAAGCCGGCGATGTACCAGGCGCGACGAGCAGTTTGCTCATCCCGGCAGGCATAAATGCGCTGGTAAAGGGTCATGCCTACAAACCAGATCGGGATGATTGTCACTCCCCAGTTGACCAGCTCCGCCCAGCCAATATTGGTCAAAGACAACATCTCCGGGCGCACTACCTCCCGGATACCCTGAATGCCTCCTACAGCATAATAGCCCAGGGGCAGGCCGATGAACACCAGGCCCGCCATTAAGATGATCCATTGTACCGTATCCGTATAGATGACGGCCTTCAACCCCCCGGCTACAGTGTACACAACAGCAATGACGCCCATGATGATCAGCGCTTGTTGCATACTCAGCTCTGTAAAAGTGGCCGAAGCCAGCTTGGCGCCGGCCAGGATTTGCGAACTGGTAAACCCGATATAGCCGATAGCGGAAATGATGCCCGCCAGCAGGGCTACCTTTGAGTTGTAAAAATATTCGAACAGCTGCGGAAACGTGAGTAAGTTGATTTTTTTGGACAGGCGGTTGACCTTTGGAATGAGAAAAATGGCGCTCAGCCAGGCGCCGATCAGGCCGGTGAAGAGCATCCACGACCCAGCTATGCCCATGACAAACCCCAGGCCGCCCAGGCCGATGGAAAACCCCCCGCCAACATCCGTCGCCACTACCGACAGCCCAATGTGTGTGCTTCCCATATTGCGCCCGCCAACGTAGTAATCTTCTGTATTTTTATTTTTCCCGTAGAAGAAAAAACCGATCCCCAGCATGGCCAGGAAGTAAACCACAAATATTACGATATCAATTGGGTGCATGTATATCTTTTTTCTTGAATAAAAGTTGGTTGGTTATTGTATTTAACTGCGAGGCGTTAGGAGGTTCGCTGTTCGC
>JAGQXQ010000004.1:11568-31951 GCA_020436535.1 Phaeodactylibacter sp.
GAACTCCGCAGTTCCCAGACTGTCCTACCAAATTTCGCAGTTCGCAAGTTCGCAGATGTGCCCTGCCAAATACCGAACTCCGTAGTTCCCACAGCGCCCTACCGAATCCCGAACGCTCCCAGATGGATGGGCCTAAGCCCGGATTACACCTCCTCCGCCTTTTTCTTTTTATGGGCGGACGTTTGCAGGGCGGGGTTTTGAAGCCTCATCTCGAGGTACTTATTGGTGAAGCCAAGCTTTTCGTACAGGTGCCGGGCAGGGTTGTCCGGTTCTACGTGCAGAGCAATATCCCCATTAGCCAGGGAAATGGCCTTTTTCATGAGTTTTTTGCCAATACCTTCACCCCGGCGGCCACCATCGACGGCGATGTATACCAGGATGTTTTCAGGAATGTAGCCTTTCATGCCGGTTTGATTGATCACTACCGCCCCAACGATCTTCTCCTTGCGAAACCCGGTGACGACGTATCCGCCGTGAGAGGCCGTTTCTTTCAAAGCGTATTCCAATGCCCGCATGATATCCTCTCGTTTGTCTCCATATTGATCGAGATGTTCAAAGAGAAAGTCGGCAATTTTATTCTTTTCAGTGGGGGTGCCCTGATCAGACGGCGTATAAATCTTGATTTCCATTATGTATTATGGTGTTTTAGTTTCTGTACAAACCATTTAGTAAAACGAATAAGCAGGGCTTATGTTTGAAGAGGTATTGATTGAGTAGGGGTTGCTGCAAAATATTATTCTAAAATAATGACTAACGGTTATAGCTGGCTTGTTGTTTTGTTTGACAGGAGAATAATAGAAGATAAAGTTTGTATAGAAAAAAATTAAAAAAATGCAGCTGTTCGGAATTCGGTAGGACGCTGTGGGAGCGGCGGAGTTCGGTATTCGGAGGTTCGGAATTCGGAAGGGCACCCTGCGAACCGCGAACCTGCGAACGGCGAACCGCGGCGATTCAGAATTCGGAAGGGCACCCTGCGAACCGCGAACCTGCGAACCCGCCCCCCCCCTTTTCCTCAAATAAGGTCTCTCAGATAAAAAAACACCTTTATACGTTTGTTTCCGCGTTTGATCTTCATGCGGATCTTAGTTCCTGGTTTTTTCTGAAATTTCCGGTTGATGCCGGCCAACGAGAAAAAGCTGGCCGGCCAGCAGTTGACTTTGACAATCTCATCACCGGGAATAATACCGGCGGAAGCGGCGGGGCTTCCCGGGATGACACCATAAACGATATAGTTCTTTAGGCCGGCGCCTGTTGCGGCCAGGAACAAACCACTGCGGTCGTATTCGAACTCGTCATTGTACGTTCGGTTAGGTTCGAAGTAGGCTTGTTCCCGGATGTAGTCGATGATGATAGTGAAACGACTTAAGACATCATTGCCGATGATTCCATTGCGATTGGCAGTGAAGGTGGTATCCAGAAAAAAGGATGCGTCCTGGAATTGGGAGATCACTTCCCTAAAGGTGAAGGATTCCAGGCCGAGCTCTTCAATCCGGCCCATATAACCTTGAATGTAACCGCCCAGGCCCGCTCCCAGGTTGCTGGGGATCACCCGTTCGGGTAACTGGAGTCCGGGATGGGAGTCGGTGTTGAGCAGCAAGGCAAGGCTGGCGCCGGAGTCAAGCAAAAGACGAAGTTGTAAGGTTGTATCCTGGTGAAACTGCACTCTAGCAGTTATGTAAGGTTTGTTTCGGGTGATCTCAATGGGTACTTGAGTATAGTTCTTGGCTGGCGGCTCCCAGTACTGAGGGTCGTAGAGAGAAATAACATTTCGACTATAATTGATCTTAACTACAAAGCGCCGGAAAAAATCAGAACCCAGAATGCCTTGCACATCAATACCAGCATATTCCTCGAAGCGAAAGTAGTCTTCTTCCAGCACCAGGATAGAGCGGTTCTTGGCAATGATATTCCCTACTTTTATTTCAATGCCCTGCACGAGGTAGGCGTAGAGCTCTTTGCTGAGGTCGGCCCCGATAATGGGAAAACGCCGCAGATAATCGACCTTGAGGATGTCCGTGATCTCTCGTTTGGAGAGGATGGTGTGCTCCGCTCCTGTGTCAAAAATAAAACGCAGTGGAAAAACCTCGTCAAAGGTGATATTCACAATGATGAAGCCATTGATATAATCGAACGGGATATCAATGCGTCGGAGTCCACGCTGGATTTCCATATCCAGCACCTGGGCGGGGGCCGTAGATATAAGTGTAAAAAACAA
The DNA here is from genome assembly GCA_020436535.1 of Phaeodactylibacter sp. Lineage (GTDB taxonomy): Bacteria > Bacteroidota > Bacteroidia > Chitinophagales > Saprospiraceae > JACJXW01. The sequence goes on from JAGQXQ010000004.1 coordinate 13,784, forward strand.
TATAATGGCGTGTATTAGCCGCTTCATAGCCGGGTTTAATGTGAGTGATTTTGTCAGGCCTGTTTGGCAGCGGAAAGCCCTCTGGCAGCGTTCCTTTGATACCCCTTTATTTTCCAAGCCCCAATATAATTTTGTTTATGTCCAAATAAAAAAAAACTGTTCGCCAAATTTTGGTTTTTTCAGACTAATTTTGGACTTTTACATCTTAGTTAGTGTTAAATAAACACATTTGGTTTAATTCTTGAATTTGTCTCGCAAAAGGCCTGAAAATCAATCATTTCACAAGGTAGTACAGTATTTCGTAATCCCATGCGACTTTAGAAGCTAAAGCTGGCGGCACACTTGAAAGCGTTCCGTTAGCCACTTTTCAACCAAACGAAAGTTTATTTTACTAACTAAATCTAAGTAATGTATGAAACTTAAAGTCGACTATGTGACTAAACTGCTGTTGTTGCTGGCAGTGCTCGGCCTGAGCAATTTTGCCTACGCACAGCGCACCATCACGGGCACCGTGACGGACGCCGAGTCCGGAGAGCCCCTGATCGGTGCGAACATCCTGGTCGTAGGCACAAGTACAGGAACTATCACCGATTTTGATGGGAACTACTCTGTAAATGTTTCTGCCGATGCAACTACCCTTGAATTTTCCTATACTGGTTATGCTTCTCAGCGCGTTGAGATCGGCAGCCAGTCTGTGATCGACCTGGCTCTTTCTGCCGGGGAAGTACTGGAAGAAGTAGTGGTGGTTGGTTATGGTACCGTTAAAAAGTCCGACCTAACAGGGTCGGTGACTTCCGTTAAGGAAGAAGACTTCAACAAAGGGGTGTTTACCGCTCCCGACCAACTCATCCAGGGGAAAGTTTCCGGGGTGCAGGTGATCAATAACAGCGGCCAACCCGGTGGAGCGTCCACGGTTCGTATCCGTGGCAACTCTTCGGTTCGCGCCGGCAGCACACCGCTTTACGTGGTGGACGGGGTACCGCTCGACGGCCGGAGCTCTCGCCCGGGTGTAGACCTTCCCGGAGGTGGCGGTTCGACCCCAGGCGCCAACCCGCTGAACTTCATCAACCCAAATGACATCGCCTCCATCGAAGTACTGAAGGATGCCTCCGCAACGGCCATTTATGGTTCAAGAGGGGCTAACGGCGTAGTGATCGTTACGACTAAAAAGGGAAGAAAAGGAGATCCATCCATTGACTTTAGCATGTCGGCGGGTGTCAGCGGCATCTTAAAGAAGTACGATGTACTGACGGGTGACGAATATCGGGCAGCCCTGGCTGAATACGGTTTGGGTACTGGCGGTGATTTCGGCAGCAGCGTGGATGCACAGGATGAGATTACCCGCTCCGCCGTTACCCAGAATTACAACTTCTCTATTGGCGGCGGCAATGACAACGGTAACTACCGGGTTTCGGCCGGCTATCTCGACCAGGAGGGTATCATCAAGGACAGCGGTATCAAGAAGTATACCGGTAGCATCAACGGAACCTATAAATTCTTCGACAGTAAGCGCCTGAGTGTAGATTTTAACCTTCTGGCGGCTCATACCACTGAAGATATAGCGCCCATCGGGTCGAGCTCGGACTTTACAGGCAGCCTCATCACGCAGGCCTTGCAATGGAACCCGACTCAGCCTATGTACAATGCTGACGGCACGCCGTTTATCGAACTGGGGACAACCACCATCAACCCGGTCGCTTACCTGGCGAATACCACTGATAATTCCAATATTACCACAATTCTCGGTAGCATCTCTCCTTCTTTCAAGATCACCAACGACCTGGAGTACCGCTTCCTCTACAGTGTCAACCACGGTACAGGTGACAGAAGGACGCAGATTAAAAAGGCGATCAATGTGCAAGGCGTAGAAGGCCGGGGGTTTGCTAATATCGCTCAAAACACCCTGACTACACAGCAGTTTACGCATACGCTGAGCTATAATGCTGACCTGACTTCCGCTGTCAGCCTGAACGCCGTAGTCGGTTACGAGTATCAAAAGTTTGACAACAAAGGCTTCAATTTATCCGGCCGGGATTTCATCACTGATGAGATTGATTTCACGAATGCGATCGAGAATTCGACGACCAATTCCAGGGAGATCAGTTCCTTTGCCGATCCGATTGCCGAGCTGCAATCCTACTTCGGCCGCGCTAATTTTAACATTAGCGACAAGTACCTGGTGACGGCTACGATCCGGACGGACGGTTCCAGCAAGTTTGGTGAAAACAACCGTTATGGTGTTTTCCCCTCCGTTGCGGTAGCCTGGAATATTACCAATGAAGACTTCATGTCCGGCGGCCTTTTTGACCAGTTGAAATTGCGTTTGGGCTGGGGACAAACGGGTAACCAGGAATTCCCGGCGGGTTCTGCTCAGGAACGCTTCGACTTACAGGCCAACGGCGCTTTGGCGCAGGAAAACGTTGCCAACCCAGACTTGCAGTGGGAAACGTCCACGACGGTCAACGCCGGTATCGACTTTGCCATGTTCGATTACAAACTGTCTGGTTCAATTGAATACTTCAACAAATCGGATGCAGACCTGCTGTTCAACTTCCAGGCCATTCAGCCGGCGCCCGCTACCCGGTACTGGATCAACCTCCCCGGGCAGGTTGTTAACTCCGGTGTGGAGATCGCACTCAATGCTTTCCTGGTTGAAAACGAAAACTTCAGCTGGAATTTAGGGGGTAACGTGTCTTTCCTGACCAACGAACTGCAGGACTATAACGGCCCTTCTGTACTGACCGGTACGCTGTTCGGACAGGGTATCTCCAACGCTACTTCCCAACGGCTCGAAAGTGGACAGCCACTGAATGCCTTCTACCTCAGAGAATGGAACGGTATTGGGGATGATGGATTCGACCTGCTGACAGATGACGGAAACACCCTGTTTTTTATTGGTAACCCGAACCCCAATGTCCTCTTGGGGATTAGTACTAGTCTGACTTACGACAAATTCAGCCTTTCTATGAACTTTAATGGCGCTATGGGCCATCAGATCTACAACAATACCAAAAACTCTGTGTTACCAATTGGTAACCTGGGTACCAGAAATATTGATGCAAACCTGATCGGAACCGGCGAAGCGATCGCTAACTCCATCAAGCCTTCAACGAGGTATCTGGAAGACGGCGACTACCTGAAGCTGGCTAATGCTACTTTGTCTTACGACATCGGCCAGATCGGCACTTCCGTCAAAAACGTAAGAATTTTCGTGACGGGTCAAAACCTCCTTGTATTCACAGGGTATACAGGCTTCGACCCAGAAGTGAATACTGCTAACGAGAGAGATGGTGTACCCTCTTTTGGGATCGAATACGGACCCTATCCATCGGCAAGGACTATTTTGTTCGGCGCAAACTTTTCATTTTAATTGATTTAATTTAAATTTTCTGATATGGACCTGAAAAAAATTACTATTGCCCTACTCGCACTGGGCATTTTTGCCTGCACCAACCTGGAAGAGGAACTCCGTGAGGACCTTACCGGGGATCAGGCTCGGGAATTACTCCTGGCAAGTGCCGATGTCAGCTCCCTGCTGGAAGCTGCCTATAATGGCCTGCAAGCGCCTTTCCAGGACCAGGCTCAATTCTGGGCGGCTCAGGAGCACACCTCTGACGAAGTGATCGGGCCAACCCGCGGGCCGGACTGGGATGACAACGGCGTCTGGAGAGTGCTGCACAACCACACCTGGGATGCCGACCACGCCTTCCTCGGTGATACCTTCAACAACTTGTTGGGTATTGTGTTTAACACGACCAATATTCTGAATTTCAACCCTTCCCCTTCACAGGCCGCTGAGGCTCGCTTTTTGAGAGCATTTGCCATGTTTGCCGTTTTGGATGGGTGGAATCAGGTGCCTTTCCGGGATCCGGGTGAGGACCTGCTGCAGGCTCCCCGCGTATTGACCGGAGCAGAAGCTGCAGAATTCATTGCCAGTGAACTGAACGCCATCCTGCCCGACCTGCCCGATGGGCCGGCTACCAGAGCTAATAAGGATGCCGCCCGGGTGCTGCTCATGAAGGCCTTCCTGAATAAGGGAACCTTCGCCGACCGTGCCAACCCGAAGTTCGAACAGGCTGACATGAATCAGGTTATTAGCCTGGCGGATGCAATTATTGGTACCGGAAACTACAGCCTGGAAGCGAATTTCTTCGACAACTTCAATCCAACCAACGGACAGAATAGCTCGGAGCTGATCTTCGTGGATGAGAACAAAGCTGGCATCGCCGGGGGAAGTGGAAACAACATCCGTTCCCGCTGGTTCTGTGGCTTGCACTACAACCAGAATCCATCTGGCTGGAATGGTTTCACCACTATTGCTGATTTCTACGATAAGTTCGATGCGGCTGATCCTCGGATAGGAGGTGAATATGCAGGTATGACCGATGTTTCGGGCCTGCGCACCGGCTTCTTGATCGGCCAGCAGTTCGATGCTGCCGGCAACGCTCTGGAGGACAGAAAAGGGAATCCGCTGGCCTTTACCAGAGAAGTAAAGATCATCGAAACCGGCAATAACCTGGAGATCACGGGTATCCGTGTGAATAAGTATCCGATTGACTATGATAACGGTGACAATGTAGATAACGACGCTGTGATCTATCGTTATTCTGACGTATTGCTGATGAAAGCCGAAGCATTACTTCGCAACGGCGATGAACCGGCTGCCCGTGCAATCGTCAATGACCTGCGCTCAGTTCGCGGCGTTCCTGCCCTGGGCACGCTTACCCTGGACAACCTGCTCGACGAGAGAGGTTTCGAGTTGTACTGGGAAAGCCATCGCCGCCAGGATCTGATCCGCTTTGGTAAGTTCCTGGATGCCTGGAATGAGAAGCCGGCTTCCGGCCCGGAAAGGCTGATCTTCCCTATTCCGAACCAGGCTCTTGCGGTTAACCCGAACCTGGAGCAGAACCCGGGGTATAACTAATACCTGGGTTTGCAGCGTTCAGTTTGATCTGAATATATGATCGTGAGCCATTCCGAATGTTCGGAATGGCTCTCGTTCATTTAGAGCCTGCCCATAAGCAAACGATTGGTTAAAAAGCTGTTCCCGCTCATTATTGTCTCTGATAATCAGTATTTTTGCACGTCGCTTTTAGACCGCTGGACTTTGGACGGCCGCACTTTGAAGACGGACACGAGCGAAGCGACTGACGGAGGAAACCGGAAGGCGGAAAACCAGCATCGAATGCTCATTTAGCACTGCATTCCGACTTCCGACTTCGCACTTCCAACTTCCAACTTCCGACTTAAAATAAGGGCCTGTCCAAAGTCCAATTAGACCGTTTCATCCAATCCAATAGCTATGAGAGTTATCACGTGCGTAGTGCTCGCTTTCCTTTTTTTTAGTTGCAAACCAGAACAAGAAAAGTCCTCAGGCCATACCTTGTTTTCTTTGCTTTCCCCCCAGGAATCAGGCGTCGATTTTGTCAACACGGTGGAAAACACCGAAGACTTCAACATCTTCAGCTACCGTAATTTTTACAATGGCGGGGGCGTAGCTATCGGCGACCTCAATAACGACGGCCTGCCCGATATCTATTTCACCAACAATATGGGCAAGAATAAGCTCTTCCTCAATAAAGGCAACCTGCAGTTTGAGGATATCACGGAACAGGCCGGCGTGGGCGGCAGCAAGGCCTGGAGCACCGGCGTGGTAATGGTAGACATCAACAACGACGGCTGGCTGGACATCTACGTCTGCAACGCCGGCTACGTGAAAGGGGATGACCAGGAGAATGAGCTGTTTATCAATAATGGGAGCCCAATCCCCCTCCCAGCCTCCCCCGAGGGGGGAGGAGAAGGCTCAACAGGGTCTGCCAAACCGGAGCCAGTCTCCCCTCCTTCGGAGGGGGCTAGGGGGAGGCCGCTGTCCTTCACAGAGAAGGCCGCCGACTACAACCTCAACGAAAACGGCTACACTACCCACGCCGCCTTCTTCGACTACGACCTGGACGGCGACCTGGACGTCTATATTCTCAACAACAGCTTCATGCCGGTCAATACCCTCAACTACAGCAATAAGCGGGAGTTATATTCCGAGGACTGGCCGGTGCGGGACTTCCTCAAGGGCGGCGGAGATAAACTTCTGCGTAACGACGATGGAAAATTTACCGATGTCACCAAAGAGGCCGGTATCTACGGCAGCCTTATCGGCTTTGGCCTGGGTATTACGGTGGGAGATATCAATGGTGACGACTGGCCCGATATGTATGTATCCAATGACTTCTTCGAGCGCGACTACCTCTACCTCAATCAGAAAGACGGTACGTTTAAAGAAGATATCAAAAGCTGGATGCAACACCTCAGCCTGTTCTCAATGGGCGCCGATATGGCCGACATCAACAACGATGGCTATTCAGAAATTTTCGTGACGGATATGCTGCCCAGTGATGAATACCGGCTGAAAACGACCACCCTCTTTGAAAATTATAACACCTATTACCTCAAGCTGAAGCGGGATTTCTACCATCAGTACATGCAGAATACGCTGCAGCTCAATAACAAGGATCAATCCTTCAGCGAAATCGCCTATTTCAGCGGTGTTTCAGCTTCCGATTGGAGTTGGGGCGCCCTGCTGTTTGACGCCAACAATGACGGATATCGGGATATTTATGTCTGCAACGGTATTTATCAGGATGTAACCGACCAGGATTTTATCGACTTTTTTGCCAATGATGTGGCCCAGAAAATGGCGTTGACCGGGAAGAGGGAGGAAATGCAAACCATACTTGACAAGATGCCTTCCACGCCTCAACTCAATAGGTTTTTCCTGAACCAGCAAGACCTCACTTTTGAAGAGGAAGGTGTGGAATCGGGGTTCGACCAGCCGTCCTTTTCCAACGGAGCTGCTTACGGCGACCTCGATAACGATGGCGACCTCGACCTGGTCGTCAACAACCTGAACCAACAAGCTTTCCTGTTCAGAAACAATAGTGAGGCTTTGTTCGGGCATCATTTCCTGAAGGTTAAACTGAAAGGCAGCCCGAAAAACACCTTTGCCATCGGCGCTAAAGTGTTTCTCTACAAAGGAGGGGAAACGCTCAATTTCCAGCTTATTCCCACCCGCGGATTTCAGTCTTCGGTGGAGGCCACCCTCACTTTTGGGTTGGGGCCCTCTACCGACATAGATTCCCTGGTGGTTATCTGGCCGGACCGCACCCAGTCCATCTTACTGGATGCCCCCATTGATACAACCCTCCTGATCGATTACCAACAAGTAAGCCGGCGCCCGGCTGGCGCCCCCGGACAGTTGGCCAGCCAGGAAGAGCCCCTTATCCGGGAGGTAGAGACGTCTCTGGCTCCGCACCAGGAAGATGATTTTATCGATTTCTTCCAGGAAGGGCTGACGATGCGCATGTTGTCAAGAGAAGGGCCCAAAAGCGCCGTAGGTGATGTGAATGGGGATGGCCTGGATGATATTTTTATCGGCGGAGCCAGCCGTTCTCCTGGCCACTTGTATCTTCAAAAAAAACAGGATTTTGTTTCGGCATCATCTGCTACTTTCGAGCAGGACGCCAGCTATGAGGATACAGCAGCCAGCTTTTTTGACGCCGATGGGGATGGCGACCTCGACCTCTTCGTCGGTTCCGGGGGGAACAATACGCCTGCCGGCAGCCGCTTTATGCAGGACCGCCTGTATTTCAATGATGGGAAAGGCCAGTTTACCGCGGCGCCGGGTGCCTTGCAGGCCAATGGCTACAATACGGCGGTGGCTGTACCCTGGGATTACGACGATGACGGCGACCTGGACCTCTTTGTGGGCAGCCGAAGCATCCCCAATAAGTATGGGCAGGCGCCTCGTAGTTTTCTTTACGAAAATGACGGCCAGGGCCGTTTCAAAGACGTAGCCGCGGCCCATGCAAGTGCGTTACGCACCATCGGGATGGTGACCAATGCTAAACTGGTGAACGTGGCGGGAGATGAAAGGAAAGAGCTGTTGGTTATCGGTGAATGGATGGCGCCGCAGTTTTTCCAGTCCAATGATGGGAAAGTGGAAAAAGTGAGCTCCAATCTGGATGAATATGCCGGTTGGTGGTATGGCCTGGCCACCGATGATGTAGACGGTGATGGCGATCAGGATCTTATCCTGGGAAACCGTGGTGAAAACTTCTACTTCAGCGGTTCTAAAGACAACCCGGCGAAACTGTGGGTCTATGATTTTGATAACAACGGGACGGTAGAGAAGATCATTACCCGGCGGGTGGACGGGAAAGACATGCCCGTACCCATGAAAAAGGAACTGACTGCGCAGATCGTGAGCCTGAAGAAACAAAATTTAAAACATACGGAATACGCCACCAAGGCCATCCAGGACCTCTTCGAACCCGAGCTGCTCAAGAAGGCGCTGGTCTTGAAAGGCACTTATTTTAGCTCTGCGGTCGCGCTGAATGATGGCAACGGGCAGTTTAGCCTGCAAGCGCTTCCTAAAGAAGCCCAGTTTTCCTGCATCTGCGGGATTTACTGCACCGACCTCAATGGTGATTCAAAGAAAGACCTCATCCTCGGTGGCAATGACAGTGGCTTCACCCCCCAGTTTTCCAAGCTGGACGCCAGTTTTGGGCATGTGTTTATTAATCAAGGGGATGGCAGCTTTAAACGGATGGAAAACCGCGCCTCCGGCTTTTTTGTCAAAGGAGATATTAAACAATTATTAGGTATTCAAATTAATAATGAGGAGCATCTTTTGACGACCATCAACGGGGGTAAACCATTGTTATTTAAACTACCTGATGATAAAATAACAAACTGAAGGGACTGTTCAGCATTTCGCCGTTCGCTAAGATCTGCCTAAAACCCAACTCCGGAACAAAGAACGGGGTCTTTAAGCTTGAGTTCCTGCATTCAGAGGCATGGTACTGCGAACAGCTAAAAGCGAAAGGCTGATTAGTAACAAACTGAAACCAATCATTATGATACGGATATCGATGAAAGAGCTGCAAAGCCTCCTTTGTATAGTGGTATTGATCTTTTCCATTTCGGGGTGCTCTACAGAGGAGCAATCCGGTTATCAGTTCCAGTTGCTCACCAAAGCTGATACAGGGTTAGATTTTCAGAACGTCCTGAAACAGAGCAGTGATTTTAATGTGTTCAACTATATGTATTTCTTCAATGGTGGAGGAGTGGCCGCCGGTGATTTCAATCAGGACGGCCTGGTGGACCTCTTTTTTACCAGCAATATGGGCCCCAACCAATTATTCCTCAATGAAGGAGGCCTTCACTTCAGAGATGTGACCGAACCTTCTGGAATGGAAGGCATGGGAGGATGGACCGCGGGCGCCACCACGGTTGACATCAACGATGATGGCTTGCTGGATATTTACGTTTCTCAGATGGGAGATTTCCAGAATATTAAAGGACGAAACCAGTTGTATGTCTGTCTGGGTATAGAAGATGGCGTTCCGGTATTTGAAGACCAGGCCATCGAATACGGGCTGGGCCTGGTTGGTTTTTCCACGCAAGCGGCCTTTTTCGACTACGACCTGGATGGCGATCTGGACATGTTCCAACTCAATCATTCCTTGCATGATAATGGCACCTTTGGGCAGAAAAAATCGTTTGCCGGCACCTTCCACCCTTTGTCGGGCGACAAACTGATGCGCAACGACGGCGGCGTATTTACTGACGTTACACCCGGATCCGGGATCAACAGCACCGTGATTGGTTATGGATTGGGCATGGTGGCAGGTGATATTAACCTGGACGGTTGGCCGGATATTTATGTCGGGAATGACTTCCACGAGAATGATTACCTATACATCAACCAGAAAGACGGCACCTTCAAAGAAGTGCTGACCGAGCAAATGATGCATACCAGCCGCTTTTCTATGGGGGTGGACGTGGCGGACCTCAACAACGACGGTTTCGACGAGGTGGTCTCTCTGGATATGGCTCCTTACGATCCCGATATCCTGAAAAGTTCTCTGGGCGAAGATGCCTACAGTATTTTTAAGTTCAAGCTAGGCTATGGGTACAACCATCAATTCGCCCGCAACAACCTGCAACTGAACAATGGCGACGGCACTTTCAGCGAGATCGGCATGTTTGCCGGCATTGATGCCACCGACTGGTCCTGGGCGCCCCTGTTCATGGACTTTGACCACGATGGGTATAAGGACTTGTTTGTGAGCAACGGTATTCCCCGCCGCATGAATGACATCGATTATGTCAACTACCGGGCGGATCACGAACTCAAATGGAAGGCAAATACCAATAACCTGGAAGAAGAGGATCTGTTGCTGGTGGACAAAATGCCTCAAATAAAACTACCCAACAAATTCTTCAGGAATACTGGTGGCCTGAAGTTTGAAGATATAGAAAGCCGGATCAAAGGCGGTTTACCCACTTTTTCCAACGGCGCTATCTATGCCGACCTGGACAATGACGGCGACCTGGATGTGGTGTCGAACAATATAGAGGACGAGCCCTATATTTACAAAAACCTGGAGGTGGAGAACCATCCGGTTGGGAAAGAGCGTAGCTTTCTCTCTCTCTCTTTCGAAGGAGCGCCCGGCAACCGGCACGCTATCGGAGCGAGCGTGATCGTTTTCAAGGGGAAGGAAAAACTCTTCAGTCAGCATTTCCCCGTACGAGGCTACCAGTCGAGCGTCCAGTTAGGCCTCCACATCGGTATTGGGGCCGCCAATCAGGTGGATTCCATCCTGTTGATCTGGCCGGACCAAACCTACCAGCGGCTCACCGATATTGCCTACAACCGAACGGTTACCGTTGAGTGGAAAGCCGGCCTGCCGAAATTTGATTTCCGGACTTTGCATCCCAGGGCGGAACGCAATTGGGATCTGGCTGATAAAACCCGGGAGACAGCGCTGGATTACCGGCATGAAGAGAATCCATTCGTTGAGTTTAACCGGGAAGGGCTGATCCCTCACATGGTTTCGGCCGAGGGGCCCGCCCTGGCGGTTGGCGATGTCAATGGCGATGGCCTGGACGACTTGTTCCTGGGGTCTTCCAAACGCCGCCACAGCCGCCTTTATCTTCAGTCCGCTGACGGCAAATTCAGGGATGTTACTCCGGCGGTTATCCTTAACGACAGCATTTTTGAGGACGTGGACGCCGTATTTGCCGACCTGGAAAATGACGGCGACCTGGACCTGGTCATCGCTACCGGCGGCAATGAATATTGGGATCAGCAGGAGCCCCTCCGGCAGCGGGCGTACATCAACGATGGGAAGGGCAATTTCCGGGGGGATGAAAATCTTTTCCCTGGCGCCTTTATGACGGCATCCTGTGTCTTACCGGCGGATGTGAACGGCGACGGGCTGGTCGACTTCTTCTTCGGTGGCCGGGCGGTGCCCTGGAATTATGGGAAAATTCCCGATTCCTATCTTTTTATCAACAAAGGCCAGGGCATATTTGAAGAGGCTACCGAGCAATATGCTGCCGGCCTCAAGCAAGTAGGCCTGGTGAAAAATGGAAGCTGGACGGATATCGACCAGGATGGGGATCCCGACCTGGTGCTGGCCATGGAATGGGACGCCATCCAGATCTTTGTCAATACCGATGGGCAGCTGAAGAAAACAGCGCTCAACGACGACAAAGGCTGGTGGAATTTTGTGCTGCCCTATGATTTTGATCAGGACGGGGATGTGGATATCCTGGCCGGCAACCTGGGCATGAATTCCAAATTCGACCCCAGCCCGGAAGAACCGGTCAATCTATATGTCAATGACTTTGATGACAATGGGCAGATTGAGCAGATACTCACCTATCATCTGGGGGGCAGGGAGATTCCCTTTGCCAATTATGCGGAGATTACCAAACAACTGGTGTCCCTGAAAAAAAAGTACCTGTATTCCAAAGATTTTGCCAAGGCTTCCCTGACCGAAATGTTCGGAGAGGAAAAACTGGTGGGCGCCACTCTGCTGCAGGCCAATACCTTTAAGAGTATCTATTTTGAAAATACCGGAGAAGGATTGAACTTCAAAGCCCACGAGTTGCCCGATGAACTCCAGTTCTCAACCCTGAATGCCGGTGCATTGTACGACTTTGACGGCGATGGCAGGCAGGATGTTCTGCTGGGGGGCAATTTCTATGAATCCAATATCGAAATGGGAAGGTATGACGCCAGTTACGGCAATGTTCTTTCCTTTCAAAAAGATGGAACGTTTAAGGTCAGTCCTGCCGGTTCTATGAGAATCCAGGGCCAGATACGCCGTATGGAGCCGGTTACCATTGGGGGTAAAGCCTGTTTCATTATCGTTCGAAACGACGATGGCGCATTGGTGGTTCAGCCTATTGCCGCTCCTGATGAGTTATTGTAGAATAATAAAAACCGAAGAAATACTATGAAAAATAAGTTGCTTTTTGCTTTCGCCTTTTTGGGTATACTCAGTTTTCAGTCTTGTAAGCTCGATGATGAAACCGCCGACATTCGTGAGACCTACTTTTTTAACCAGGGAATTACGCTGGACCCTTTTAAGACGGAATACAGTGAGGGAGACATCTTCTGGATGGAGGTGCGCATTCCCGATAAAGTGCTGCAGGATCTCGAAACGAGTAAAGATATATTTGTCAGTAACGCCAAGTTTAATGTAGCGATCAATACCGAAGTTGTGGAATTCGATCCGTTACCGCAATCTCCCGTTCGTTTTGATATTTCTATGCAGAATGGAACGTTATTCAAGGAAGCGGATTTTGAAAACACCGCCAACGCCACGCTGTTCTTTGGGTGCCCGGATAATACCTATATCCTGCGGGCAGGCCTTCAGTTGAAGGAAGTTGGTAATTATATGCTTTTCCTCAATCAGGAGCAAGGGGCTTCCCTCATCACCTTCACCGGGGATTCCGATTGTAGCTTGCAGGATATATTTCCGCCCCCCGCCGAGGCGGACCTGGGGTATGTACAGTTCACCTTCGATGTGGAAGACACCAACCTCGATGTTTTCAATAGCCTGGTTGGCAGCGAAACCAGCCCTCTTCTGGATAGCTACCGGGAAGCGCTAGAGAATAAGACGGCATTTTTCATTAGTGTGCGGTAGTTCATCACGCGTCTATATCCTCATTTCATAGATCGGTAAATAGCGGCCTTCTATACTACTCTCCAGCCTGCCGATCCGCACGGCGCCCATCCGCTCATAAAACCCGGCAGCGTAGGGGTCGGCTTCGATGATCAGGCGTTCTTCGGCTTTTGATTTCAGGTTGTTCAAAAGGTGTTCAAAAGCCAGCCTGCCATATCCTCTGCCCATGAACGCCGGATCGATCCAGAAATGCCCGATCTCCAGGCATTGGTAAGTTTCGTGATATTGCAGAGCGTAAAACCCGGCCAGTTGCCCGTCGGCCATCATCTTTACCACCTCCTGCTCGGCGATGTAATCCGGGCGGATCGTCAATTCAGCCTCCCACAGCTTCATCCATTCCTTCGGGTAGCCCCAGTGCTGTTTGGCGCGGCGGGCGATTGCGGATAGGGTGGGGGCGTCCTTAGAGGCGGCGGTTGTGAAATGAGCGTTCATAGTAAAAAAGGTTTTGGATGCGTATGTTGAATTGATACCCTATGAGGTCATGAAGCTGTATTGTTATATTGTTGGCTCTTTCGGGGCTAAGTGAATTGTTGTATTGTTGGCTCTGTGGGAGCCTTGCTTATTGTTGTATTGCCCCATGAGGCCGTCGGGTACCCGGCAACAATACAACAACAATTTCATCCTGAGCTTGTCGAATTTACCCTGAGCTTGTCGAAGGGGGACAACAATATAACAATCCTACCTCAACAGAACCACATCCCCCTGTCTCCGTTCTACCGGCTCGCCTGCAAACTCCTGATAGTATAACTGGTAGAAATAGGCCTCCGAAGGCGCTGGCTGATCGTTAAAGGAGCCGTCCCAGCCCTCTTCGGAGTTGTTCGTTTCGAAGACGAGTTCTCCCCAGCGGTTGAACACCTGCAGGTTGTAAGCCGGAAAGGGGCACTGCAGGATGGGCGCGAAGAAATCGTTCACCCCATCTCCGTTGGGGGTGAAGGCGTTGGGGATGGCCAGGCAGGGTTCGCACCAGGCTACGTTGATGGAGTCTTCCAGGACACATTCTTCCACCACGGCCTTGACCAGGTAGCGGCCCGGTTTGATCACTTCGTAGAGTGGCTCTTTGGCGCCGTCCTGCCAGAGGTAGAGGCCGGCGTTTTCCACTGTGGCGTCCAGCAGGAGGGTGGCCTCCTGGCAGAGGGTAGTGTCGGATGAGAACAAAGGCGCCTCTGCTTCCAGCAGGCGCACCGCAGAGGTGTCGCGGACGAGACACTCACCTTGCTGCCCTTCGTAGTAGTATAGGCCCGATTCCTGGATGCGATAAGTATTGCTGGTGCTGCCATCCTGCCACTGCACGGTGAAATTGGGTAATTCTGGAATCGCAAATACCAGTTCTTCTCCCGGACAAAGCAGCGTATCCGCCGGTAATGGGCTGCCAGGCAAGCCTCCCAGCTTCACCAACCACGCATCAAAGCCAGCGTAGCAATCCTCTACGTCACCATCTTCCGATTCGGATGTACCCGCCAGGAGGAACCCACCATCGGTAGCCGGAATTAAACTATAGAGGTGGTCATATTTGGCGCCTCCCAACTGTCTTAGGTTGCTTATGTTGCCATTGGGTTCCAGCCAGGCGGCCCAGTAGTCCCCTTCCGGCCCTCCGGGCAATGGGGCAGGATCAATGCCGAGCAATATCTTATCGCCGGCCAGCAATTGACTGGCCTTCAGCCAGAGGTTTTCGCTAAGATTAGAAAAGCTTTGAAACCACACCCTGGCGCCATCAGGGGCGATCCGCTGGGCTACTATTTCATCTTTTCTTCCCGAACCATTGTCAATCAGCTGGCGGCCGAGAACGATCCAGTCTCCATTTTCAATCGGTAGCGCCTCTATCCAGGTGATATTGGGTTCGGGATCCGCCGGGAGGTTGATTTCCTGAAGGAGGTTGAAGCTTTCATCCAGAGCCTGAATGGTTTTTTCACCCGGCCGGTCGATCAGGAGGCTGAATTTTCCATCGAGAAGCACCTGGATAGACAGGTGGTTAGCCTGAAAGATATGGGAGGTGATGATGGCGCCATCATCATTTATCTGATGAATGGAAAAGTCCTTTATCCCGGCGCCGGGGTAAAAAGGGAAGTTGTCAAAGAGGAAAGCATTCGCTGTACCGGTAAGCAGATACCAGGAGTTTCCCGGGCCAGGAAGGATTTGAATAGCGGCATCAAGTGCGGAAGTGCCAAAATTTTTCTCCCATAATAAGTTGCCGTTTTCATCCACCCGGATTAACCAGGCGTCCGTTTGGCCCAGGTTGGCGCCCACATCGCCGCCGCTGCTGTCGGCCATCCCGGCGATGAGAAAGCCGCCGTCGCCCGTCTGCAAAGCATCCCAGGCAATGTCATTCTCCGGGCCTCCGTAGGAGCGGCTCCATTCTATGCTACCGGTTGAGGTAATTTTGATGAGCAGAAAGTCGCCTTTCCCCTTGTTGTCCGTCAGGTCAAAATCATCCGACCAACTCCAGCCGGCAACGAAATAGCCGCCATCTGTTGTGGGAATAATGGTAGTTGCTCCGTCGTTGGAACTGCCGCCGTAGCAGGCCTGCCATTCTAACCCCGGGCAGTTCTCGTAACGCTGACTAAAACTCTGGAATGCGAAAAGGATGAACAAAATCAGTATAGCGTATTGTTTCATTATTTTACTATTGAAAGATTTTCCAGATTTTCCAGATTTTCCAGATTTTCAAAATCTGGAAAATCTAAAAACCAACTCCATGCAGCACCGACAACTTGGCCGTTCCGGCCTTTTTATCACAGGCCTATCCCTGGGAACGATGACCTTCGGCGACCCCCGAAGCAAAGGCACAACCGCTGAAGAGGCCCAGAAGATCATCGATCGTTACCTTGACGCCGGGGGCAATCACCTGGATACCGCCAATGTTTACAACGCCGGAAAGTCGGAAGAGATTGTCGGCCAGGCCCTCAAGGGCAAGCGCCACGATGTCACCCTCGCCACCAAGGTGAACTTCCCGGAAGGGGAGGGGTACAACGATCGCGGCTTGTCGCGCCACAATATCATCCGCACCGTCGAGAACAGCCTGCGCCGCCTTCAGACGGACTACATCGACTTGCTATATATGCACTGCCAGGACAGCACTACGCCCATCGAAGAGTCCCTTCGCGCTTTTGACGATCTTGTCCGGTCCGGCAAGGTGCGGTACATTGGGGCGTCCAACTTCATGGCCTGGCGCCTGATGAAGGCCCTGGCCGCCAGCGATAGCCTCGGCTATGAGCGCTTTGTAGCCGCCCAGTACCAGTACAGCCTGGTCAAACGGGATATTGAATACGAATACTTAAGCCTCTTCCGGGAGGAAGGCCTGGGCTTGCTGCCCTGGGGGCCCTTAGGTGGCGGTTTCCTCTCCGGCAAATACCAAAAGGGCCAGCGCCCTACCGAACAAGACGGCCGCATCGGCACCCACCCGGATCATACCGAGGAGGCTTGGCAGCGCCGCGATACCGAACAGAACTGGGACATCATCGATGCTGTAGGGGAAATAGCGGAAGCTCGCGAAGCCACTTACGCCCAGATCGCCCTGGCCTGGGCCCGGCAGCGCCCTACCGTCACCAGTGTCATCATTGGCGCCCGTACCATGGAACAACTGGAGGACAACCTCAAAGCGGCGGAATTGCAGATCTCCGAAGAAGAAATGGGCCGTTTAAACGGGGTGAGTGAACCAGCGGAGTTGTATCCCTATCGATTCCTGGGGGAGTATGAACAGAAGCGGTGACCAGATTCGTTATCCGGGATTGATCCTGTTGCACGGGTTTTGAGGTGTTACGGCATTTCCAGCCTTAAACCGTAACACCGCAACTTATCCGGCCGCAATTGCCGCCACCACTTCCTCCGAATCCTGCCGAATCACCCCCAGCCCGCCCCCTGGCTTATAATTGTCGAAGCCCAGGAAGTACAGTCCTTCGTATTTTCCTTTACCCACCACTTCCTTTGGGACGCCGTACGGGTCGAACAGCCCGTCGGTAAAGGGCAGGAAGTCCTCCAGCCGGGCCCGGTAGCCGGTGGCCAGGATGACGGTGTCGAAAGGCTCTTTTGTGCCGTCTTCGAAGCAGACACTCATTTCGGTGAAGCTTTCGATGCCCGGTTTTACTTTGATCTTGCCGGCTTTCACCTGATCGACAGTGCCGATATCGATGACCGGCGTCTTTCCGGTTTCCCGCAGCTGCCTGGCGGGCGGCAAATCGGAAGGCGTCAGGCCGTAAGGGCGCAGGTCGCCAAAGGCCAGCCGCTGCACCTGAGCGCCGAGCCAGTCGCCCAGCCAGGTGGGGAGTTTAGCCAGCGTGAATGCGGTCTTCTGCGTGGGGTTACCGAGGAAATCCCGCGGCACTACGTTGACCGGCCCGCGGACGGACAGACAGGTGGTGATGTCATGCTCGCTCAGATCCAGGGCGATCTCGGCACCGGTGTTACCGAAGCCCACCACCAGCACCTGTTGCCCACTGAATGGCTGGCAGTTTTTATACGCCCGGCTGTGAATGATTTTGCCTTTAAATTTTTCTTCCCCTTCGTAATGAGGGCGGTTGGGGACGCGGTTCAACCCGGTGGCCACCACTACGTGGGGCGCTGCGAAGGCCTTCCCGGAGCGGGTGTATACCTCCCAGCCGGCCTCGCCGGGTTGGATTGCGGCAACCTCTTCTCCAAAGTGAGGCCGGATGTCAAATTTTTTGGCATAGGCGTCGAAGTAGTCCACCAGCATCTGACGGGAAACATAGCGGGGGTAGTGATCCGGAAATTCCATAAAAGGCAGGTGGGAAAGTTCCTTGATGGTGTGCAGGTGCAGGCGGTCATAGTGCAACCGCCAGGAGTGGCCAACGGCCTGGCTCTGCTCGAGCACCTCGAAGGGGATACTCTGCTGCCGCAGGCGGGCGGCGGCGGCCAGCCCTGCCGGCCCGGCACCGATGATGAGGACGGTGGTGCTGTGCATAGAATTATATCTAGAGGGTTTACTTTGGGAACGAAATTTTCCCAAATTAATACCCTAAATTACATCTTTACAAATTCTCTGAAATTTTCTCAATTGAAAATTTGCACTATGCAACATAGATATAAGGTATCTATTTAGATGGCCTGCCCCTTAACCCGGCTTTCTTGCCACGAAGACACCAAGGCACAAAGATTACACTAAGTACTCTGTAAAATAAAT
>JAGQXQ010000696.1 GCA_020436535.1 Phaeodactylibacter sp.
GCTGTTCATTGACCCGGAAATTGTGAAGAAGGTATCCTACTTTGGTCGCCATAACTGTAAAAGCATGGCGGTCTTTGGGGTCAATAGAGTTGTAGAAACGCTGGTCTTCCTGCCTCTGGCCACAGGCCACCATACCCAAAAAAGCACCGTTGGGCGTAAAAAGAGGGGCGATCAGGGCGTCTTCCAGTCCAAGGAAAAAAAGCTGTTGCTGAAAGCTGGGGCGCTGACTGAGCAGGAAACCTCCCCGTTCCTGGAATTGAGGCCTGGAAACGGAAAAGTATCGGGGGATATCTGTTCCTGCGAACCCAAAGGTGCCCAGGGTTTGAAGCAGGCGGCCTTCTGGCTGGTACTCGGCCAAGAGGCAATGAGGCTGCTCAAATGCCTGAACAAAATATTCGGTTGCGGTGGTGGCAAAATCCCGGATCGATTCCCGGAACATGCCTACTTCACCAAACTCCTGGATGAGACGGAAGCGGTTGAGTTCCTGGTCGAGCTCATCTTTGATAGAGATAAGCTCTTGTTGCACGACAATGCTCTTTGTGACCTTGGCCTGTAAATCCTGACACAATGCTTCGAGGTCCTGGTAGGAGGGTTTTTTATCGGGGCTCTTCTGTGCGCCCATCGAAATGGTTTTTGTGGTATATAAACTGAGGTTCGTGTGATTTAACAAGGCGAGGGGGTTATGGTTTAATTTTTGATAAATGACCCGCTGATCAGTCCTTCTTATCGCGGACCAGAGCGTATATGGAGGTGGTATAATTGTGAAACAGATTTTTGCCGTTCAGCTGGGTGAATTCTCCAAATCCATACATGCCCAACCAGGGAATGCGTTGCTGCTTCATTAATGGCGCCTGCATTTTTTCTATGATCTCATCTTTGACGATCTTGTTGAACAGAGCCCGTCCCCGGGCGGCACAGTCGGTATGGAAGATGGCCGCGATCTTTTTGCTTTTTATCCGTTGACTCAGGTGGCTTATCATATCCTCAAGCCCGGAAAAGATTAGGTCTTCGTCGCGCTGAGTGAGCCATAGGCGCGTGCCTTCGGGGCAATCGACCGGCATGTAGAAACTATTATTTTCTTCATCCACTTTGACGATCACCCGAAGGATATGCCGGTTGTTATAGGCCCGGTGGTATTCTCCCGGCAACAATTCTGCCAGGCCTGCCACCGGGATACAAGGGCCAGGATGTGTGTTTTCAGGGAGGTTGAGCTTTTGCATCAGCAAACTCCAGGCGGGCTGGCCGTCGAGCTCAAAAACATGGTTGGCCCTGGAGCGCGTCACCGTCAAGGGCGGCCCGATCGGAACACTACCGTGGTGGACGCCCATCTCTACGCTCAGGCTGGGATCGGCGTAGCCGATCATGATCGCGCCTCGTTCCAGAACCTGGCAATTGATAAACTGATAAGTACTGATGGCGCGCATATTGTCAGAAGAGGTGCCTCCGAAAACAGGCATTTTCGGGCCAAACACTTCAGCAACCCCTTCCAGAGCACGGTCGGCGGCAATGTCAATGCCGGAGGCCAGAATGTGGATCATATTCACCGCCGGCGTTTCCGCTTTCAGGGTTTTTGCCATTTCCCGGGCTTTCTGAAAGGAGTTGTAGCCCCGGATGTTATCGCAATAGGCAATGCCGAATTCACCCTTTTCATCTGCTTCCGCAACCATGATGCTGAGGGCGCGCATGTTTTCATTGGCCCCTTCCACACCAATGATGCCGGCGCCGGTGCAACCAACAATAGTCGCTTGGGGACAACGCTGATGGGCAGCAGCTAACAGCGCCGGGAAATCATGGCCAACGGTGGTGTGAATGACGATGAGCAGTTCTTTGTCGAAGATCGCTGCATCCTGTTCCGCCAATGCTGACCCCAGGCAGGCTTGCATCGCTTTTTCAGAGTTGACCACACCATTACTGGCAGAATAAAAACGCAACATGTCGTCCTGTTTTTGGGCGGAAAAAGCAGGGGGAAAGAGGCGGGCCCGATTATTTCTTCCTTGAAAGATAGGGATTTTGTAAAAACTTGCTTAGTTCTTTGGCCAATATTTCAGGCCTTCCTCAAAATCCAGGGCTTCCTGCCTGCCCTAATGATCATCATCCGGTAGGGCTTTCTGTTCAAAATCCCGGCTGGAGAGTTGAAGCGTTACACCCAATTGGATCAGCAGCAGGGCCGTCGGAGAACTCACTTCCTCGAAAACATCCAATGGGTCCTCGATCGGATCGGGGGCCTCTTTGCTACGGGTATAATAAGTGGCGTTCTCCCCCGGCAGATAAGTAACGCGCAGGTCGCCCAAAACGGTAGGAAATTCGGACAGGTAAACCTGCACCCCCGCCCCCAACCCGTAACTAAAAGCCGAATCGCTCAGGTCGGTAT
>JAGQXQ010000242.1 GCA_020436535.1 Phaeodactylibacter sp.
CATCGAAATTTGAACACACTCTAAGAGTTGGTGTTTTGGATGGGCGGTGACTAATTTATGGGTGTACTATGGTTAGGTTCAATGTGATAAGCGCCTGCCAGATCGCGTTTCATTCTCATGCCACCTCAAAATTCCTTTTCTCTCTTTTGTATCCTTTTGTCCAATTCTCCGGCCAGGCCGAGAAGAAACATATAGAGAAAGATAATACCTGCAATTAATAGCAAATTCATAATCTGTAAATTTTTAGTAAGGTTTGCTATCCAACGTCGCTGTTTAAAATTAGAAAATGATCATTTTCCTATCAGTTGGCGATCGCTTCCAGATTCAACGTCTTTTTGAGCCAGATGTTTTAGTTTTTTGTACAAAAGGCTCCCCCAAAATAGAAAAGCTGTCCCCGAAGGGACAGCCGAAGTCTAGGTATATAGTTAACAAAGGGGAATCCTAATCTTCAGAACAGAGGATGCTTCCATTTTCAGAAAAAATGACTTTGATCTCATCGTCATCATTTCCGGATTGCTCCAATTCTATCTCATATTGTTTGCTTCCATCTTCGAAAAGAAGCTCTTTTATACGGTTGCTGTGGATCTGGTACCCAGGGTATTCACTGGAAATGGCGTCCGTAACCGCCTGAGGGAGATCCTGTTCGTCAATCCTGCTTGCCGAGAACAGGAAGTTGCCATCTATATCAAAATATAGCTTAAAGTTCTCATTTTCCAACTCCACTTCAAATGTTTGCGTGCCATCACATAAGCGTTCCCGGTCGATGTCATCCACCTGGGCATTGGAATAATTGGCCTGGATGTAATCGTAAATGAGATCTTGGGTATTGTTAGAAATATCATCGTCACCGTCACCGTCACCGTCATCATCGTCATCGTCATCACCGTCATCATCACCGTCATCACCGTCATCACCGTCATCGTCATCGTCGTCATTACAGAGAAAAGTTCCGTCTTCCGAGAAATAAAGCTCGGTTCCATCAGCCAGTTCTACTTCGAAGAAACTCATTCCGAATTCCCAGTCAATTTCAGCTGCCTGAATGGGGATGTCGGGGAAGTTGGCTTCGAGGTAATCCAGGATAATAACCGGGAGGTCATCAATTGCGACGTTTTGGCTGGATTGATCATCACCAAAGTTGACCAGGGTGCCGTCGGTTTCAAAGTAGAACTCGATCCTTTCACCCTGATATTCTATTTCCACACCAAAACGGATTTCTCCGGAATCCAAAAACTGCTGGATCAGTTCAAAGCTGAATCCGGGATAATTTTCGGATAAGTAATCCTGAATCTCCGTTGGGAGATCGTCCAGATTAATATTGACTCCCTCCTCACAAGGGCTGAATACTCCGGTAGGGTTGGCCCCCAATGGGCCGTTGTCGGGGTTAAAACCGAGAGTGTCTTCCGGATTACAAGAAGCCCAAAATAATAAGGAACTCAAGAGGAAGGCGCCAAAAGAAAACTTTGTCATAGCACTATACATTTGTGAAAGAGTTCAAATTATTTCTATTGGGTTAAAGGATCACTATTTTTTTTCGGAAAGAGCCATCGGTTGTCCTTCCAACCAGCCAGTACAAGCCGCTGGGGACTTCATGGGCGTTGATCCGATAAGAGTGCTCATCCAGATTTTGAGTGTCTATGAGGAAAGCTCTTCCCAGAGCGTCAAAAAGTTGTAGTTCTTTTAGCGGGGCCTGGCATTGGATATAAAACATGTCTGAAGCCGGATTTGGGAATAGATTAATCCCGGCTGCCGCCGGCCTCTCTGAGTTGCTTACCAGTGTGGTGTCTTTGGCAATAATAATGGTAGCCGTGTCTGAAGCCATCGGATAGGCATTCAAGGATGCATCTACTAAAAGGATGCTATCGATCCACAATTGAAAAGTGTCGGCCTCGAGCCCCACGATGATGTCCTCAATAACAATAGAGAACTTTCCCACCTCCCCAAAACCGGGCCCCTGAGACTGTTGATTCAGCCTGGTAATGGAAATTTGTGCTTTGCCGGGAGCATCATCAGGCTGCTTAAAGAACTCTTTCTTTGGAGAAGTGATCCAGTTGCTGTTTTCAAATTCAAATTCAAAA
This sequence comes from Phaeodactylibacter sp., assembly GCA_020436535.1. Lineage (GTDB taxonomy): Bacteria > Bacteroidota > Bacteroidia > Chitinophagales > Saprospiraceae > JACJXW01. The sequence continues at coordinate 2,076 of JAGQXQ010000242.1, forward strand.
GAGTCGTCATGGAGCAATTCCGCATCATAGCTCAACAAAATAGCAACCCCATAAAAACTGGGAATAGGGAAATCCTGATCGCCAAGGCTAAGGCTAATGTCGATCTCAGCGCCAGCTTCTACTAATGTGGCGCTGGGGGTGAGGTGTATCTGAGGGGCGCTTCCCACCACGCCATTGACAAACCCATCGCTTTCCTGGATGCCATGCATCTTGTCAAAATTTTCATCGATAGCCTCATCAAAATCATCATTATCAACCATTCCGCTGCCATCGCAATCGGCGTATGCAAAATTCAATCCATTGGGGAAAGATTGCGGCCAAAGAACTGGGGGGCTTTCAGCTTGCCATTCTGTCGAGATTTCCTGCCTTGGCGGGCCCATGCTTCCGAATGCCTGGCCGTAGTAAAGTAGGTCAACTGCATTGACGATGCCGTTATTGTTCACATCACCGGGCCAAACTGGTTGGGCTACAATCGGGCTCAACCCGCTGCAAATGGCCAGAACAATAATTAAATTTCTCATTATCCGCATGCTTTTCTTCTCATGACAATACAAACATAGAGGATCGATATGGTAGAATCAACTACATTTTTTTTGATTTGTCAGCAAGGGGGTTTATAAAGGCAACGTCTTTTTACTTACTGACAACGCGAAACCTCTGTTTAATCAATAGTTTGTTGCTTTGTATTATACAAAATTTTAATTTAAAAATATTTTTTGTCAATCATTTTACTTAATATACGCTCTAAAAATGGCATAAACGCGTGCCTTTTTAGAGAAATGAGATGGCACCATTCAAAATCACAAGATGAAAAGGAGCAAACTGATAACCGCCTTGCAGGCGATGGATAGAACGGAAGTGGGGCGCCTGCGCCAATTCGTGGCCTCGCCCTATTTTAATGAACGGGAGGAGTTGCCGGGCCTTCTGCAGTTCCTGCTCGATTTTTGGCCGGATTTTAGTTCTGAAGGGCTGAGTAAAAGGGCTTGCTTCCATGCGGTATTTCCGAATCAGGCTTATGATGATAAGAAGTTTCGGTACACCGCCAGCAATCTTTACCAATTGGTGGAACAGTTCTGGGTAACAGAACAGCAGAAGCAGGAAACCCTTCACAATGAAACGCTGTTGATGGATTGTTTATCGAAACGGCAATTGTATAAGAGTTACAACCAAAGCCGCCGCCGAATGAGGCAGTACATGGAAATAGAAAAAACGCGCAACAGCCAGTATTTTTTTGAACAACTCCAATGGGCAGAAGTGGAAGAACGCCATTTTGAGCGCCAGCGGCTCAGGCAATACGATGATAGTATTCAACGGGCGGCTGATAACCTGGATCGCTATTATCATTTGAGCAAGCTACAGTTTGCCTGTGCTATGCTGGACCGGCAAACGATTATCAAAGGAGATTATGTGCTGAATATATCCGGCCATTGGCTGGCTCATCTGCAACACCAGCAATTCTTCGGCGAACCTATTATAGAACTATATTTCAATATCCTTCAGGCCTTGCTGGATGAGAGTGATGAAATGCATTTCGACCGATTACAGGGAATGCTGGCCCACCATTCGGCTGATATTGCTAAACGGAGCCTGAAAGATATTTATTTATTTGCCATCAATTACTGCGCGCGAAAAATACGCCAGGGAAAGGAAGGCTATATCGGCCGGGCCCTACAGCTCTATTTAGATGGGATAGAAAGTGAGATACTGATCGATAACGGCCGTTTATCGCCCTGGGCTTTTACCAATGTGGTGAAGTTGGCCCTGCGGCTTCGGCGTTACCAATGGATCGAACGTTTTATCCAACGCTACGCACCGGCCCTGCCGGATACCTTTCGTGAAAATGCATTGCATTATAACCTGGCGGAGTTGTATTATTACACCCGGCGGTTCGATTTAGCCCAGGAACACCTCAACCAGGTGGCCTTCTCCGATATGAATTATTACCTGGGGGCAAGAGTCATATTGGCTAAGATCTATTACGAAACCGAAGCAATTGAACCGCTGCTCTCCCTCCTTGCCGCTTTTACCATCTTTCTCAAGCGCAATAAACTCATCTCAGCCGACCTGAAGCAAACCTTTCTCAACTTCTGCGACATTCTCTTTCAGGCTGTGCGGGGAAAACGGCGACACTGGAAAAAGCTGGGAGAGAAAATACGCACTACCCGGCTTTTGACGGACCGAAACTGGTTACTGTCCATCTATGAAAAGGCTTCTCCGGAAGTTGAGTAACAAAAACCAGGAAATGGCACCGGCTTGCTCTTTTGGGGTTATTCCTCCTCCTGGGCTGTTTCGACCATGCCTTTGGGCAATCTTTTGGTCGCTCGGGCCCCTAGTTCGCGAATGCGCTCCGCCCGCCCCACCAGGGTATCGCCGTACTTTTTTGAATCTACCAGTTTGTTCATCGCATCGTGATAGGCGCCCTGGGCCTGCTCCAGGCGCTGCCCAACCCCTCTGAGGTCTTCCACAAAATTGACGAACTTGTCATAGAGCAAGCCGCTCTGGCGGGCGATTTCCAAAACGCTCTTTTTTTGTTTCTCCTGTTTCCATATATAGGAGACTGTGCGCATGGTGGCCAGTAAGGTAGAGGTGGAAACGATGACGATGTTATGGTCGAGGGCGTCGACAAAAATGCGTTCGTCCTGCTGCACCGCCAGGGCAAAAGCCGGCTCGATGGGGATGAACAACAGCAGGTAATCCGGGCTATGGATCTGATACAGTTGTTGGTAGTTCTTGCTGCTCAGGTTCCTGACATGTTGCCGGATGCTATCGACATGGGCCTTGAGTTGCACTTTGCGGCTTTTTTCTTCCTCTGCCTGACAGAAGCGGTCGTAAGCCGTGAGGGATACCTTGGAGTCCAGTACCAGGTGTTTGCCCTCCGGCAGGTTGATGATAAAATCCGGGCGCTTCATTTTACCATTGTCGGAAAAACTGGGCTGTGCTTCATAGTGGATACCTTTCTGTAATCCGGCCTTTTCCAGGAGCACCTCCAGTTGTATCTCTCCCCAGTCGCCCTGAGTTTTGTTATCGCCTTTTAAAGCGCTGGCCAGATTGTTGGCGTCAGCGCTCAGTTGCTGATTCAGTTCCCTCAGTTGTTCGATCTCCTTTTTGAGGCTGACCCGGTCTTTGGTTTCTTCCAGAAAGCGCTTTTCCACCCCTTCTTCAAAGGATTTGATCTTATCGCGCAGCGGCGCCAGTATATGCTGAAGCTGCTCCTGGTTTTGGAGGGTAAACTTCTGGCTTTTCTCTTCCAGAAGGCGGTTAGCCAGGTTTTCAAATTCTATTCTTGAGTGCTCCTGCATCTTTACCAATTCTTCCTTTTGAGTGTCAAGCCGGGCTTCCAGGTTGAGTATTACCTGCTCCTGGCCGGCCAGGCGGCCACCCAGGACGCGGAGTTCTTCCTCCTTTTCGCGCAGGTCTCCCAGATAGAGGTCAGATTGTTCCTGTAGTTGGCTAAAAAGCACTTTGGGCACATAGGATTGCTCGATCTCCGCTTTGGGGACGAGGCCGTCTTTCCGGCGAAGGTTGCTGGCCAGCCACCCCAGCAGGCCGCCGGTCAACAAGCCGATCAGTAAAAAGAAAAAGGGAAGCAGTTCTGGTCCTGGCATGGTTACAGGGCTTGGGTGAAGTGATGGCCCGCTTGGCGGCGATGTCATCAAAAACATTAAAGTTTATCGCCCTGAAAGTTACAACTTTTCCGGTGTCGGGGGAATACCGGCCCTTTCTTTTTTATACGACAATCAAGCGCTTGCTGTCGGCGGGGCGGCCGTCTACCTGAAGCTGAACGATATAGATACCCGGCTGGAGCCTAAGGCCGTGCTGGTTTTCATTGGGAATGCTCCATTGCTGCCGGCCGCCGGCCATTTGCTGCCGTTGGATGATGGTTTTCACGGCTTTTCCATGTAGGTTGTAGAGCAGCAAACTGGCAGAAACGGCTTCCGGAAGGAAGACTTGTACTTTTCCCTCGGTAGACATAGGGTTGGGAATGACATGCTCAATGATGGGCCGCTTTGGTGAAAAGCCCTGGCTTTTCTGTCCGTTGATAACCGGTTCTACGTCCAGGTAAATATCCGCCACTCCATGCAGGCTTCCCTGTTGGCCTTCCGAAAGGGGAATGATCCTTTCTGCGGCATCCGGGCTGGAGGCCCAGGGGTCAATGGGAATGGAGGTATCCCCTTCAAAATAGATCTGAGTGGTTAGCTCGCTGGATAAAGCACTTACCCGGTAGTGAAAATGCCGGGGGCGGAACTGAGCGCCGTTGAGGTATTTTCCAGGTAAAATGGTTTGGAAGGCATACTGGCCATTGTCACCTGTGTAAACCACACCTCGGTAGTGTTCATCTTCGTAACCGCCGCCGTCGTTGGCGTGCCACACATCCACTTTGGCATTTTGCACCGGCGTTTCGCAGTCATTGGCATAGACGGTGCCGGTGATGAAAGTGGTTGTTCCAGGAGCTCCATCCGGAGCGAATTGAGCTATTTCCGGGGCTCCCGGCAGGTAGAAAGGCCCCAGTATGTCATCGGTCGTGAGGCATTGCGCCTGTCCGGAAAGCGCCTTAAAGCCGAACAAAGAGGCGGCTCCGGAAGCGGAAAGAAGTTTGATGATCGTTCGGCGGTTGGCTTTCATAGTCAGGTGCTTTAATTTTTCTTCAGTGGAATAATGGTATTGGTGCGCCTCGGCGAGAGCGTTATATCTAAAGGCGCCATCTGATTGAGTCGGCTGCGCGAAATTCCTGCGGCTTCAGCCCGTTGAATCGCCTTTTCGGCCTGGATTGTATCGCCGGCACTGCGGTAGGCTTTGATGATCTGTAAATAAGCATTGACGTTGTCGGGGTCCTGGCGAAGGATAACCTCGCTGGCCCTGGCTGCTTCCTTGTAGTCGCCCAGCTTTTGGCTCGAAATGGCCTTTTGGTTCCAGGCTGCCAGGTTATTGGGATTGGCGCGTATTTCGGCTTCGGCAGACGCTTTGGTTTTTTCTTCTTCCTCGATCTTTTTGTCCACCTCTTCGATCTTTCGGTTGAGTTCGCGGTCCGGCACTCTTAGCTCCTTGACTTTCTGGAGGTCCAGCCGGGCCTTTTTCAATTGGTCGGCCTTAAGGTAAGCCGAGCCGCGGATCTCCAGGACTTCCGCATTGGTTGAGTCCTTCTTAAGGAAAACCGAGAAGTCTTCCGCCGCATCTTCGTAATTCCCTTTTTGGTAGTTGAGAATGCCTCGGTTGTTCCGGGCGAGTGGGTACTCTGGGTGCACTTCCAATAATTGGTTGTAGGATTCCCATGCCTTTTCGTCCTGGTTATTGGCCATATAATCTTCTGCAAGCACCATGCCTTTTAACAGGTGAGCGGTGGTGTCTTCTGGCGCAGGTTCATAGCCTTCCAGCATTTCGATGGCTGTAGAGCGGTCACCTGTCTCATGGGCAATGAGGCCGAAAAGGAGCTTGATGCTTTCGAATATTGATTGGGTAAGCGTAGTGCCGGTGGGGATATTGGATAAGGTGTTTACTTTGACCAGCTCCGAACCTCCGGTCAGCTCCAGTTTGGAAAGTTTAACAAAGGAGTCTTGGCTGACAAATTTATAGTTCATTTGGATAGTTGAGCTGTCGGAAGGAGCTGGTTTTTCCACTGTCCCCCAGATGATGAGATTAGCTCCGCATCTAATGGCTGCAGTATCAGCATCTGCATCTGTAAAGAAACTATCGGGATCCACATCTGTCAACGTACCGAAATCACAATCAATTTTTAGCCCTTTTATAAAATCATCCAGCTTTTTGGCAATGATGAGGTGAGGTTTCTGTTCTTCGCCAGCTACTGTTTGAAATGGCCTGAGGAGAATGTTGAATTCAGAGGATTCTGGAAATGCCTCATCTATTGGGCAATCTGCAGTTTGAGTTGTTTCCAGATCCGGTTCTTGACGCTGGAACCACCAATACCCTCCGCCTGCCAGAACCATTAAGAGGATGACAGCGCCAAGTGCCATTGGCCAGCGGCGCGGGGGTGGGGGAGGGAAGCTCGTTTCCGGCCGGAGGTTGCCCTCTTCCAGCCATTCCACGATCTGTAGGGCCTGACGGGTAACCTGATTGTAGTTTAGTTTACTTTGTTCACCGGAAACCAGTCCCTGCAGCTCATCTCGTTGCGCTTTTTGAAACTGAGCGCGGGCCTGTAACACCAGCCTGTTCAACTGCTTGTATTTCGGATCACTTCCCAGAAATTCCGCCAACCGGTTCAACGCTTTTTCCGTTTCAGCATTGCCCAGCAGTTCTTTTACATCCGTTATGAGTTGAGCATTATCCATACAGGGGTTAATATACGTTTTTTTGTATAACGTGCTACAGGCTGTATTATGATGCAAAGCCTTTAAAGTTATTTTCCCTTGCCCAGCTCAATGGCCCGCTGCAGGGCGGCGTTGGCGCCGGCAATGATGTCATCCCGGACCAGGTTTTTATTGTAACTTGCCAGGGCCGCTTCGGTTGTTCCTCCCCGGGAACAGACCTTTTCGATCCACTCTTCACAGGTGAAGTCCGTCTTGTTGAACAGCTCGATCGCTCCGCGGAAGGTCTGGCTGACCAACAGCTCCGATTCGGAATAGCTGAATCCCATTTCCCGGGCGGCGTCCATCATCGATTTCATGAAAAACCATACGTAGGCAGGGCCACTCCCACTGATGGCAGTGGCCGCATCGATGGCTTCTTCCTTTTCCACATAGACCGTTTTGCCGGTTGTATTGAGCAGGTTCTGGACCATGACCAGCTCGATCCGGGTTACCGCGTCGGAGGAGGTGAACGCCGTCATGCCCATTCCGATCTGTGCCGGCAGGTTCGGCATGGCCCGAATGACTTTATGGACGCCCAGCGCCTGGCAGATCGACTCTATTTTTACGCCTGCCATGATCGAAAGGAATACCTGCTGAGGGTCGATCAGCGCTTTCAGGCTTTGAAATAATGGTTGCGAGTCTTGTGGCTTGACCGCCAAAATGACCAGGTCGGCCTGTTCCAGGCAATCTTCAGCGCGGCTGTACACTGTACCAATATCTTTTTTGGCCAGCTCTTCAGCTTTTTGAGCTGACTTTTCGAGGATCATCATATCCTCTTTGTTCGTGATGTGGGAACGCAGGAAACTCTGGGCGTAGGTTAACCCCATATTTCCGCCACCGATAATCAGGATCTTCATCTTTTGACTTTTTAAAAAGGGATGAGAAAACCATCCGGTAATATTGGCAGGGCTCGGTCTAAAATTTAAACTAACTCAAAACTACATCATTTAATTGGAACTCTGGCAAAGCATTTATTTCAATAGTTTATTCAGCAGGAGTGGAGTTTTCCAATAGAGGCCTTATTTTTGTATTCACAATAAATTTGAAATAAATCAGATTTAATGTTGCAACTTTAATTGTATATACATATATTTGTACCCGTAATGAAAATTGAAGAAGAAATAAAGCAGAAAAAATTCAGTAGTGTGTACCATAAAGCGCACATCAACGTTCTTTTTACTGCTTCCTGGCTGAGCCAGAACTCGGCGCAGTTGTTAAAGCCATTTAAAATCTCCTGGCAACAATTCAACATCCTCCGGATATTGAGGGGGATGTATCCTGAACCGGCAACGGTTAAACTGCTTACAGAGCGGATGATCGATAAGATGTCCAACGCTTCCCGGTTGGTGGAAAAGCTGAAGCAAAAAGGATTGGTTGAAAGGAGAGTGTGCCCTTCGGACCGCCGTAGGGTGGATGTTGAGATCACGGAAAAGGGGTTGAGCGTATTGGAAGACATTTCCTTTATAATGGAACAGGAGCTCAACCAAAAAATGGGCAACCTGAGCTCGGAAGAGGCGGATCAACTGAATCAGCTTCTGGATAAGCTAAGGTGTTAAGGTAAGACGCTATTTTTTTTTGAAAAAATAGATGTACATACAATGAATGTTTGAACTTTGTGTCGAAAACGATGTTACAAGATCTATCACCAAAAAAACAATTTTAACCATGAAGAAAGTATCAGTTTTTTCAACATTATTAGCTGCCATTGCATTGGTAGGCATGAGTTTTACTAATCCTTCCAGCACAGCAGTAGACAGTTTTCCGGTAAATATAGCCAAGAGTAATATTGTCTGGAAAGGATATAAAGTTACGGGATCCCACACCGGGAATATTGAGTTGAAATCAGGTAAACTGGATTTCGATGGAGATAAGCTGGCCGGTGGAAGTTTCGAGATTGACATGACTACTATCACCTGCACAGACCTGGAAGGAGAGTACAACCAGAAACTGGTTGGCCACCTGAAGTCCGAAGACTTTTTTGGTGTGGAGAAAAATCCGACTGCCAAATTTGTTATCACCCAGGTTGTTTCCCGCGGCACCCCTGGCGATTACAAGATCGTTGGTGACCTTACCATCAAGAACATCACCAAGGAGATCAAGTTTTTCACCAAGGTCACAGAGGAGAATGGACAGAAGGTCGCTAACGCCGAAATCAAGGTAGACCGTTCAGAATACAATGTCCGCTACGGTTCTGGCAGCTTTTTTGATAATCTGGGCGACAAGACTATCTACGATGAGTTTGACCTGCAGGTGAAGTTGGTTTCTGCCAATTAACAGGAACCCAGGAAAAACAACCTCACTATATAGATAATGTTTTTATCATAAAAGGGCAGTTGCGAGTTATTTGCAACTGTCCTTTTTTTATTTCGTACCGGTACAATTGTGGAATGGCCTGCGGGAAAGAAGAGAGGTCATTGAATAATATAGTAGGCAATTGATAGGTGCAAGCGCCGGATATAGGCTTTCTCTCTGGAACTGGCAAGTATATCTGATAACCCGTACTGATAAGATAACCGCAAGCTGGTTCGGAGCCCGGGGCGATAAGCTATTCCTGCGATGAGGCCTAAAGAAGTACGGTTCAACTTATCATTGCCTGCACCATGCTTGAATTCAAATATCGTATTATCTTCTTGCCGGGGGCCTTGTGAAGTATTGGGCTGGTCAATCAGCCGCCAACTGCTGGTAGCGTCACTGGAGAGCAGAACACCTGCCTGTAAGCCGGCTTCCAAAGACAGCCGCGGGCTCATTTGATACCCGGCGGTTAGAGGGAACTGGATATACCGGGCTGCCGTAATGATGGAACTAGCCGATAGTTTACTGGTGCTGTTAACTACACTACCGTCAGGTTGGGGCGCTTTGGAAAAAGTGTTTTCCAAATGGAGCATATTTTCTTCCGTCTTCAGTTCTTCCTTATACAAACGGAAGAAGGCGCCAGTCCGCAGGTAAAAGCGGCTTTTCCGGGGCCTGGATTCAAGGGCCAAGCCGGCACTAAGGCCATCGGGAGCGGAAGCGCCGGAAAAATAGGCGCCTCCCTCTGCGGCCAACTTCAATACGGCAGGCTTCCTGTAAGTCGGTTGAGGCAGCCCGTCTGAATGTACTTCTTTTGTATTTGGCCGTATTTGATCAGCCTTTTCCGGTAGGAAGGTAAGAGGGGAAAGGCCCCTATTGTTTGCTGCTTTGGGGCCGACAAGCTCATAGGGCTGGGCAACCGGGGCATTACGGCCTTCTACCGGCTCTTTTATCGCTAAATTGTTGGAATAGGTTGTCTCTTCTTCCAGCCTTGTATCAAAAGATGAAATCGGTTTTATACTTTGCCGTTCGGTGTCGGAAACTACCTTTGGGCCAGCCATTTCCGCCTTAGTTTGTTCAGGACTGGTATTTTGAATACCATTGCCTTTCTGTTCTGAAAGCGAGCCCTGGCTTTTGGGTTGGAGATCAGCCTGAGCTGCATCAACATGGCCTTCCAGGCTGGCAGTTGGAAGCGCAACCGAGGATGAAGGCTCCGGGCTTTTACTCGAATGGTAGAGATAATAGCCTGCGCCTCCCAGTATAACGAGCAGGAGTAGGCCCGCCAGAAGCCATAGCCACCAGGCGGCGCGCCGTTTTGGTTGCACGGGCATCTCTTTATCGAGCAGTTGGTGCATTTTCAACCATGCCTCGTCAATGAACTGCTCGTCGAACTCTTGCGGGTAATTATCCTGCATGATTGTAATGTGTGCGAATTAATTGCTTCAGTTTCTTTCTTGCATTTGATAAATGCCATTTGGAGGTGCCCACGCTGATATTGATCTTTTGAGCGATCTCCACATGGGTGTACCCTTCAATGGCATAGAGGTAGAATACTTCCCGGGTAGCATTGGGCAGCATATCCACCAGCTTGAGTATATCTTCAAAATACAGCTTGTCCAGCGCCCCTTCTTTCATCGGGGCATCCCGGTCTTCGAGCTCCAGGAAGTACACCTGCCTGGAATGCTTCTTGAAGTAATCGGATAAGCTGTGAAAGATCAATCTTCGGATCCACCCTTCCAGTGAACCGCTAAAAGCGAACGTATCGAGTTTTTTAAAAACCCGGAGGAAACCGGTATTGAGGATGTCCATGCCTACCTCCCGGTCTTGAGTATAGCGCTGTATCATCCGCATCATCGCCGGCACATACTTTCGATAAAGCATCTCCTGTGAAAAGCGGTCATTTTTCAGGCACCCTTCCACCAGATCCCGATCAGAATATTGTTCTGGCTTGAGCCTCATGTATCAAAAGATTAAACCTATCCGGATCACGATGCGGTTAAACTCCAGCCGCTTTTCCTCAATCTCATTCTGGAATTCGGTACGGCGTTCAAAAAAAGCGGCCTGATACTGATAGCCTATATCTGCCAGAACGTTGGTGTCTTTATCGGCGCCCAGCCTCAACCCCAATGCCGCCCGGTAAAACAGCCCTCCATTAGCTTTGTTGATAAAATCATCACTATTCCTGAATGCAAAGCCATACCCCAGGCTGCCTGAGTAGTATGGGGAAACCTTCTTTGGGGATAAATACCCCCTGGCTTCGGCAAATACCGGGTAGAGTGTTTCTCCATTGTCGAAGGAGTAAGTATCTACGCCAAACCCAAACCCCAGCCCCAACATGCGATGCAACTGATAGCCAGTCACATTGTGAATGCCCAGCCCGAGTTGAAAGGCTTCATCAACTGAGCCACTTAGAGTAGAAAAGTAGGTGGCGTTATAGAATCCTTTCTCTTTAAAGGCATAGCTTTTCTTTTTTGGGGACGGATTTGACGGCATTTCCTGCCGATCCGCCTCTGAAGACAACCAGCCCTGCTCGACCTGGCTGATCTCTTCTTCCTTGAATTCAATTACCCCACCCGAGCGCAGCTCAAAACGCAACATACTGCCTTGCTGGTACTCCAGGATCTTGCCCTCAAATTGACTCCCGTTTTTCAGGTGAATAACATCTACCTCAGTTTGCGCCTGTACATTCATGGCCAACGGGAGAAAAAGAATGAGGATCAAAACGGCCCTTCTCAACGTATTCATGGTATTCTTGGTTTTATACTCGGCAGATTTGGCGACGGCCAAATCAAACCGGTATGGCTGCATTACAGAAGACAATATAAAGAAATTCGGCCATCCTGCCAGGCTTCTATACGCCCTAATTTTGCAGCTTACCCAACGATACCGGGCTTTGTGGTATCCAATTGCTAAGACGTATGGATATTTCCGAAGGGTTGGGCGTAATGATGAAAAAATTCTCATTCGATCCGCTATATTTGCGGCTAAAATCAAATTGAATGAAAATAAAGCTCTTTTTAAGCCTGAATTTGCTCTTCCTGGCAGCAGTTACCGCTCTGGGACAACTGACGTTGCGGGTAACGGATATCCCCAATAACACGCCTCCCGGAGCCGATATTTACGTGGCCGGCACTTTCAACGGTTGGGATCCAGGCAATAGCGGCTATATCCTGGAAAACCAGGGGGGAGAAGTGTATGAGCTTACCTTCTCACCTTCCCCGGGCGCCCTGATGTTCAAATTTACTCGTGGAGGCTGGGATACGGTGGAGGGCAACGCCAATGGCGCTTATTTACCGGACCGTACTTACAATTATTCCGGTGGAGCCGAAACACTGGAATTACAGATCCTTAGCTGGGAAGGGCCTACTACTGCCTCTAATTATTCGGTGCTCTCGCAGGACTTTTTCATGCCCCAGCTCAACCGCAGCCGGCGAATCTGGCTCTATCTGCCACCCGATTACCAAAACTCGGCAAAGGATTACCCGGTACTCTATATGCAGGATGGGCAGAATGTATTTGACCCGGCCACTTCCTTTTCAGGAGAATGGGGGGTGGACGAGGCGCTGGACCAATTGTTCGGGGAAGGAGATGAAGGGGTGATCGTGGTGGCAATTGACAACGGCGCTGGTAGCCGGATCGATGAATATACCCCCTGGGCGCACCCAAATAACGGCGGCGGCCAGGGCGATGCTTATGTCAATTTTATTGTTGAAACCCTGAAGCCTTATATAGACCAGAATTACCGGACCAAGCCCGGAAGAGAATTCACGGGAATTATGGGATCTTCGTTGGGGGGGCTGATCTCGTTTTACGCCGCCATTGAGCACCAGGATATTTTCAGCAAAGCCGGAGTCTTTTCCGCTTCGTTCTGGTTTGCAGACGAGGTGTATACTCATGTAGCGAGTACGGGGAAGGAGGCAGATATGCGGATATACATGATCGCTGGAGTACAAGAGGGCGACCCCGAAGACTACGGAGAGCAGGTGGCGGATATGAATGCCATGTACAATACCTTACTCAGCGCAGGCTTTTCCGAGGAAGAGGTGCTGGCTATCAGCCATCCCGATGGGCAACACAGTGAATGGTACTGGTCGAGGGAGTTTCCGGATGCCTATCAGTGGCTTTATGGCCAAATGGACGCCACCGGGCTGAAGGAATCAAATTGGGAAAAGCCCCTTTTCAGAGCTTTTCCCAATCCATCCGACACCAATTTCCAGGTGATAACTTCAACTCCGCTCGTCAATGCAGAATATGAAGTCATAAGCATTGACGGCAGGCTGGTGCAACAGCGAGTACCTTTCAACGGCAAGGCTGTTGAAATTGACCGCCTGAAAGCAGGATTATATTTCCTGAGAGCCTACAGTGATGGAAAGTTGGTGGGGGTATGTAAACTGGTGCGGCAGTAGGCACACACCGTCCTTATTTGTCTACTTCCAATTCATAATCATCGACAACCTCGTACAAGCCGTCTTCTACGCGCTTTTCAAATTCTTGGCGCGGAACCGGCATCTTGCGGTTTAAGGTCATAAATCGTATAGTGACAGTCTTGGAGGTTTCCTTGAGTATTTTAACTCTTATGCTTCTATTTACCATAACAAATTCTGATTTTTAAGTTGAGTCAATAATTGCTTTACACAAAGCCGGAAGAGGAGGCTCCAGGATAAAATGAATGCCCGGGAGCCTCTTCTTTTAAAGGCTAACCAGTACAGCGTTAATATCGTGCTTTTTTACCAGCCGGCTGGCGAATGCCCGGTGGCCATGCGGTGTGAAGAGATAAAATTTCCCCTCCTTCAACGATGCCATCCGATCCAGCAGCTTCCATTTTGTTACCATTTGTCTTTTGTCATCAGTTTTAAGGGCTATTTCAAAATAGCACTTATTGCCACGCATCAACGCTGTAATATCAGGCGTCAGGGCCGATTCCTCCTCTTCTTCGCCTGGCGCCATAAAAGAAGAGGGCTTTTCGAAATCATCAATATTAGCTTTCACGGTGGAATAGCCTTTTCGCTTTACCCACTCTATTGCCTTTTCATATAATTTTGAATCTTTTTCAGACATTTTCAACTGTTTAAAGAGTGAATGATATGAATAGTTTGCTTTCCAAAGCGGCTCCTGGCATTTGGCGCCGGCTTCGGCGATCGCTTGTTCACTAGGCACTTACGGCTGCAGGAACATTGTTTTCCGTAAACTCCTTACCGTTCCATTTTCCCAGCCATTCTATTTCTTTCCCCGCTTTCTTATACTTTTTGAAAGCACTTACGGCCGCTTCCTTGGATTTTCTGAAAATGGTAATGTTGTTGGGAACAGACTTGATCGTAAAGTAATATTTGCCTTCTCCCATGGCGTACTTCTTACGAATTCTCATAACTGAAATAAAGATTTTGTTAATGATCAAACAAAATGATGAATCAAGCGTCTACCAGCCTTACATTTGTGGCTTCCAGGCCCTTAGAGCTCGCTTTGACTTCGAATGCGACGTGGTCGCCTTTAGAAACTTGATCTTCCAGGCTGGTCACATGTACGAAAACATCATTCTCCAGGTTTTCGGGTTCGATAAACCCATACCCTTTTTTTCGGTTGAAAAATTTTACCTTCCCTTTACTTTTCTGAGGGTCTTTGCTTGTAAATAAGTTCAAGATTTTTCTCAACATAATTTCTGTGAGTTTTATAATGCTGGTTTCAATATTCGGAGACTCGCAGCTTCCATAGCCTCCCTGGATCGCTATTAGGCGCGCTTCGGGGAGATGGCTTATGGGGGAGCACACCCAGCATTACGAGGGCTGCCCCTGAGAAGCAGCTCTCTAACTCGTTATTA
>JAGQXQ010000243.1 GCA_020436535.1 Phaeodactylibacter sp.
CGCTGGCCTTGCTCGTTGCCTGCCAGAGCAAAGTCGAACAGGTGGAAGCCGAAGATAGTTACGGTTATACGGAGAAGTACGAGCGCAAGAAGGCAGACTTCGCCAAACATGGCTTGTATGAGAAATTCACCACCGATGGAAAGAAACTGGAACAGGCCCACTATACCAACGACACCCTGAACGGCATGCGCATATTGTATTACGAGAGCGGTGATACACAGGTGGTTGAAACCCACCGAATGGGTATCTTCGAAGGGCCCTTCCGGGCTTACTATGAAAGTGGCAAACTGGAGATCGAAGGGCAGTACGAAGCGAATGTGATGCACGGTGAGTGGAAACGCTACTACCCCAACGGACAATTGATGGAAGTGGTTATCTTTGCGGAAAACGCAGAAAACGGGCCATTTGTGGAATACTACAAAAATGGCAACAAAAAGGCGGAAGGCACCTACCGAAACGGCGAAGAAAACGGCCTTTTGAAAAAATTCAGCCTGTCCGGCAAGCACATCCGCTCCATGAACTGCGAGGACGGCGTCTGCCGCACCATCTGGAAGGAAGACAATGCCGACGAACTGGAAGCAGAGGCGGAACGGGAAAATGAATAAATAAACCTCAGATATGAATAGAAGGCTACTCTCTTGGTTGGATGTTGGATGTCGTTTGTTGTTTGTTGTTCGTTTTTGGCCATTGGCGATTAGCAAGCCGGGCCAACCAATAACCAGCAACCAACAACCAACAACGCTGCAACGGTTTGCTCTGATGAACCTTGCCCTGACCAATCTGCTCCTGGCATTCGCCACCCTACCCGCCTCCGCCCAGATCGGCGGCCTCAACACCTACGAGTTCCTCAACCTCTCCCCTTCAGCCCGGGTGTCCGCCCTGGGCGGCAACCTGATCACCGTTCGCGATGACGACGCCAACCTCGCGCTGGCCAACCCGTCCCTGCTCAATGAAAGCATGCACCAGCAGCTTGCCTTCAGCCACAGTTTCCATGTAGCGGGCATCAGCCACGGCTATGCCAGCTACGCCCATCATTTCAGCAAGGCGGGCCTGACCGGCCACGCCGGCGTACAGTACATCAGCTATGGTACTTTCGACCAGACCGACGAGCTGGGCAATAAGCTGGGCACCTTCAAGGCCGCCGAATACGCCATCAACATCGGGGCAAGCAAGCAGGTGTATGACCGCCTGGCCCTGGGCGCCAACCTCAAGGCCATCACCTCCCAACTAGAGGGCTACTCCTCTCTCGGTTTGGCAGCTGACCTGGCGGGGGTGTACTTCGACACCGCCCGCAACTTCACCGCCACCGTCGTATTCCGCAGTATCGGTACGCAATTGACGGCCTATCAGGACGGCAACCCGGAGTCGCTGCCTTTCGAGATACAACTGGGCGTCTCCAAACGCCTGCGTTACCTCCCCTTTCGTTTTTCCATCGTCTACCGCCATTTCAACCGCTGGAATATCCTCTACGACGACCCCAACGCCGAGCCCTCCACCCTCTTCTTCGGCGAGGTGGATACCGAACGCAGCCGAAGTAGCATCTGGTTCGACAACTTCTTCCGCCACTTCGTCTTCAACGGGGAATTCCTCTTCGGCAAAAAGGACAACCTCCGCCTGCGCTTCGGCTACAACCACTTTATGCGCAAGGAACTGTCCGTCGACAACTTCGGCAGCCTGGCGGGTTTCTCCTTTGGCGCCGGCATCAAGGTCAACCGCTTCCGGATCGATTATGGCTACTCGGCCTTCCATTTGGGGGGCGGGCTGAACCACTTTGGGGTGTCGACTAATTTGCAGGAATTTAAGCGGTAGGTTATCAGCATTATACCCAACAGCATTAAAGAAAGTGGAGGCCAGTGAGGGGAACCTACATAAGGCCCTCCGGCATTTTGGCATACCGCGCCAGCAGTCCCAGCGCATCATTCTGCTCAATGTTGAAAGTACCGACATAGAGCGAATACAGGCAAAGAAGGTTCAGCACCCCCATGGAAGCCCAATAGCCGGCGGGAAGCTGCCGAAAAAAGCGAACCACGGCCTCTTTTTCGCGCTTCACGAAAAAACGGCGGCTCCACTCCAACACCAGCAACAAGGACAACACCAGCACGATCCCCGGAACCAACGGCCCGGTGAATGGCAGCGCCACGGCCAGGGCAAAAGTCCCAAGCAGGCCACCCCACCCCAGCCGGATGGGCCCCTCCCGGATCAACGCCAGGTAAGCCGGGTAATAATACAGGAGCAGCAGAATGGCCGGCAACGCATAAAAGCAGGCATAAGTGGGAGCTCCCTCCACCACCGCCATCAGGTTGGCGTAGTAGCCGGCCGACTGGAACAGGGGCGCTACCAGAATGGCGGGCAACAGCCAAGAGCGCATGGGTAGCGACAAAAACGTCCCGATGTACAACACCAGCAGCCCGAGCAGCGCAATGTGGAAAGCCGTCTTCAGGATCGCCGCCGAAAGGTAAACGCTGTCGATAGGAGCGGCTACCCGTTGCAGCAATAAAGGGGCGTTCCGAAAATAATGGTACATGCCCCAGTGGATGAAAAAGCGGTTGGGCGCCGCGTAGGCTGTATCCTCCCGGATGGCCCTCCAGCCGAAGGGGCTGATCATTACGGCTTCGTAATGTTCTGCGGGCACGGCAATCGCCGCCAGGTCGCCGTCGAGAGGGGAGGCGTATTGCTGCAGAAAGGTATAGCCGAGGTCCAGGCTCAGCAAAAGGATCAGCAATGCATAAAGTGCCTTGGTGCGCAGCATATAGGATGGGGCTTCTTCATAAAAAGGCAATATAGAGATTATATAGCGGCTAACTCGGCGTTTCAACTGCCGGTTGCCGGGTTTTTGCCCTGAAGGCCAGTGCTCACCCTAAATCCATGGCTGCCAGAAACTTTCCTTTATTAAAATTGAACTCCCTCCCCAAAATCACTTAATTTTGCACCCTTTTAAAGAACTTTTCCGGCAGCCATGCCGTAGTCATTACCACAGGGCGGCTCACCGAAACCACTGTACTTCTGTTGAACTTTCGGCGAGGCGCCCTGTGGTAAAAAAAATAGACCATGATCAACATCACTTTTCCCGATGGCCAGGTGCGCCAGTATGAAAAGGGAATTACGGCACTAGAGATCGCCAAGTCCATCAGCCACGGGCTGGCCAAGAAAGTCATTTCCGCTAAGGTTAATGGCGAGGTGTGGGAAGCCACACGCCCCATCCACCACGATGCCCGCCTGCAACTGCTCACCTGGGACGACAAGGACGGAAAAATGACCTTCTGGCACTCTTCCGCCCACTTGATGGCGGAAGCCCTGGAAGCTATTTATCCGGGTATCAAATTCGGTACGGGCCCGGCAACGGATAGTGGCTTTTACTACGATGTTGATCCCGGCGATCACGTCATTTCTTCCGACGACTTCCACCGCATCGAGCAAAAGATGATCGAGCTGGCCCGCCAGAAGAACGAGTACGTCCGCAAACCTATCAGCCTGGAAGAAGCCGTTGATTTCTTTAAGGAGAAGGGCGACGAATACAAGCTGGAACTGCTCGAGAAGCGCAAGGAGGAGGCTGCCGACATTACCCTCTATGAGCAGGGCAACTTTATCGACCTGTGCCGCGGCCCGCATGTACCCGACACCAGCTACATCAAGGCGGTGAAACTGACCAACGTGGCCGGCGCCTACTGGCAGGGCGACGAGAACCGCCAGCAGATGACGCGCGTTTATGGCATCTCCTTCCCCAAGCAGAAGGAACTCGAAGAATATCTCGTCATGATCGAGGAGGCCAAAAAGCGCGACCACCGCAAACTGGGCGCCGAACTGGAGCTGTTCATGTTTTCCGAACGGGTCGGCGCCGGACTGCCCATCTGGCTGCCCAAGGGCAATCAGTTGCGCGACCGCCTGATGAACTTCCTGCGCCAGGAGCAGGAGAAGCGGGGGTATAAACTCGTGACTACGCCCCACATTGGCAAAAAAGACCTGTACGTCACCTCCGGCCACTGGGAAAAATACGGCCAGGACAGCTTCCGCCCCATCAGTACGCCAAGGGAAGGAGAGGAGTTTATGCTCAAGCCGATGAACTGCCCGCATCACTGCGAGATATACGCCCACCGGCCACACTCTTACAAGGAATTGCCGATGCGCATCGCCGAGTTCGGTACCGTCTATCGCTACGAGCAAAGTGGAGAGCTGCATGGATTGTCGCGCGTGAGGGGCTTTACGCAGGACGACGCCCACATCTTCTGTACCCCCGAACAGGTCAAGGAAGAGTTTCTCAACGTACTGGACCTCACCAAGGTCGTGCTTTCTAAAATGGGCTTCGAGAACTTCACCGCCCAGATCTCGCTACGCGACCCGGAAACCCCGGAAAAATACCTTGGCACCGACGAGCACTGGAACAGCGCTGAAAGCGCCATCATCGAAGCGGTCAAAGAAGTAGGGCTGCAGACCACTACCGAGCTGGGAGAGGCCGCCTTCTACGGCCCCAAGCTCGACTTTATGGTCAAGGATGCCCTGGGCCGTTCCTGGCAGCTAGGTACCATTCAGGTAGATTACAACCTGCCCAGCCGCTTCGAGCTGGAATACATCGGCGCCGACAACCTGCCGCACCGGCCGGTGATGATCCACCGCGCGCCATTCGGTTCTATGGAGCGCTTTATCAGCATCCTGATCGAGCACACCGGCGGAAAATTCCCGCTCTGGCTGGCGCCCGACCAGTTTGCCGTGCTGCCCATCAGTGATCGCTTCAACGAATACGCCGCTGGAGTAGAAAAGGAGCTGGGTGCTTTTGACATCCGGGGTTATGTAGACGACCGGAGCGAAAAGGTCGGCCGCAAGATCCGCGATACAGAAATGAATAAGGTGCCGTTTATGCTCATCGTGGGCGAGAAAGAAGAGGAGAGTGGAACCGTATCGGTACGGCGGCAGGGCGAAGGCGACATCGGAACGATGACGGCGGCCGAGTTCGCCGAGTACTTCCAGGGACAGCTGGACTGACCCTGCCAGGCCCGGTAAAAAGTGTTGCGCCAGCCCTCCCCGGTAGCCGCAACACTTTTTACCGGAAAAGACTAAACCAATCGCTGGATTTTGGAGTTTAGTATAAAAAACATGTTAAATTTTTTATAAAGTGTTAACATGGCCCTTGTATTGTAAGAATTATCTATGTATTTTGCTCGTGCATACAATCCTAGTAAGTCCTTAAAACCTCCGGTTATATGAAGCACACTTTACTCTTTCTGTTTTTATTCGTATTCAGCCTCTCTGTCGCCTATGCTCAAACCAGCTTCAGTGACCGCCTGGATATCAAGCCTCTAAGCAATAAGGAAAAAGTCGAACTACAGATCTTTCCAAACCCTGCTACCGATTATATTAGCATCACTAACAACGAAGTGGTGAAATATGTGACGGTTTTCAACCTGGTTGGCCGGCAGATGAAAAGCTTCGAAGCGATCGACGGTGAAAAGTACTATGTCGGCGACCTGCCCCGGGGCATGTACCTCGTGCAGTTGCTTGGCGCTGACAGCCAGATCATCACCACTCAGCGCGTCAACAAGCGGTGACGAGTGTAAATTTGCCTTTTTATTTTTCGTAATAATTGGCAAAAAACGTTGGCAGGTGCCTCAGCGCTGCCAACTCCTTATACATGGTTCTGGCCTCATTGGCCGGATAACCGAAGTATGCCTTCCCCTCTTCCAGGCTTTTGGATACGCCTGATTTGGCGTGTACTACTACTTTGCTCCCTATTGATACATTGTGTGATATCCCCGCCTGCCCGTAGAGAATGACATCGTCGCCGATCACGGTATTACCACCTATGCCCACCTGAGCTGCAAACAGGCAGTTTTTTCCCACCACCACATCGTGGCCGATATGAACCTGGCAATCGATCTTGGTGCCGGCGCCAATGACGGTATCTCCAGAGACCCCTTTGTTAATGGTGCAACCCGCACCGATCCGCACATTGTCCTCAATGATCACCCGCCCGCCGGAGCGCCAGGGCTGATAGCCTTCCTCGGTGCGCTTAAAATAAAAAGCCTCCGTACCAATAGCCGAGCCGGATTGGATCACCACATTCTCACCGATAAGAACGTGTTCGGCGATTGTCACATTAGCTTGTATATAGGTGTTGGCGCCTACCTTAACGTGAGGGCCGATAACCACATTGGGCTCGATGATAGCGCTGGGGTGAATCTCGGCCGTATCGCTGATGGCCATGGAAAGGGGCCGGAAAGGCCGGTGTTCCAGCACAATACCGTTATACGCTTCAAATGGTTCGTCGCACAATAAGAGTGCTTTTCCCTTCGGACACTTCACCTTCTCATTGAGGAGGATGATGGAGGCATCCGATTTCAGGGACTTATCGAAGTACTTTTTTACATCCACGAAGGTGATGTCGCCCTTGCGCACCTGATGGATTTCATTGATGCCGGTAGCCAAAAGGCTGTCATCTCCAATGATCCTGGCGCCGATCTTTTCGGCTATTTCCTTTACTGGAATGGGGTTTGAGAACTGCATTTCTGAGTTATTTTTGATATTTGGCTCTAAAGGTAGAATTTTAGGGTGTTTCCCGGAATAAAAAGCCACTTGAAGTTACGCTCTAACTTGTCCATTCAAAATGAACCAGATCGTTTATGCCGGTAGGAATCGTCCAGTTTTTTTTAGAACAGAAAGGGTATGGCTATATCCGGGTGCCGGAAACCCGGGAGGAGTTCTACGTACACCAGCGGCATTTGAAAGTGCCGGTGAAAAAGGGAGATAGGGTTCGCTTTGTGATCCAAGAGGATCAGCAGGGGCTGTATGCGGCGAAGGTGGAGCGGATGGAGGAAAAGGATCAGGCGGAAAAATAGGCCTCCAGTTCCCGCAGCGTATCCCTGTTGGCGTGAATATCCCGAATGAGCTTTCCCTTTTCCAGCACCACAATACGTTCGCACACTTCAGTGACGTGAGCCAGGTCGTGGCTGGAGATCAGGATAGTTTTATCCCGGCCCAATTCGCGGATGATGTTTTTAAGGCGGATTTGGGAACTTGGGTCCAGGTTGGCAAAGGGCTCGTCGAGAACGACCAATCGCGGTGCGCCCATCAGGGCGGCGGCGATGCCGACCTTTTTCTGATTGCCTTTCGACATGTCGCGAACGTACTTACCGCGATCCAGGATCTCGCCGTTGAAGAATGCTTCAAACCGGTTCAGGTATTCAGACACATCGCTGGTATTCATACCATACAATTTTCCCACAAACTGAAAATACTCCTCCGGGCTCAGGAAACCGATGAGGAAGCTATCGTCCAGGAAGGAGCCGGTGAAGGATTTCCACTCACTCGATTCCCCCACGTTTTTCTCTTCGATAAAAACCGCTCCCCTAACCGGGCGGATCAGGTCGAGCAGCAGGCTGAACAAAGTGGTCTTGCCGGCGCCGTTATTGCCCACCAGGCCGAAACGCTGCCCGGCGGGAATGGCCAGCTCAGGGATATCAAGCACTACGTTATGCCCGTATTGCTTGCAGAGATTTTGGATCGTTATCATGGTATTATTGCTTTTTGAAATTACTCGTCAGAATGTATTTTCGGCCCTCGAATTGCTGGACAAGCAAGGGTAAAAGAAACCGCTTACCGGCCAAACCCAACACTCCGGCTATCGCCAGGCTAGCCAGCCCGGCGTAAAGGCCTCCGAAATAATTGAAGAGGTGAAAAATAAGCAGGGGCAATACCAGGAAGGGGAGGATCATCAGGAATTGCGAAGGGCCCACGCCTTCCCAGTTCATATAATCCCCCCGGGTGGGATCAATGCGCCGGCTGTTGTAAGTGGCAATGTAGAGAATGATATATACATTGACCCCGGCGTTAAAGAGAGCCACCGCCGGGACGAAAAGTAAGAAGAGGGGGGCGATCAGGCCGTATAGTAAACAAGGAACAGCTACTATGAAATTGAACGCCGCCAGCAGGAAGAACTTGGCTTCCAGAAAGTCCGGAAAAAAGATGTTCCTGGCCATCAGAAAGTCGAAATGGGGGCTTTCCCAGCAGAATAAATACTGGCCATAATTGATCATCGGGAAGCCAATGGATAGCACCCAGAAGAAAAGCACAAAACCCACTTTCCCTTCCTCCAGATATTCGAGGCCCAGCAAAGGGTAGAGCAAAAAAATGATACTAATGGATAATTGGATGCGGGGCCTCTTGTTACGCAGGATTTGCTGCAATTCTAGCTGAATGTAGGCGCCTACACTTCCCAGGCGTTTTAAAAAGTCAAAATCCCGGTTTCCCGCAACTACTTCTTTATGGGTAGAAAAGGCATCGAGATAGGTATAATGGCGCATGGCCCTGTACAACACGGAATAAAAGCCTGCCGTGAGGAGTATGGGTACAACGAGCAGCATTGGCGCATCGGTTACCGCTTTTATACCCACCTGAAATGCCTCTGACCCATTCAATATCCCCTGCCAGTCGGCGAGGCCCAGCAAGCCAATAGCCGCCAGCAATAGTAAGACGGCAATGGGGCGAACGTTAAACTGCCGCTTCAAATAAAAAGCAGCAAAGTGGTTGAGCAGGATGAGGCTGAAAAGGGCCAGCAACCAGGACCAGCTGGCTGCCGGGCCCATAGCGGGAAAAGCGATCTTGGTGGCAAAAGGAATAAAAAAAAGTAAAGGCAACAAATTGAATACATTGAATACCGACTTCAACAAAAGATAGTGAAATAGATGTCTTTTTCGGATGGGCAGAAGCAAATAGGGTTGAATATCCATCATTGGGAAAGACTGCATAAAAAAGCGAAAGACAAGGTCGGCAAGAAAAAAGTACAGCAAGGCCCCACTGACGAAGGAAAAGGGATCGGTTTCGGGCATGACTTCCTCCAGGATGACATCAAGGAAAAAGCCCAGCACCAGCAAATTGAGCATCATATAGGCCACGATCAACCCAAAAAAGATATTGACGGCCAGGCTGCGTTGCCAGAAGGGAGCGCGCACCTGCGATTTCCACCCTTGCCGGATTAGGTCTGCGATCATACGTTAGTGAATAGCGAGGTTTCGGAATGTGCAAAATATCCGCTGTTGCAGATCAAGTTCCGAAATAAATATACTACTTCCGGGCGGGTTTCGACGAAAATAAAGAGCGTAGGGGCATTAAACGCCGTGCAGGCCCTCAGATTCCCGTTCCTGCACGGCGTTTTTTTATTGCTTATTTTTTGACGACGGCCTTTTGGCTCCAGGCCGTTCCATCCTTCAGCCTGGCGACGATCAGGTAGATGCCTTCGGCAAAGGTTTCGGCATTCCAAACCACCGTTTTCCCCGTGTAGGGCATACTTGCCTGCAAGCGTCCCAGCACATCGTATATTTCAAAGGCTTCAATGCCTGGCGCCGTATTCCCATTGAGCAAATTGAATTCAACGCCGGCGGAAGGTGCAATAAAAGCCACCGGCTTGGGTGTTTCGCGGACGGGTGATATACCAAGCTCCCTGATTACCACGGCGTTGGGCTGCCGCAATCCCAGGGTGCCGCTTGGGACAAATTCTTCGATAAAATTCCCCCCACTGTCGTACCGGTTCACCGAAGAACCTTGTCCGTCGCCAACCAGCAAGGTCCCATCTGTTAGAAAATCGACGCCTTCCACCTGGCCTACACCACTGATGAATATGCCCAGGTAATTACCGTAAGCATCGAATTTTTTGACGGATCCGCCGGTCCAATCCGCCACAAACAGGTTGCCTTCATCATCAAACCAGATATTCGTCGGACCGCTGAGGTTGGAATTGATAAACCTGCCCATGCTTTCTCCGGTGCTGCTGAATTGCTGGACGTACCGGCCATCATAAGAAGAGACGTATAAATTGCCGGCCGAATCCCAGTCCAGCCCGATGCTGTTTGATACGCCCACATCTGTAAACCTGTCCACCAGATTGCCATCCAGGTCATAGCGCAGAACTTTTTCATCACCCTGCCATTGAAGTACATACAACAAACCATCAGCGCCTATTTTCATTCTTGTAGGGCCCCCGATGCCGGTGGCAAAATCTCCAATATACTGCCCCGTATCGGCATTGTATTCGGTGATTTTCCCCGAGTTCAGGTTGGAGACAATTATAGAATTTCGGTGTTGCAGATAAACGATGTCCTGCGGCCAGGCTAGTTGGTCATTGGTGAATACTTCCCCATTTTCTCCGTTTTCATCAAATCTCAGGATCTGAAAGAAAGAAGAAAAATTGCCGGCATCACTGACGTAAATTTCGAGTGGTTGTGCCTGCACAGAGCACCCTGCGCTGAATAGGAAAAAGACAATAGCGAGTAGGTTGTTTTTCATAGCTAACACAAAATTTTAGCGGGTGAAATAATAACCGAATATGCCTGTAATTCACCAGCACGGGGTAGCAACCTATAAATATTTACTCCTGTTGCAGCGTTTTTTTTAAAAAAAACGCTTTTTTTTTTGACCTTTCCGGGAAAATAACTATTTTGCATACACAATCACTCGAGGTTAATCCATTCTAATCTAAGTGCGCTCGGGTAAAAAAATCCAACAAATCAAGGCTGAGACAACTACTATCTACTCTTCTCGTGGATATGCTTTCCGTTTCCGGATGGATCCTCATGAAGGAAAACATAGTAGTTTCGAATGAAGTGTCCACCGCTCAAATGAGTGGGCATTATCAAATAAGTTATGCCTGCCGGTGTGTGCTTAACTAGGTCATTGCAGAAATTATGCTGCCAGCTGGAAGTATAATGGTGGCCGCCCCATTTACTTAATCCAAAAACCGCAGAGAATGAAAAGAGAATTATTGTTATTGCTATCCGGCCTTTTGTTGAGCGGCATTTGTACACCGAAAACGTTGTCTGCCCAAGCATCGGAATTGTATGGAAGCCATACCGTTTCATTAGAATCCGGTGTTGTCGTAATTGACATTTCGGAACCTGTTGCCGGCCGGGGGGCCAGTATCCATGTAGAAGAAAATTCTTTTACACTGCATAGGATGTCTGTCATAGATATTATTGGGTTTCTGGTAGGAAAAATTGAACCTTGCCTGGCTGACGAAGCCTGTAATTTCAGAAGAAAAAAGGGCGTTCCTTATTTATTCCACGATCTGGAAGGCCACGAGGCATTGCAAACCGGAACGATCCAGATTTCCGCATCCTGTAGCCAATGCTCAACCGAGACGATCAAAGAAATTACATTAGATTTTCTGGCGGAGAGGCTATCTCTGGATATAGAGGCCACTCAAGTCCCTACCTATAGTGTATGTCAGGATGTGCCTTCCTTTTTAGCACACTTCCATTCCGGTGAGGATAATTTTTCAAACGGTCAAATACATCAGCTGGACTATGTCGGCGACTATCTGGAAATACGGAATGCCACGCTTCGCAATGCGGTCCGTTATCTGGCTCAACGAACCAACAGCCTTTTCAAATTTGACCCGGATTGCAGCTATTATTCTTTGGCCTACACGAAACCTTTCAGAATTCTGAAAGAGGGAAATACAGAAGATGTTATTGCTGATTTTGCAGCAGGCCATTTCCTGAAAATTGAAAAAGTAGAGGGTGAGTACTGGGGTGCTTTTATCATAAGGCCTCTTTAAGCCCTGAGTGCTTAAACGGGCCGGTGAACAGCCGGCCCCGGCTCCAATTGCCTCTCAGGCAGAGAAATTATTGTAGGTAGTCATTTGTTTTTCTCACTAACGCAACCTTTTTTGTCATGAAAATCCACCACTATCGTTCAGGCGTTCTATATGCCGTGCTCCTTTTATCTCCATTCTTCTCAATTTGCTGCCCGAATTGTGATGAACCGGAAATATTTCCCTTTCCGGTTGGAGATGTGCCCCCGGGCTTTTGTTATACCGTTACAACCTTTTGCCGCAGCGCTCAGGGATATGAACCAAGCTGCCCAGCCGTACTTCCAGTTGAATGCCTATATGGGGATGAAGCGCCGCAAATCTGCTTCAAAGTGACTAACTGGTGTGGATTAGGGGATTGGGCCGAAGATTCAATTGGATTAGAAATTGCCGGCCAACAATTCAATTTCTGGACAGAAAATATAACGCTAAGCTGGCCTGGTGCGACCTTCGAATATTGTGTCGATTTTGATGAACTCAGTAACTTTTATACCCCCAACCAGGCATTTTCCATCGATGAGTTACCCACGGTTTACCTCACCATAGATGGAGTACCGTATCCCACTCCTCAGGTGATAATCCCGACAGGAGGAGTCGCTATAGGTAATTTAGTCAGCGATGAAAATTATCAATGGAGCGAGTCTTTTCCTGTTCAATCCAACCTCAGCCTTAAATCGTGTTTAGGAGACCCCCCACAATCTATTAGCGGCTCCATCGGAATCACCTTTTCCGAAAGTATAGGCTGGTCTATTGGCGGAACGATCAGCCTGGGAGGGCAGGGACAATTAATCTCAGGGTCCTTTTCAGGTTCTCAATCAGGGCTATACTCCTCCGGTATTTCTTACGGAACAAGCATCAGCGGCTATCTTCCCGTGGTCGAAGAGGAAGACTGCGCCCCGTTTGGAGATACCAATTGTGAACATTGTTGCTTCCATTTGAACGCAGCGCTTGAACAGGAGATACATCAATACCAATTGGTAGAATATTCATGCTATGGCATTCCTGAGGTACAGGATGAACTCATTCCCATTGTTGCTGATTATGGCAGTATTTTATTTACGCTCGGACCCTTTATTACCTGTCCAAACTCGCCATTGTATCTGCATCCAAAAAAAATATATGGCGATGGCAACCGCTTTATATCTCACCCATCATTAGGCATACAAATAGATGAATTCCTTGATTTTGACTATTACACCCTTACCTGGGTTGGCCCCAATGGCTTTAGTGAGACCAACCAAACGCTGCTGGAAAACCTGGAGCCCGGCGAATATTGCTACACACTGGCCCATTGTGGCTGTGACGAGCCTGTAGATAAAGGCTGTATCGTACTTTGCCCGGACGCCAGCCCGGCCTCCGAATGGTCCTACAACGAAGAAAAGGAGTTGTACTGCCGGGCGTTCACCTGTGGGCAAACCACCGGAATGGTGGAAGAATGTGTAGACGCAGCCCCTTGTTCAGATTGGGAATACAACGAAACCGACAACGAGTGCTTCCGTGAAATTTGCCACGAGGATGAGTTACTTTTTGTAGAGGCCAACGCCCCCTATGACATCTCCTATGAATACCAAAATAGTTTCTGCAAAACTATTATTACCTGCCTGGAAGGAGGAGAAGAACTCATTATTGAAACCGCACCGGAGTATAGCGATGCTTTTTTTGATGAAAGCGACGGCGCCTGTTACCGATATGTTCTATGTGGTGGCTCTATAGCGGGTTCGGAAAACGTAGGAATTGACGATGTGATATGGGAATACAATGATTCCGAAGGCTGTGTCGGCAGGATATACTGTAACGAAAGTTCCTTTCCCGACGGTGAGGTAAGTGGGACAGAGGTAGAAACCCATCTTGAAGAATGGAGCTACGATGAACAAAACGGTTGCCTGAGAGACGCCACCTGTTCTTACCTCAACGATTTTGAGGAACGGCTGTATGGTGTATCCTCCGCTGAAACACAAATTTATTGGGAATACGATGACCAGGGAAATACTTGCCTGGGTACCGTTAGCTGTGATGGGAGTATCATAGAAACCCTTTATGATTATCCTCATTTCGGAGAGTGGGATGAAAATGCAGCGCTTTACAGCGTAGAATGTATAAGAGAAGCCTTTTGCGGAAGCCCTTTTCATTTTGAAATGCAATTTGAAGATTACGGTGACATCCTGGTTTCTTTTGAGTCCGGCCCCTGTGTCGATGGTTATAAGCCTTGTTATATACAAATAGCTTGTGATGCTGAGGTTGTGGTTGGAAATGACCTGGTTGCGGAAATCCCCTGTGAGGATTACTGTGGGGGAAATGAGATGAGGCAAAGAATATCCCGGTTGCTTACCGGCACACAATCCACAAACTGTGGCGTACAATTTATTCTTAATCCTGCCAATGGATTATTATTCCTGGAGTCCGGGAGCATTAATGGCGAAAAGGCCGAGCGGATCATTATCGTCGAAATGAGTACGGGCAGGATAGTCAAGCAGATTACACCAGCAGCGGAAAGTTACCAGCAAACGCAATCAATACAGCTGCCTGGCAAAAGCGTATATGCACTTATTTCTTACACCCGATCGGGGCGCATCTGTTATTCCAAGATTGTTTTTTAACCGCTTTATTAATCAAAACACTTTCAATATGCAAGATTTCACTACCCGAAAATTCAGCTCAGGCTGGCTTTTCATCCTCCTGCTCAGTTGTGCTAGCTGCTCCAAAGATGTAAAAATGGAAATGCCTGAAACGGAAAAACAAGGCCCTATAGCTCAAAATGATTGCCGTATTGCATTGAGTTATGAAATTACGACCTATACCTATGCGCAGGCTTACCACCCTGGAGAACAAGAAGAATTAACGATGGGTGAACAGACTTTGAGGCTTCCAAAAATCGAGGGTTGTACCGTAGAAGCCTGTATCCTGGAAGATGGTCAAATGATTGCGGAAGCGTACGCATTGCAGCCTGAAAATGCGCCCGAATACCCCCCTGGAACAATTGGGCCCCTTACTTTTCCAGAGGAAAGAAAGATGGAAAAAATGGTGTTCGGCCCCGGGGGGATCACGTCATACGATGCACAAGGAGATGCTATTGCTCAAAGTTTCACGGATGGGACAAACCTCGCCTTTTATCAAAACATAATTGAAGGGCTAGGAGAACAGGCAACTGTGCTATCTGCCGAACAAATATCAGCAACCCTAGAGGGTTTTGTCGAAGCTGGCTTTGAAGTGAGGCCTACCGAGAATGAAAGAGTGGCCTTGTTGAGGCACACTTATGAGGATGGATCTTACTCGGAACTTATTATAGATAAAGAGCTCCAGCTCATCCGTGGGCAGGCAAACTTTGATGACGGCGGGGAACTACAAACCAAATCCTATTTCTCCTTTGCCGGGGAGGCCGGAAACCCCGTCATTACCGGCCACACTTTTGTAACCTATATGGATAGCCCGTTCAGCCAAAAGAAGATGGCTATCATCAAACGCTCTATAATCGAAAACTTTAACCTGGAAAAAAACATGTGAAATGAAAAATATAATAAAACTATTGCTCCTGATGCTCGCCATCCTGCAGGTTACCTCCGCCTTTGCCCAGAGAAAAACGCTTTGGATGAGAGGCGTTTCTCAAACCTCCAATGGATGGAACGCCTCAAAAACACACCTGGCCTACCTGGGGTACGATTTTGACAACTTACTTTTTTCCACTGTATACGAACCAGGCCTGGGCGTTGAAGCAGCCGCTGATGTACTGGCCGGGACATATGGCGACAATAATGACCTGCTCGGCATTGCCCATGATTATGGCGGGCTGGTAATGAGGGACCTGCAATTAAAAGATGACAACATCTCCGCAATGATTCTCGTTGGCGTGCCCAACCAAGGGTCTTCTGCCATAGATTTTACGACTACCGTCGAGCCTAACAGTGATGGCACCCGCGCACAGATATTAGTTGACGCCATTCAGGATATTAAGGGAGGCGATAGATGTGAAGATTGCGACCTCGTTGGCGCTTTTGACAGTTGGATAAATGGTTTGTACGGAGGTCGAAATTATTTAAGTGACGCCCAAAGGGGAAGTCCAGTCATAACCCATTTAAACGAAAATATGCCAACGGTGCCTTATGCCGTCATGTGGGGCAGTGTTGAAGAATTTTCGATTACGAGGCTTTTGTCTTCAAGGGCCTTTCCTTCCGATGGAGATTATTATTCCGAATGCTACGCCAGGAGGCTGGAAGAAGCGCGGCAAGAGGCAAAAGATGTTTTCCTTATCTCGACGATAAGAAACACTACTGGTTTTTTGGGGAGTGTATTTAATTTTATAGGATCTATTGCCCCTGGTATTTCACCATCAGAATGGATATCTCGTGCTGGCAGTTTCATTAACACGCAAAGGCAAAACTTTATCGCTGAAATACAGGCGGTAAAAGAAAGAGATGAAGAACTGGCAAGAATTCTGAGATGCGAATTTGCTAATCAACTGCTCGCCGCCGAATGGCAGTTGGCTATGTTGGAAAATTCAGCTTTGGAAACAAATGAAGTACCGATATCGATACCTAGTGAATACGATAATTGTATGCTTGAATGTGCAACAGATATGGCTTGGGGAGATTGGGGTATGAATATGAGCTGTGATGAGTTTTGTGCAGGCTTACCCGATAATGAAACAACTATGGTTACCGTACTCGTGACAGAAGACAATGACGGCTTTTTGACTATGAGCGAGCAACAACTGAATGGCGCCGCCAAAACGTACCACCTCGAGGAAACCAACCACTTCCAGGAAAGCCGTGCGGATATTAAGCCGGCCGTATCAGATGCATTTGAAGACCTCTTCGAGGGCGGCGCCGGAGCTGCATTTGTAGTGCCTAAACAGTAGTAATATTAGACTTTATTGGTAGTAAAGGGCAGAGGCCTGATAACAGGCCTCCGCCTAACCAACTTCTTATGAAAAAACAGGATCAGTACCGGAGGCCTAAGGGGGGATACCTATTCTTTTCTTATGCTATCCTAATTGGTTGGCTTTGTATCGGTTGCGAATCCACCTCCAAAGAGCCACAGCAATGGCAAATAAAAGCCTCGGAGAATTTCAATTTGTATCCGATAGTGCATAAGGAAAAGGTCATACTTCCTGGCAAATGCGGCGGTTTGGATTGCCTGAAGGCCGTCCGCTTAGATACAGGAGCGCCTTTGTGGGACTGGCTGGACCGAGATAGCGTATTACATAGGTGTTACTATAATTTACAGCATTACATTTTTGACGACATTCTTATGCTGCCCATCGGTTCCAGCTTGATCGCCATCAATCTCGCCAATGGCAAAACGCTTTGGCAGGATCAAAAAAATTGGCCGGCCGAATCCTTCCTCGAAGGAATAGGCGCCAGAGTATTCCGTACCTATTATGATAATAGAAACCGGCAGGCCCGCTTGCTTGCTTTTGATATCTATACTGGAGATTCCCGGCAATTAAAGGTATTTCCTATACCGGCTGCCGGAAAATTGCTGGTCCGAACTCCTGCAATTGCAGTATTAGAAGGCCAGGATACTGTTTGTATCTCCAGCACCATACACTATATCCCAAAGCAAATGACAAACAGCCAGTTGATATCCTGGCGATTAAACGATACTTCTTTTCAAAAAACCATTCAAATTTATCCGGACAACCTGAATGGAGACGGTGTAACAAAACAGGGAATTGTCGATGGAATCATATCTTATTGGGTCGCCGGCCAGCAAATTGTGGCTATTAACCTGAAAAGCCAGAAAGAACTATGGCGTGATACCTTTCCACATGGTATGCTTACTTCACGATTGTTACTCGATGACGGCCGGCTTTTCTATGCATGTGAGAATGAGGCCCTGTACGCTTTGGATGCAGAAAATGGCGGTATTATTTGGGAATGTCCAATTGCCGGTACACCAAGTAGAGTGTATGTAAACAGGGACAAAATATATCTGGTAGGTGGAAGCGATGGTAACTTATATGTTATTGACAAGAACAAAGGAACACTCCAGTTCAAATATCATTCAACTGATTTGGCACTCAAAGTGAACCGTTCTTTGAGAAGGACTTTTTATGCGGGAAATGATAAAGTCATTGTTACTGACTTCAGGAACTGGTACGCATTTGACATTCAACCTGGACAGGGGATCAAAGTTGAAGGCATTCCTGCTAAAGAACGATAAAAAAACATTTTCTTTGAATGTCTGTTTTTTGAAGGCTACTCACCCGCCTTCATTTCTTCAGCTACCCCTCCTTTCACCACCTTTCGAATCTTATATGGCCGCTTCTGCTGCGACTCAAAATAGGTCCGCATCTGTATCTCGATGACAATGCCGATCGTCACCAATTGTATGCCCGCAATGACCAGCATGAGGCCCAGAATGAGTAGCGGCTTACCCCAGATATCCTGCCCCATGACCTTGAGGACGATAAGGTACAGGTTGATCAGGGAGCCAATAGAGAACAGTATAACCCCGGTGTTTCCGAACAGGTGCATAGGCCGTTGCATGTACTTTTTGAAGAACAGCATCAGCAGCAGGTCGCTGATCACCTTAAAGGTCCGGTTAAGCCCATACTTCGACTGGCCGAACTCCCGGGCATGGTGTTTCACAGGCACCTGGGTTATGCGGGCGCCCTCCAGGTGAGCCAAAACAGGAATAAACCGGTGCAACTCTCCGTAAATGCCCATATCCTTGGCGATATCCGCCCGAAATACCCGCAGGGCACAACCATAGTCTTTCAGATGCACTCCGGAAGTCTTCCGGATGATGAAATTGGCAATCTTGCTGGGGATCTTTCTCAGAAACATACCATCCTTGCGGTTGGCCCGCTCGCCGGCCACCATATCGTAGTTGCCTTCTTCGGCCAGCTTCAACATCACAGGGATGTCGGAAGGGTCATTCTGCAGGTCCCCGTCCATGGTGGCAATGAATTCCCCCGCCGCCTGCTCGATGCCGGCCATAAGCGCCAGGCTCTGCCCGTAGTTCTTCCGAAATTCCACCACCTTGAGGTGGGGATGCTGAATGCTGTATAGTTCCCGGATGGTGTGGTCGGTGGAGCCATCATCTACATAAACGATCTCGTATTCCAGCCCGTCGAGGGCAGCAGTGAGCTGCTCGACGAGCGGCTTGATGTTGAGTTCTTCGTTGTATACTGTTACGACTACTGATAATTTTAGAGACATAGGAATCTGTTTCGGAAGGGGAAGAAGGTGGGATTGTTGAATGGCTAGATGGTTAAATTGCTGGATTGTTGAAATTGTCAGCCGCCCTCACAGGTAGCCATATAACAACCTAACCATATACCCTTCCCTCCCCTCCTGTTCATTCTAATAGGCCAACATCATAAGCCACCTTTCCATGGCGTACTTTTATTTCATCCACTTTCCGGTAATCCAGGTCCCGGTAGGCACGAGGGTCGATGATGTACAGCATATCTTTGTCAAAGTTATTGTTTTTGCGCGGAATGATCTTCCTTCGTCCATTAGTCAGGTAAAATGAGTTGGTCGGCTGCATAAGAGTTTGTTTATAGATGGCCATTTTGCTGCCCTTGAATTCCTCGGCAACCTCCTTAGTCGTCTGCCGGCAGAGGTCTCCAAAGTCGTTGTCGTTGCGGTCGGGCAGCACAAACCAGTTGAAGCCTATTCTGAATGTGACCAGCACGGCGACCATCACCAACAGGCGCTCTTCCTTCCAGCGCCAGTACAGATAGGCAAGGCCGCTGAGGGTAAGCCCTACGGCCAGGCTCACCACATACCGATAAGGCACGCCCTCCGGCCGTTCGATAAAAAAGGGTGCGAAGGCTCCAACTGAAGCAACGATGCAGAAAATAAACAAAAGACTATTTATCAGCCGGTACTGCCAGGTCTTTTCAGCTTCATGAATAGGATGCAGGTAGATGAAAGCGGAAAAGATCAGCGGCGCCAGCATCAAGAGATAGCGAGGATACACCTCCGGCGAGGTCCAGTAGACTAGTATATTTGCCAGGAAAACGACCAGGTTGAACGTGGTAAAACTATCCGCGCGCAGCCTTGCCAGCACATCCCTTCGGATAAAATAAAGGATCATCAAAGACCAGGGTAAAAAATGATACACCATCTCGAAAGGAAAAGTAAAAAAGTGCCCTATGGTATTCCAGATGCCGAAATTGACCACGGTGCGTTTCGAGGACTCCCGGAACAGGGTGGTAAACACATTCTCCAGGCTATTGTACTGATGGTAGGCCAGGTAATATCCTCCAACGATCAGCAGGAAGGACACTCCCCCAAGTATATGCTGCCAGGAAAACAACTTCCAAAAGCGGCGGCGATAGGCAAAATATACCAAAAGGGTCGTGCCCTGAAAAACAACTGCCGGAAGCCCTTTCATCAGAAAACCCACCGCCGTTAGCAAATACGATAAAAGAAATAGTTTCAACCAGTTCTCCTTCTGAAACTGATGGTACACTACCATAAAAGCAGTGAATATGATCCATGAAAAACAGGTGTCAATAAGCGCCAGGATAGAGTCCCAAAATAGCACACGGCCACAGGTGATAAAAAAGAAAGCGTTGAGGAAGGCTACTTTTCGGCTGTAATGCTTGCGAAAAAAATAGTAGATCGTAGCGCCGTAACCCAGCAGGCAGAGCACTGTGGGCAGACGGGCGGTAAATTCGTCGATCCTGCCGGTGAGTTCGAAGAACAACAGCAGAATCCAGTTCCACAGCGGCGGTTTGTTGTAATAATATTCGCCGTGTAGGGTGGGCGTGATGTAGTTGCCGGACAGCTTCATCTCTAAAGCTACCAAAGCGCGGATTGCTTCATCATCGATGAAAGTCAGTTCACCGAGGTTGATCAACAGGGCAGGCGCCAGTAAGGCTAGTATGCCTGCGTACAGCCAGGGCCGGTATGTAGAACTTTGGATATTCAAGCTGCTATTTGTTTTTCGGCTGCAAAAGTACAGTTTTTTGGTTTAGCGTTTGTTTAGTGGCAGCTATTTGGAGTGGGGTTTCATGATTTGAAAGTCCAGAAAAACGGCCATGGTTGCGATTTGGGGACGTTGATTCGTTAGAAGAGTTTTATGGATGCTTTGGGCGGGCTGACTGGTTCCTTAGACCGAAGGGGAGATGGTTTGATTAAAGGCCTAATTATTGGACATCCCATTTTTATGGGCATCGGGCGCCAATGGCCAACCGCTAAGCGCCAATTGCTGAATAGTTACGAGATTTAAACACCATTTATTACCTTCGATACCGCTCCCAGGCTTCATCACCGGCCATATTCATATCGACAATGCGGGTGACG
>JAGQXQ010000244.1:0-1548 GCA_020436535.1 Phaeodactylibacter sp.
ACTGGAGCAGGTGGCTCTCTCCCACTCATCTACCCCATTCGGTTTCCGCTTTTCCAGTTTCCACTTTCGCTCTCCCCAGGTGGTTTACCATTACCGCCTGTATCCCTACGAAAAGAACTGGCAGATCCTGAACGGCGAACCGGAAGTCCATTATTCCAATGTCCCGCCCGGAACGTACCAGCTCCAGGCCAAGGCCTATACCATGTATGGCCTTTCGGACGAGGACGGGATAAACCTAACCGTTGTCCTCCACCCTCCCTGGTGGAAAACCTGGTGGGCCTATATCTCCTACGCTGTTGTCTTTCTAGCCTTGCTCGCCGGCCTATTCCTCTACCAGCGCCGCCACCTGCAGGCCAGGGCCCGCCTGCAACTCGAACAGGGAAGAGCGGAGCGCCTGGAAGAACTGGATAGCTTCAAAAGCCGCTTTTACACCAACATCACCCATGAATTCCGCACACCCCTCACTGTCATTAAAGGCATGGCTGGACAGATAGAGGGGAATGAAAAAATAAAGGTGCTGATCCTACGCAACAGCGAGCGCCTATTGAGCATGGTCAACCAACTGCTGGACCTCTCCCGCCTGGAGACCAACAGCCTGGCCGTCAACTGGGTGCAGGGCGACATCATCCCTTACCTGCAATACCTGACGGAGTCCTGCCATTCCCTGGCCAACAATAAACAGGTCAACCTCGCCTTTTTCTCCAAAGCGGACAGCCTGGTGATGGATTATGACGAAACCATGCTACAGCACATCCTCGTCAACTTATTGTCCAATGCCATCAAGTTCACGCCGGAATACGGCAGCGTTAAGGTAACTGCCGCTCAGGGGATGGACAACGGCGAGCCTTTTCTGAAATTGGTGGTGAGTGATACCGGCCGGGGTATTGCCGAAGGGCATCTGCCTCATATCTTCGACCGCTTTTATAGCCTCCCCCCAACCCCCTCCAAAGGAGGGGGAGAGGCCGAGGTGAAGCTACCTGCGCAGGGCATTTCGGGAAAGGCCTCTTCTGGACCCTCCCCCCTTCGGGGGGATCGAGGGGGGCTGGAGGGAGCTGGCATTGGTCTGGCTCTGGTAAAGGAACTGGTTACTTTGCTGGAAGGGCGCATTGAGGTAGAAAGTGAAGAAAACAAAGGGACAACATTTTTGGTGATGCTGTCGATCAGAAAGGAGGCGGATACTATGGATGCTCGTGATGCTATTGATCCTGTTGTGGAACCTGCCACAGCCCCGGCATACGCCGGGATGTCGCTGCGCTCCACGTCCACAGCATCAATAGCATCTACAGTATCAACAGACAAACCTTTACTCCTCATCATCGAAGACAACGCCGACGTCACCGAATACATCATCTCCTGCCTGGAAAAAGACTACTCCCTGCAAACCGCCCGCAACGGAAAAGAATGCGTCGAAAAAGCCCTGGAGATCGTGCCCGACGTCATCCTCTGCGATGTGATGATGCCGGAAATGGATGGCTTTGAGGCCTGCCGCATCTTGAAATCGGAGCGGAGCACCAGCCACATCCCCATCGTCCTGCTGACCGCCAAGGC
>JAGQXQ010000244.1:1570-1717 GCA_020436535.1 Phaeodactylibacter sp.
AAGGTCGCCGGCCTGTCGCAGGGAGCGGATGCCTACCTGACCAAGCCCTTTGACAAGGAAGAGTTACTGGTCCGCTTGAGGAATTTAACCGCCCTCAGCAAACGCTTGCAGGAACGATTATCCGCCTCTTCTACCACCGATGGGCCG
>JAGQXQ010000244.1:1778-6593 GCA_020436535.1 Phaeodactylibacter sp.
ACCAACATGAGCGACGAGTCCTTCGGCACCAACCGCCTCTGCCGGGCCATCGCCATGAGCCGCACCCAGCTGCACCGCAAGCTCAAGGCGCTGACTGGGCAGGCTACGGCCTCTTTTATCCGCTCCATCCGCCTGCGGAAGGCGAAGGTTTTGCTGGAAACAACGGATCTGCCGATTGGGGATATTGCGGTACAGGTGGGGTTCAAGGACTTTTCGCATTTCAGCCGAAGCTTTGGGAAGGAGTTTGGGGTGTTGCCTTCTGAAGTGCGGAAGTGATGGGTTCTGCCGTTAGTTGACAACCTTCCCCGGCTGCCGGAGCCACAGGCGAAGGCCTGCCCGTTGTCTGCTGACTTTCCTCTTGCCTGCAGAAGTTGTCGCCTCACTTAAAAATGGCAGGACTCAAGTTGACGACATTAAACATGAAGTTATGCCCTAATTTCCATATACCCAGAAATTCATTATCTTGTTCATATAACAAAGAAGCATAACTTTTACACGCATTGTCACCTGTCATGAAGCACTCCGACGAAATGAACCAGGACGAGAAATTGCTACAGCAGCTCAGAACGGCGGTGCTCGACAACCTGGGAAACGATCAATTTGGGGTGGAAAGCCTGGCCAACGAAGTGGGGATGAGCCGTTCTCACCTGCATCGCAAACTGAAAAAGCTCAGGGAGCAATCCATCAGCCGGTTCATCCGGCAGGTGAGGCTGGAAGAGGCTATGAAACTACTGCGCCAAGATGCGGCTACCGTTTCAGAGATCGCCTTTCGGGTCGGTTTTAGCAGCACCTCTTACTTCAGCAAATGTTTTTACGAACAATATGGCTACCCTCCCGGAGAAGCCCAAAAGGTATTCCACAAAAAAGATGGCCGGAGCAGTTCTGCCACGGATGCTGCTGCTGTACCCCAGGATGCCAAAGCTGAACCAACGGAAAAATCACCAACATCCCCTCCGGCCAAGACGCCTGATGTACTGGAAAAAAAGCCTTCTCCCGGCAAAGCACGTGTTCCAGTCTATAAAATCCTGGGGCTCACCGCTTTTTTGTTGGCTATTGGGTTTGCTGCTTTTTACTTCTTGAAAAAGCCTCCCATTTCCCCCACACGGGAAAAATCCATTGCCGTTCTACCTTTTACCAACCTCAGTTCGGATGAAAACAACCAGCATTTTGCTGACGGCCTCGTGGAAGACCTGCTTCATCGCCTTTCTCTGATGGAAGGGTTCAAAGTGATCTCCAGAACTTCTTCGGAAATGTACCGGGAAAGGGGCACCAAACCGGTACCCCAGATTGCCCGTGAGTTGGGCGTTTCCTATATCATTGAAGGCAGTGTTCAGAAAGATGCCGGTAGGGCCAGGATCAATATCCAGTTGATAGATGCCCAATCGGACGCCCATATCTGGTCGAAACCCTTCGACCGGGACCTGGATGATATTTTTGATGTACAAAGCGAGATCGCCATCCAAATCGCTGCTGAGTTGAACGCTATTCTGAGCCCACAGCAAACTACCGTTGTAAGAGCGCACCGAACAAAAAATGTAAAAGCTTTTGAATTGTATCAGCTCGGTAGGTTTTACTGGAACAAGCGAACGAGAGAGGGATATCGTACCAGCATCGAATACTTTGAGCAGGCTATAGCTGAAGATCCGGATTATGGATTGGCTTACGCTGGATTGGCCGACAATTATAACCTCATGGCAATCATGAACCTTATTGACAGAAAAAAAGGGAGGGATACAGCCGTAGAACTGGCATTGAAGGCGTTGGAGTTGGACGGCAGCCTGGCAGAAGCCTATACCGTACTGGGCTCTATCTACACCTACGTCGATTGGAACTGGGCAGCGGCAGAAGAGGCCTACCTGCGCGCCATCCAACTCAATCCCAACTATTCTACTGCCTATCATTATTATTCGGAACACCTGAGCATAACCGGAAGGCATGAGGAAGCGCGCAAGGCCATCAATACTGCGCTGGAACTGGATCCGCTTTCCTTTATCATTCGTTTCGTAAGCGCAAAGCTCTATTACAACCGTGGATTATTCCAGGAGGCACTTTCTGAAATTGAGGTATGTCGGCAGCTAAATGAAGGGCATCCGTGGATAGCATTTTATCAATTCAAAATCAGCCGAAATTTAGGCAATAGCCAGGCTGCCCTCGATGCCTTCCAAAAGGTGGGAAAGAGGCTGGATTTATTTACAGCAGAACAAGTAGATAGCGCCTATGCCGCTTCCGGGCTCGATGGATTGGTGCATTGGCAAATTGAATTCACAGATCAGCCTCTTGGCAAAGCCAGGCTGTTTGGCGCCTTAGGAGAGGACGAAAAAGCCATGGATTGGCTGGAGAAACCATTCAGAAAAGGTACAATCCACGCGGATTTCACTTTTACTTACGAGTTCAGAAAACTACATTCTCACCCTCGCTTCATCGCTCTTCTGAAAGAGATGGGGTTGCCCTGGAAACCGGGTTCCAAGCAATAACACATATTTGGTTTTAAGGTTTTACGGTATCTCGGTGTTATGGCCGCAAAACCATAACACCGCAAAACCGAAATACCAGAATTAGAGCTACCCATCGGAAATCACTTATTCAACATTTCTTCACCTGCCTGCAACATAATTTCAACCCGCAACATAGTTTCTAAAATACTTTAAAGTATTCGCAACATAGTTTCTAACCCGCCCACCATATTTCACCTCACCTTTGTGAAGTTACTAGTGCGAAACACACAAGGCATTGGTATTCAATAGTTAGTGCCTCCTGTTTCGGCATAGATTGGAACAAATAGTCCATTCGCCGCCGTTGGTTTTGCCACAAATGTTCCAAATCCTGGCAAACGCAGGCTATCGTCTCAGGAGGGGCGGCCCATAACTTTGTCTGGACAAAATAAAAACCATTTCCATCATGAATAATCCTGGAGCAGACCAATTATTTATTCAACTAATTTTTAAAAACTTAAACAACATGAAAAATCCTATAACCATTCTAATTACCTGCCTGATCATCGGAGCCGTGGCCCTTGGGTGTAAAGACGATGAACCTCAGTTCGAAACCAAGGATTTCGAAGCCACCTTTTTCACGGACCTGGCTTCAATAGGGCCAGATAGTATCACCTGTGCGGCTCCCCGCAATTTCCTCAACGTCCAGGAAGGAAGCGGGTCAGAGGCCACGGTTGGGAATTTCACCACCACCATTACCTTTTGTGTCGACCCGGCCACTTTGGAATACGGAGATTCCGAAGCAAGTTTTGTAGCTGAAAACGGCGATGAGTTGTTTCTCGATGTCAGCGGCCAGGTCGTTCCCAGCACAGAACCCGGATACGACCTGGAATTTAAGGACCCCTTTACCATCATCGGAGGCACCGGGCGCTTTGAAGGCGCTACCGGAAGCGGCATGACGAACAGCTTTGTCAGCAATGCCACCCAAAGGACGGACCACGTCTGGAAGGGAACGATCACGCTTAAGAACCGATGACTTTCTCTCCCCCTGGATAACTCCCAAAATAAACCGTGGCACAGCTCCGCTTATCACCTGAGAACACGCTGGCAAGGGCATAAAGGCATCCTTTCCCGGACGCTGAAAATAAAATCCGGTTTACCAAATTCTAAAACTTATTATCATGAGAAAGGCTTTATTCCTGTCACTCTCTCTCTGCGTTCTGACAGCGGCCATACCTGCCCAGGGGCAACCTTTTTCCGTCCTTTCGCCCGGCGGAGCCACCTGGAAAGGGGCTGAAATTTCTCTGGACTGGACGTTGGGCGAACCGGCCATTCAGACACTATCCACCCCCACTGGCCAGTTGGCCGAAGGCTTTCATCAACCCATATTGTCTCTTGAGAAAGTCCCCGAAAAAGCACCGGAAATTCGCCCCGGCCAATTTCAGGCCTTCGTTTCTCCAAACCCTGCCCGTTCTTTTCTGTCTATCAGGATCGAATCTTCTTTGGAGGGAAATGCCGTAATCGGCTTGCTGGACTTCCAAGGCAGGCCGCTTAAACGGGCTACGGCCAGCTTATCCCAGGGGTGCCTTGAATGGGACATCAATACCCTGCCGGCTGCAGTCTATAACCTCTCTTTCCGCACCCAGGAAGGGGAACTGTTACAGACGGTTAAAGTAGTCAAGATGGACTGAATTGAAACATCTAAAACAGCAATTCTCGGTTTGGAAAAATGTTTCGCTTTCTAAGCTCGCAGGGATTGGAAAGCGCTTTTAAACAGGCATCATTTTGGCTTAGCAATCTCTGGCGAGCTCACTAATCCGGCGTTTTGGCAATATTTTATTCATCAGAATTCAGAGGTGATAAACCTCTCTAAAAAACAATATCATGGCTGAAAACAAAACCATTTCCGATCTGAAAGTCAAAGGACTGATCGTTCAATCCAGAAATGGCAGCAGTTGGGGCAAGATAGGAACACCTATCTTCCAGACTAATGTCGATTATCGGGTAAGCGTAATATTTGGAAATACCCAGGGGTTTATCGATTGGGGCAGCACCCTGTACGATAAAGAAAATATTCGCATTACCTTGTCTCAGATGGGAGTAAAGACGAGCAGCCGGTATATCCTGCAGGATGGGCTCGAATTTTTTGGAAATTCTTCCTTTTCCGGAGCGCCGTTGAAAGAACCGAGCCCCATTTTTATTGAAGGCCCATTCAAGACATACGATGCGGATCTGGGGAGACATTTCTATTTCAGGGCAAAACCAGTAATTGAAAAATACCCTATCATCAGCTATCGCTTCTCAGTGCTTATCAGCGCCGCCATTCGAAATCAAAGGTCCCATCAGGCGGTTTTTGAGCTTTAATCAGTAGAATTCCCCGAGG
>JAGQXQ010000697.1 GCA_020436535.1 Phaeodactylibacter sp.
TGCTTTCCGATATCCGGCAGGTGTTTGGCCAAAATGTGAATCACGCCGAATCCCTATTCAATTACGTGAAGGACCTGGACCTTGGCGGCAACGACAATCTGGCCGGTGGTGGCGGAACCTGGCTGTCGAGTGTCTTTAATAACCGGGCCTACGAGTTGTCCAGCGGAGAAGTAATCAGTTCGGTTGAATATGGAGGGCAGGCTTTGGGCTGGTCTTTTCCCAATGATTATTTACAGTCTTTATACGATCAGGAGAACGATAAGCGGTATACGACCTACTACTACCCGCTCATCAAATACGTCAACAATCCCGATAAGCCCAACTTTGGAGAACCGCTTCCCGAATCTTCTTATGACGATAATTTCAGAAGGCACCATTGGAGCCTGAAGAAGTTCCATGATGAGGAAAAACCAACGGACACCAATGACAGCTTCAAGGATTTAATCTATTATCGCTTTGCCGAAACCCTGCTGCTGGGAGCAGAGGCACATTGGCATCTGTCCGGAAGTGATGCAGATCCTAAAGCGCTGGAGTACATCAATAGAATCCGGGAACGGGCCGGCGTACCGCCCTTTACCAACTTTACCCTGGATACCTATCTGGAAGAATCCGCACGGGAGCTCGCCTTTGAGAAAAACCGCTGGTTCCTGCTGAAAAGATTAGGCTTGCTGGTCGAAAGACAAAGTGAGCACTACCGGTATGGCTCGAACTCCACCAATGTTGTGCCAGAACCCATGGCGCCCCACATGGTACGCCTTCCCATACCCCAGAACCAGATTGATTTGATGGGTACGTTCCCTCAAAATCCAGGGTATTAAGCATTAATCATTCTTCAATTTAAATTGATTAACAACATGAAACCATTCATAACAGCATCGATCTTATTCAGCCTTATCCTCCTGCTTTTCTCCTGCGAGGAAGACGTTGCTAATGTAGAATTATTTGAACCGGGCACGCTGGAGGCCACCTCCACGAACACCAGTATTGTGGCGGGTGAAACCGTTACCTTCACGGATAATTCAACGAAAGTGTACGAAAGAACCTGGACATTTACCGGCGGCACGCCGGAAACTTCCAGTGATCCGCAGGTCACCGTCACCTATGAACGCGGGGGTACTTTCTCTGCCCAATTGCAGGTGAAATACGTGGACAATCAAATTGAACGAAAGGAATTTACGGTTGAAGTGGAAGGGGTTGTCCTGGCCAATTTTGGTATCTATACCGAGGATGGAGCCGTAACGCCTGGAAGCAACATCACCCTCGTGGAAAACAATGCCTACAATATTGCAACCATCGCTACCGATCCTTATGAAGGAGCGGAAGCCCTTCGTTTCCAATTTGATGCACAGGATACCTGGGGAGTAATGGGCACCATCAAACCCGAAGGTGGCGCCGTTGATATCTCTGAATTTGCGGATGGCTTTTACAATGTAGCCCTGAAAACAACTTGTTCGAAAATCATGCTGATCAGGCTACAAGGCGGCGGCCAGAACGGAATAGTAACGTTGGATCCATCCCAAGAACCCTACGGGTTTAAAAGAGATGGCGCCTGGCACCTGCTTTCCATCCCGATTGCGGACTTCCTGTCGA
The DNA here is from genome assembly GCA_020436535.1 of Phaeodactylibacter sp. Classification (GTDB taxonomy): domain Bacteria; phylum Bacteroidota; class Bacteroidia; order Chitinophagales; family Saprospiraceae; genus JACJXW01. Next base: position 1,591 of record JAGQXQ010000697.1, read on the forward strand.
ACAACCCTGAATTAGACCTCACGGCGATCAGTGATCTTTTGGTTCTCAGAAGTGGCGAATCGAGTGTTACCAGCACTGAGGATTGGGACTTCTACGTGGACAATTTCTATCTGTCTAAATAGGATTAACGGACTTGTTAAGTTTTCATACATAATTTAATTTTTATGGAAAATACAGCGGCCTGGTTTACCGGGCTCCCATCCGGATTCTTGTTATCGGGCCGTTGTATTTCTTTTACGTCCAATACCAATAGAACAACGATTTAATGCCAACTACTATGGAGCCACCTAATGATCGCCGCCAATTTATCAAGTCTGCCGCCATACTTCCGTTGGGCATTATGTCCGGAATTACCTCCCTTCCAAAGGCGCCGGCGGTAAAAGAACGCCCCCCTCAACAATCCTTCGGAGCAAAGATCAAGCTAAGCTTAAATGCCTGGTCCTTTTACATGCCGCTCTACAAACATCTGAAAGGAGAAAAGGGCGGAATGAGCCTCTTCGAGCTTTGTGACGAATGCGCCCGGTTAGACATAGATGCAGTTGATCCAACAGGCTATTTCTTCCCTGGGTACCCCGAGGTACCGGACCGAAAATTCATCAATGCCTTCAAACGGCATGCCTTTCAGCTTGGACTGGATATCAGCGGCACCGGCATCCGAAATGATTTTGCGAACCCAGACAAGGACAAACGAGCGGCCGACATCGCACTGGCCAAACAATGGATCGAAGTGGCGGCAGAAATGGGGGCGCCGGTTTTACGGGTCTTTGCCGGCCCTCAACCTGAAGGATACAGCTGGGATGAAACGGCCTCCTGGATGGCGGAAGCCCTCGCGGAATGTGCTGAACATGGCGAGCAGTATGGGGTAATGGTTGGCGTTCAAAATCATGGCGACATGCTCAAAACTGCCGATGAGGTATTGAAAATATTAAGCATGGTGCAGTCTGAATGGTTGGGAACAATCGTCGATACCGGCTTTTTTCTAACCCCCGACCCCTATGCCGACATCGCGCGGGTTATTCCACACGCCGTCAACTGGCAGGTCAAGGAACTGCTCACGGGCCGGAAAGGCGCCAGGATAGACATGAAAAAACTGGTGAACATCATTCGCGCGTCGAACTACCGGGGCTACGTACCTATCGAAACCCTGCCCGCACCGGGCAAGGAGGACGAATACGATGCCTACGCCCGGGTGCCTGAGCTATTGGGAGCATTGCGCGCTGCACTCTGATTGATAATTCGATGCTCTATTCCAAAACCTATGGATAAAACATGGTGGAAATGAAAAAAAGTTACCTAACCTTTATTGTTCTGTTTTTGATGATTTTCGGGTTTAATTCCCATGCTCAACAATACAATTCTGATGGGTATGCCCAGTGGCAGAATAAACGTTTGGGAAGAGGGGTAAACATTATTGGGTACGATGATATTTGGCGTGATTCTTCCAAAGCCAGAATGAAAGACAAACATTTCACCCTGATAAAGGAAGCAGGTTTCAGTAATGTTCGCATCGTAATCATGCCCTTTAAGTTTGCTAAAAACAACAAAGATTTCAA
>JAGQXQ010000245.1:0-7359 GCA_020436535.1 Phaeodactylibacter sp.
GATGAAGCCTGGGAGCGGTATCGAAGGTAATAAATGGTGTTTAAATCTTGTAACTATTCAGCAATTGGCGCTTAGCTGTTGGCCATTGGCGCCCGATGCCCATAAAAATGGGATATAAGCTTAAGCTACCGGTTTTTTGCTTAACCTAACAACCCTATGGGCAGGCATTTGCTAACCGCCAAAAGCTAACTGCTAAATAGTTACAACCTCAGTTACAAAAAATCAACCTGTTTATCATGAGAAAAGATGTACTCCTGTTAGCCCTTTTTACACTCCTGAGTCTCCACAAAATCACCGCCCAAAGCTGTCTGCCGGATGGGGCTACCTTTTCCACCCAGGCCCAGATCGACGATTTTCAGGATAATTACCCTGGCTGCACCCGAATTGAGGGCGACGTGACCATCTCCGGTGAAGGAATAACCAGCCTTATGGGTTTGTCTGTCCTGTCCTCCATTGGAGGCCGGCTTAAAATATGGAACAACCCCAATCTAAGCACGCTCTCCGGGTTGCCCAGCCTTACTTCGGTTGGCGACAACCTCGAGGTCTGGGAAAATGACATGCTAAGCTCTCTGAGTGGGCTGGAAGGACTGGCTTCTGTCGGCGGAGCCCTTGATGTTTGGGAAAATGATAACCTCACCAGCCTGGAAGGGCTTAACAACCTCTCGGAGGTTGGAGGCAATCTGGTCTTCGACTACAATATCAGCCTGGCCTCTTTGTCCGGGTTGTATCCTTTCACATCTATCGGAGGCAACCTATTTATTGAGAATAACTCCTCGTTGGTTTCTTTAAGCGGGCTGGATAGCCTCACTACTGTTGAAGGAAGCCTCAGCATCGGGGGCAATACCACATTGGCCTCTTTGAGCGGCCTGAGCAAGCTCTCTACCATAGGCGGTTTTATGGCGTGCTGGGGCAACACTGCCCTTTCCTCTTTTGCCGGACTGGAGCAGCTTGCCTCCACCGGAGGAAGCCTGCTGATTGAAGACAATGACGCTCTTACCTCAATGAGTGGGTTGGATAACTTATCGGCAATCGGAGAGATATTCACTATCCAGAATAACGACGCAATGGCCACATTGGATGGGCTGGACAACTTCACCTTCGCCGGTGGTGGCCTCACCATCAGGGGTAATTCTTCGCTGGCCTCTCTGAGCGGACTGGACTACCTGGAAGGGGTACAGGGAGAGTTGGTTATCGAATACAATGCCTCACTGCCCAGCCTGATCGGGCTGGAAGCCCTCAGTTCGGTTGCCGGCAATTTCTACATTGGCAATAACGAAGGGCTAGGCTCCCTTGAGGGGCTGGGGCATCTCCGGTCGGTAGAAGGCAACTTCTCCATTGAATTCAACGACGCCCTTCTCACTTTGAATGGCCTGGACAGCCTGGCCTCGGTCAAGCAGAGCCTCCGCATTGCCGCCAATGAAGAACTGGCGTCTGTCGACGCCCTGAACGGACTGGCTTCTATAGGCGGCAGCCTCTATATCGGCTATCATGAGGCGCTGCCATCCCTGAACGGGCTGAACAACCTGGAGACAATCGGCGGCGACCTGTATATAGAATACAACGAAGAACTGGCGGATATCAGCGGCCTCTTGTCCCTCTCCCGCATCGGGGAAGGGCTCTACCTCGAGTACAATGGAGCGTTAAGCTCTTTAAATGGGTTGAACAATGTTGCCCCTACCAGCCTTGCTTTCCTTTCCCTGCTCAACTCAGGCCAGTTATCCGATTGCGCGGTCGAAAGTATTTGCTCCTTCCTGGACAATGAAGGAGAGGCGGTTATTTCCGCCAATAACACAGGCTGTAGCAGTGTGGAGGAAATCCTTTCGGCCTGCGCTACTTTGTCAACCGGGGACGCCTCCTCCAATGAACAGGGTAACGTGATCCTGTTTCCAAACCCGGCCCGAGGCTTCCTGCAGGTGGCCGTTAATACCTCCCGCCCTCTCCCGGTGCGGATACTGGATAGCCGGGGCAGCCTCATCAGCAGTCATATTCTGGATGCACCCGGACAAATGGACTTATCGATGCTGCCCGCCGGGTTGTATTTCATTCAGATTGAAATAGACGATCAGTTGGTGGTGAAGCGGCTGGTAAAAAATTGACCCCAAAAATACCAAACTTCTCCCTGATAAGCCCGTATAAAGTATTCCTGGAATCTGTCTGAAGCCGGAGGGCCCGGGTTTTGGGGCAGGTGCGAACAGGGCAATCGCATTTAATTTGATCTTTCGATTATGGAAGGAAAAAAATTTAAATGCGATTGCCCTACAGGTGCGAACAGCGAATTACCGAATACTTACCCATAATCAATCATCTCAAAAACGACGCTATGAAAAAGAATGTACTCCTATTGATCGCTTGTACTTTCCTGGCTTACTATCAGGCAAATACCCAGGGTTGCCTGCCGGACGGCATCACCTTCAACTCGCAGGCAGAAATTGATAATTTCCAGTTTGACTACCCGGGGTGCACGCAGGTTTTGGGCAATGTCTACATCACCGGCAATGATATCAGCAGCCTGGGGGGCTTATATGTACTCACCTCTCTCGACGAGGACCTGGTCATCTGGGACTGCGGAGGGCTGGCGTCTCTCAGCGGCCTCGACAATATTACCTCCATTGGCGGCAACTTTCAATTGGGGTTCAACGGACAGCTCACCTCTTTGGGCGGAATGGTGAACCTCCTTTCTGTACAGAATGACCTGGAGATCATCAATAACCCAAACCTGACGTCTTTAAGTGGCCTGGACAACCTCAACTTTATAAAAGGAGACCTCATCATTGAGAACAATGATGCCCTGCTTTCCCTGGATGGATTGGGGAACCTTGGCGCTATCGAAGGCAGGTTTGACGTTTTCGACAATAATAACCTGCACACCCTGGACGCACTGGCCCACCTCACCTTCGTCGGTGGAGATATTGACCTGGACACCAACCCCGCTCTTGTTTCTCTGAGTGGCCTGGATAATCTTACAGCATTGCCGGGCGACCTGCGCATCGAACAAAATAACGCTCTGATATCTTTGAGCGGACTGGATAATCTCACTACCGTCGCCGGAGACCTGCGCATTGGAGGCAACCTTGCCCTGGCCTCTCTGGCTGAGCTACATCAACTTACTTCCGTCGGAAAAAGCTTTCGGTGCAAGGGAAATAGCAGCCTCGTTTCCCTGAACGGACTGGACAACCTCTCCTCCACCGGTGAAAACCTGGAAATTGAAGATAACATTGCCCTGCCTTCCTTAAGCGGGCTGGACAACTTTTCCTCGGCCGGCAAAACCCTGCTGATTTCAAACAACAACGGGCTGATTTCATTAAACGGGCTGGAAAATCTTTCCTTCGTGGGAGAAGCCTTTACTATTGAAGGCAATGACATTTTACCGGCTTTAAACGGGCCGGCAAACTTAACTACGGTTGAAGGAGGGCTTTTCATTGAAGGCAATGACGCCCTCGCTTCTCTGAGTGGACTGAACAGCATCGCTACAGTAAAAGGCGACGTTTCCATAACCAATAACCCCGTACTGGCCACGTTGGACGGGATGAACAACCTGTTATCCGTCGCGGGCAGCCTCACGATCGAACGCAACGGCCTGCTGGCTTCCGTCAGCAGCCTCGAAAAACTCAATTCGATTGGGGGAGCATTTACTGTGGAAAACAACGACCAGTTACTTTCCCTGCTCGGAATGAAAAACCTCCGCACCGTCGGCGGTGCGCTTACCATCAAGCGCAACGACCTACTGCCTGCCTTAGTAGGCCTGGATAGCCTTACGTCTGTCGGCGCCGGCCTTTTTATTGAATCCAATGACGCCCTGGTATATCTCTATGGGCTGGATAACCTCACCACCATCGGCGGAGAACTGGTGATCAGAAGCAATAACATTCTGACAACCCTGAACGGCATCGATAATATTGACCCCACGACCATCAGCTATCTTACCCTGCTCAATTCCAATACCTTATCCACCTGCGCGGTGCCGAGCATTTGCGCTTATCTGGCAGATGGCAACCCGGCCGAAATCACCGCCAACGCCAGTGGATGCAATAGTTACGGCCAGGTTTTGGACGCCTGCGCCGTATTGCCGGCCAAGGAGGCGCTGGCCGCCGATCCGGACATTCGCATTCTTCCCAACCCGACAAAAGGCGTCATTCAGGTAGGCCGCCTCGGCCATACCCCTTCCCTCATCCGCTTAATGGACAGCCGGGGAAGCCTGGTTATCAGCCGGGAGCTGGACGCCAGCGGCCAACTGGATCTCTCCGGCCTGCCCAATGGCCTGTACTTTTTACAGTTAAGGGCGGGCGATCAGGTGTGGGTGAAGAGGGTGGTGAAGGAGTAGCTGCCAGCAAAACCTACCGGATTTTGACAATCCGGTAGGTTTTGTTGCTCCCTATTTCATTTTATTGAACATATACCGGGCTATCCTCCAGTTTCCTCCTTCCTTATGCAGAACAAACAACTCCCGATTCTCTTCAGGAACTGTTGCCCCTGATATACTGCTCCCCGATAGACTACTCTCAAAAGCCCCCAACCTTCTTCTCTCCCGATTGTTAGCTTTTTATCCGATAACCTCCAAACACCTGGCTGCCATGCATTATCCTTTCCTGCGCCTTTTGTTCCCCATCGTTTTTCTGCTGTCCCTTAGCACTATTACCACTGCCCAACGCCCCTCCATTGAAGACTTCACGATGTTTGGCGACACCTACCGCACCGAAGACGACTGCTTCCGGCTGACCGATGAAGAGGATTACTCATCAGGCTCCATCTGGTACCGGCGCCCCATCAGCCTGAACGCGCCTTTCTCCATTGAGCTGAGCATCCTGGTTGGCTGCAAGGACGCCGACGGGGCCGACGGCATGGTCTTCGTGTTCACCTCCCGGGCCAACACGGTCGGCTACCGAGGGGAGGGCATTGGCTTTGGCGGCCTGCGGCCCTCCATCGGCATCGAGATCGACACCTGGCTCAATTACCACCTCAACGACCCCAGAGAAGACCACGTGGCCATCATGGCCAACGGACAGGTGGGCCATTATAATGACCTGGCCGGCCCCATCCCCATCCCCAATATCGAGGATTGCCGCCGCCACCAGTTAGCTATCCGGTGGGACCCCGCTGCGCAGCGCCTGTCGGTCGAGTTGGACAAGCAGGAAGTGATTGCCGCCCAAGCCGCCCTGGCCAACGCCATCTTCCAGGGCAATGACGTCGTCTACTGGGGGGTAACGGCCGCCACCGGCCGCTACAACAATTTCCACGAGGTGTGTTTCGACCGGCTTTCGATGGGTCCACCCGTGGAGGAGCAGCGGTGGTTGCCGGTAGAACAGGCGAGGGAGTTGTGGGCAGGGAGAAGCCGATGATGAATTCAAAATGGAATCCCATTTTGGTGAGTTCCAGTAAAATTTTGAACCCGCGCGTCCGGGATCTGGATTACTATTCAATCAACCTACAATATGATGAAGAAAACGATCATGGATCTGATTGTACTGCTCGCCTTCACCGGTTTGCTAACCCAGCCGGCGCTACACGCCCAATGCGGCTTTAGATCCGACATCAACCTGACGCCTCAGGCGGATAACGGAGTATACTGCTCCTATGATACCGTCAAGATGAGTGTGGTGGAGCCTTTCGACGGCTTCCAGTGGTATTACATTACAATACAAAAACTTTTCCTAATTTAGAGCGTACTTCCCAAACCAGGGAATTTCGAAACCCAATACAAAGTAAACCTGAATGGACGACCTCGCTAAAGAGTTGAATAAATTTCCTGTAAAAGTGGATATAGTCGCCCAGTGGGGAGAGATGGATGCCGCCGGCCACGTCAGTAATGTCATCTACCTGCGTTGGTTTGAGCACGCCCGGGTAGCTTATCTGGACAAATTGGAATACCCCATCATAATGGCTGATGAAGAGGAAGGCCTGCCGGGTGTTATCCTGGCAAAGCAAGATTGTAAATACCTCTTTCCAGTCACATACCCGGATACGATCGCTATGGGCATCCGGGTAACCGACATGCAGGAGGATCGCTTCACGATGCACTGTAAAATGTTCAGCCGGCGCCACAACCGGCTCGTGGCCATTGCCAACGCCGTGATGGTCACCTACGATTACAGACAACATCGCAAAGCGCCCATTCCGGAGCGACTCCGCCAGGACATTCATGCCCTGGAAGAGCAACCAGCGACGAGTTAAAAAAGAACCCAAACCATATAAAACCTTGGCCATGTTAAACCTATCCGTTGTTCTGGAAGACAGCGCCCGGCGCTATCCCGATAAGGACGCATTCCTATTTATGGACACCCGCCTGAGCTTTGCCCAGATAAATGCCGCCGCCAACCAGGTGGCCAACGGCCTGCGCAGCATCGGCATACAGGCAGGTGACAAGGTGGCCCTCAGTTGCCTCAACTTGCCTTACTTTCCCATCGTTTACTACGGTATTCTCAAGGCCGGCGCCGCGGTGGTGCCGCTGAGCGTACTGCTCAAACGGAGGGAAGTGGCCTACCATCTGCAGGACTCCGACGCCAAAGCCTATTTCTGCTTTGAAGGCACGCCGCAGCTGCCCATGGGAGAGGAAGGCTATGCCGGTTTTCAGGAAGCCTCCCATTGTGAGCACCTCTTCCTCATCACCGGCAAGCCCGACGGCCCCTCCCCTATCAAAGGGGTAAAAACGCTGGGTATGCTTATGGCTAAACAACCGTCTACCTTCCTCACCGAGATGACGGGAGCAGACGATACGGCAGTGATCATTTATACCTCCGGCACCACCGGGAAGCCAAAGGGAGCCGAACTCACTCATTCCAATCTCATGCTGAATGCCGTGCTCAGCGCCGATCTGGTCAGAACTCAAAGTGAGGACGTGCAGCTCATTGTACTGCCTATGTTCCACATTTTTGCCATGACCGTCCTGCTTAATGCCGGCGTATACCGGGGCGCCACCAGCGTGCTATTACCCCGCTTCGACGCCGAGGCGGTGCTGGGGCTCATGAAGCAGCACCATGTCACGGTTTTTGCCGGGGTGCCGACCATGTACTGGGGCCTGTTGAATTATCAAGGCGATCCTGCTGCGGTAGAGGCTGCCCGTTCCAAACTGAAAGTATGCGTCTCCGGCGGGGCATCCCTTCCAGTGGAGGTCCTCAAAGGATTTGAAGAAAGATACAAGGTACCCATCATCGAAGGATACGGCATGTCGGAAGGCTCGCCGGTGGTTACTTTCAACCATCAGGACCGGGAGCGCAAGCCAGGCTCTATCGGCAACCCCGTCTGGGGTGTGGAGGCCATGATCGCCGATGAGCACGATAAGCCCGTTCCAACTGGTGAGAAAGGGCAATTGCTCTACCGGGGGCACAACGTAATGAAAGGCTATTACAAACGCCCGGAGGCCAA
>JAGQXQ010000245.1:7437-7696 GCA_020436535.1 Phaeodactylibacter sp.
TCCGCGGCGGCCTGAATGTCTACCCCCGGGAAGTAGAAGAGGTACTGATGGAACACGAAGCCGTCTCCCTGGTGGCGGTAATCGGGGTGCCGGATAAGGAATGCGGGGAGGAGATCAAGGCCTTTATCGTGTTGAAGGATGGAGTACAGGCCAGCGAAGAGGAGCTTATCGCCTGGGCCAAAGAACAAATAGCCGCCTACAAATACCCCCGGAGGGTGGAATTTGTCCGGGAATTACCCATGAGCGCCACCGGTAAAAT
>JAGQXQ010000246.1:0-1689 GCA_020436535.1 Phaeodactylibacter sp.
CCACTCTGGTACGATTAAGGCCCGCGGCATTCACCTGCAAATCTATCTGATTTTTAACCAATTGTCAAAGAACATTTGTCTGAAAATGGGGGAGGGGAGGCGTCAACTGCCAATAACATAATTTTTCCCCTTTGCCGACGACCGCCTTTGGGGCTTGTATGTCAGCAATTTATGCACTGGGGACGCTTCCGGGTACACAGGTAGGCCCCTCAAAAGCTTATGCCGACGACTCTAGGAGCCTGTCGGAGAAGCACTTGATGGACTACGAACGGCAAATATTATCCTGCACTTCGTTACTTTTCAGTCGCGTAGCGCCACTATGCTCCTTCATCGCGCCTCGTTCAGAATAATATTTGCTCGTTCTCGTCTCACCAACACTTCTCCGACAGGCTCCTAGAGAACCAAAAGAAGGACATTGCCCGTTTTTAGGAAAACGATTCTTTTTCAAATTTGTTCCAATGAGCAAGTCTTTAGCCCGTTATAAAATGAAAAACGAATAAATACCTTCCCGATGGGTATTATCACGCCTCTGAAACGTGCGCGTCTGCCAGTTCCGCCATTTAGGTTATAGAAGGGCTAACCGAAAATGATATTAGTTACCGTGCCCAGGATATTGAGTAGTTTCGAATAGTCGTTGATGGTTGGCGGCCGCCGACAGGTCTGGCACATCGGTGGGCGTTACGTCCATATTGGTGCAAATTGAATTTTCGTTGTTTTAAGCGATTGAGCAATGGGGGCCTTATTTTGAATAAGCTCTATATTTTTCTGGCCAGCATCAGGTGTACCCCCGGCCGGCAGATCAGGGTGTCTTTTTGTTCTTCAAATTGTTTCAGGGAAGGCATCAGGGCATCAATTTCCTCGCGGGCAGTTCTGGTTCGCTGCAGGATGTCAGTCCGGAAGGTTTCCAGGCAATGCGAAATGACTGGATTGTGCCTGCGCGGCAGGAAGGCCGAAGATAAACTCACCCTGTCCAGGATGCCAAAGCCATTTTGATTCAGCAGTTCCGGCCATTGTTCCGGCATGGCCTTGTCCGTCTCCAGCTCAGCGATGAGGTCCACCGTCCTGGAAAAGGAATAGTGATAAGGGTAGGCTGTGAAGCCCGAAAAACGGATAGCCTCCAAAATCAGCAGGCCGCCAGTTTTTAGCCTTTGATGAAAATGCCGCAGCACGGCGGCCGTATCCTGCCTGTTTGTATCCCAGATCCGGAGGTAAAGGAGGTTGAACAGCTGGCCGGGGCCTTGCCCGGCCTGGCCGCCTGGAACAGGCAGTTTCGGATGATATCCTTTCAGCCATATCGTTTTCTCCTTAAGGGGCGCGTGTAAAGGATCGTCCTCTGCTTTGTCTGCCGATCCCGGTTCATCCCAAAGGGAATTGATCATAAGCAGCGCCCTGCGGCACTCTTCTTCCTCTGGCTGCGAGCCATATTTGTTATGGCCTGCATTCAGGCGCCGTTTTAACCAGGCGCGCATGACGGGCTGGTACAGGGAAGTCAGCAGGGAATCGAGGAGCCAAATTTTAGCGGCCCGGGATCGTTCGGATGATCCTGCTGTGGTTTCATTGGAAGTAGAAAGGTTATCATTCTGATGTTTCACCTGAACTTGTTTTTCGTTCAGGGCAAAGATGGGCCGAAAAGGGCCAGAGCCTTTCTCACTATTTGTCCAAAAGGGTGGAGATATGTTCCAGGCAGGT
>JAGQXQ010000246.1:1765-4741 GCA_020436535.1 Phaeodactylibacter sp.
TGTAAGAGTGTTCATTTTAGTCACACTAATGGACAGTTTCTGGGTTGTGTATATGTGTATACGTGCATTAGTGTATAAGAAGCTGCCGGCTAATCGCATACACTTATACACACATGAGGCTGCTCCGTCTCCGCCGGCCTGTAGTCCGGCTATGACGGACGGAGGCCGGAAAGTATCGAAGACGAAGAATGTTTTGTCCACCCCCTAACCCCCGCCAGCGGGGGATATTTCCTCCGATTCGGAGATGCGTTTTCCCCCGCTGGCGGGGGCTAGGGGGTGGAGCCCAAATAAAATTGCTCGTTTTCAATACAAGGGCCTAAATCCGGACTTTCCGGCCTCATTTATTGAGAAATAACATAGATAGGTGGCTCACTGGCCCCGAAACTGACTGGGAGATTGCTGAAACGTTTCAGAGAAAATGCGACTGAAATATTTGGGATCGGTAAAGCCTACCTCATAGGCCACTTCGGAAATGGTTTTGTCGGTATGCAGCAGGAGTTCTTTAGCCTGTTCCAAACGCACCTGCCGGACGAAGTGGGAAATGGACAGGTCAGTCAGCGCTTTTAGTTTGCGGTACAGGTTAGTCCGGCTCATGTTCATTTCCCGGCAAATGAATTCGCCCGACAGGCCGGCATCTTCGATGTGCTGCAAAACAACCTGCTTTAATTTTTTCAGAAAGGCCTCCTCAGCATCCGAAATGACGGCCGGAGCCGTTTCGGCTCCACTATCCGTTGCGAAGGAAAGGCCGCCGGCATATTTGGCTTGCAATTGTTTGCGGGCCTCCAGCAGGTTATCCAGAATGACCAGCAGTTCCTCCTCTTCGAAGGGTTTGGCCAGGTAAGCATCCGCCCGTTTGCGAAGGCCCTGCATCCTTGATTCAAAGTCAGCTTTGGCCGTCAGCATAACGATCGGAATATGGCTGGTCCGCTCGTCCTTTTTTAGCGTATCGCATAGTGCGAATCCATCCATTACCGGCATCATGACGTCGCTCAAAATGATATCAGGGACTTTTTCAAAGGCCCTATCGATCCCTTCCTGGCCGTTTTCAGCGTAGATCAGCTGGTATTGCCTTTCCAGGCAGGAAGTTAAATAGAGCCGGACGTCCGGATTGTCTTCCACTACAAGTAGCGTTTGTTGCGGATCAGTGCCTGGCGGTAGATCATCCGCCGGGAACAGGGCAGGTATACTTGTCATCTGTGGCGTATCCGGTTCGGCCGTTATTGTAGCGGTGGCCACTTTATCTGGCATATCGAGTTCATGCTTATTTGCGAAATAGGGCTCTAGGCCTTCGCTCTGGCGCCTGGCTTCCCTCCTGACCGGAAACAGAAGAGAAAAAGTAGTGCCGGCCCCTGGCTTGCTATCGACCTGAATGGCGCCATTCAGCAAGTTTACGAGCTCCTTGGTCAGCGCCAGCCCGATACCTGAACCTTGTGGTTTTTGGGAGGATAGATCTTCAACCTGATAGAAACGGTCGAATATGTAAGGGAGGGCTTCCGGGGAAATACCCTGGCCGGTATCCCTCAGTTGAATGGCCAGCATTTCCTGGCCGGAATCTGCCCGGCAGTCTACCTGAAAATAAATGTCTCCTGGCCCGGGGGTGAATTTGATGGCGTTGGAAAGTAAATTCGAAATGATGTGCAATACTTTATCCGGATCGTAATCCATTTCCAGGCTGGGGCAATTGGGTATAAAGTGAATGCGGATACCTTTCGATTGGGCCATCGGCGCGAATGAATCGGCGAGGTATTGCAAAAAGGGGATGATGTCCGCCTGGATCAGGTCGGGTTTGAGGGCGCCTGATTCGAGTTTCCGCAGGTCGAGTATCTGGTTGATGAGCGAAAGTAGCTGATGGCTGTTCCGTTTGATCAATTCGATTCCCTTTTGCATCCAGCGGTCGGGTTGCTGTTCCATTTGGGTGATCATCCCGGAGATAACGGTCAATGGCGTGCGGAACTCATGAGATATATTGGTAAAAAAGCGGGATTTTAGTTCATCCAGCTCTTTCAGTTGCCGGGCTTCCTGTTCGGCCAGTTTTTTACTGAGCTGATAGCGGTAGGCGCCCAATACGACGGCGATGCCCAAAAACAGGTAAATTAGTTTTGCCAGGTTTGTCCACCACCAGGGCGGCCGTATAGTAAAGGTATATTCGGCCGTATCGCTCCATTGGTTATTGCCGCCCACGGCCCTGACTTTGAAGGTATAACGGCCCGGCCGCAGGTCCTGGAAGGTGGCCTTAGTTTCTTTTACGAGAGGTGACCAGAACCGGTCCTGCCCTTCCAGCCGGTAGCTATATTGCAACTGATGCGGCGTTTGCCACTGTATGGCCTGCCACCTCAGGGTAAGCTGGTTGATGTTGTGCGGGAATACGGGGTTTATCGGTAAGTTCATAAACCTTTGTACGGAATCGAAGCTTACTCCCTTCAGCGAAAACTGCTGCTCTCCCGTACGGATATCCTCGCCGTTGTGGATAGCTTTCTCCAATTTCCGCCAGTCATTGAAGTCGAAAAAGGCCTGGAGCTCCCGCATGGCCAATACCGGCCGGGAAGTATCGGGCGTCAGGGTATTAAGGTCGATCCTGTTCACCTCTCGGGAGGTGTACAGCCAAAGGCGCTCCTTTTGATCAACCAGCATCTTACCTATGGAAATCCCTCCCAGGCCATCCGCATTGAGGAACGTTCGGAGCGCTCTGCTTCCATCATCATCCTGTGGAGATAATCGATGCAGGCCTTTATGGGTGCCCACCCAGATGTTGCCTTTCCTATCCTGGCAAAGGCTGGAAATGTTATTGTCTCTCAGCCCTTCGCACGTCGTATAATGGATAAAACCCGCACCATCCCACACATTGATCCCGCCGTCGTTGGTACCGATCCAGATATGGCCTTGCTCATCTTCCAGGAGGCTCCAGACAAATCCGCCCTGTAGCCCCTCGTTTTCTGTGAAATTAGTGAACGTCCGCCCATCCCATACGCTCACCCC
>JAGQXQ010000042.1:0-14333 GCA_020436535.1 Phaeodactylibacter sp.
CCAGGTCTTCCTGCAGGTAGAAATGGCCCTTCGAATCTTCACAGTAAATCTCCGGAACCGGTAGTTCCTTGCTGTGGAAGTGCCGGGAAAAAGTGAGAAAGGCCTGGTTTTCCTTACGGTCGGGATTGTACGCGCCGATGGCGGTCTTGTTACCGCTTTTCAGACGATAATAGATACGCTGGGAGCCGGAAGGCGCCAGGGGGAGCAACAGGCCCGGCTCTTCGCCCGCCCACTCGTAAAATAGCTCACTAAGGGCTTTTTCTATATCTGAGGATTTCATAATATCCGATGAAAAAGTTTTAGACGTTTATGCTCAGCATTGATGACAAAAGTTCCTTGAATTCCTCGAATTCACTATGCTCTTTATCTGAAATCTTGTCTAAATGAAAAAAATGACTTGTGGTAGGAGATTCTTGCCGAAGTACTTCATAACTGATGTCAACTCTTAGAATGGTCATGAATTCAAAATATCCTCTTTTTTTTGCTTTTTGATGGCTTTTTTCAGCTTCACCAATTCTGTTATGAATATTAGATACATCCGTGCCGCCTTTTATTTCGATCGAGACTAATCCTCTTTCTTTGGAGGCCATCTCTTCAATGATTTGAATGTCAGGATCAGCTGCAAATTCAATCCTAACAGATCGGTTCGAATCGTTTTTCAAAATCATTGAAGAGGAAGTCTTTGAAATAATGTAAGGCTGTACAATTGACTTAATGAGGTTGAATGTTTTTTGTGTGGCAACTCTTCCAAACTCATTGTTTTTGGAGCCTCTAAGCTGCGGCCCGATTGTCAATAATTGGAGTTCATGTACGATTGCTTGGGATATTTCATCCATTTCTTCTAATAAACGACATGCAGAACCAATTAAACTTTCACAAAGTGGCTTAATTTGATCTGAGTACTTTATAGAAATCCTGCCTTTTTCCTCTAAGGCTTTGAACCTGCCAAATGGTCCTTTGGAATAAAATTCCTTTTGAGAAAACCCAAAAAGCAACCTGTAGTAACCCAGCAGAAATGGATTGGATTCAATAATATATGGAACGGGAAATACCAACTCTCCTCTTAAACCATGAGAAGCTAATTTGTTGAGATATTTCTTGGGCACTAAATCATTCAACTCGTTGTCAAGTTTCCTAATATCGATTTTTTTGACAGTACTACGCAATGATTCATATAAATACTCTTCCTTAATTGTCTTTAATCTGTAATAGAAACTTGCCTGGAGTTCAGGGTCCAAAACCGGGAACTCAGAAGATTCTTCCATTAATGTAAGATTTTATCCTTTTTTGGGCTATTGAAATGTATTCATCGTTTATCTCTATCCCGTGGAATTTTCTGTTGAGCATATTACACACTTCCCCGACCGTTCCTGAACCAAAAAAAGGATCAAGTATGAAATCATCCTCTCTGGAGCTTGCCTGTATCATCGGCACGATCAAACTTTTGGGGAAAGTAGCAAAATGAGCGTCCGCAAACGGCTCGGTATTTACTTCCCATACCGTTCTTTTATTACGTAATTTTCCGTTTGTCTTCGATGGTTCTCTTATGCTTTCGTAGTCGTAATAATATTTTTCCGATTTCGAGAAAAGGAAAACATATTCATGGGCCATTGTTGGCCTATCCTTGACTGATTCCGGTTGGCAATTGGGTTTATACCAGATAATGTCTGATCTCAGATACCATCCATCTTCCTGCAACGCGAAAGCGACCCTCCACGGAACACCAACCAAATCTTTAGGCTTTAAGCCCTCTGGAGTAGGTGGCCTGTAAGACATTTTTCTGGCAGGATTTTTCTTATCGGGTGCTCTCCAGGTTCTGTTTCCACTGGTATAGGAATCACCCAGGTTTAACCACAAGGTGCCGTCCTCTTTTAGTTTGGTTCTCACCTCTCTGAATATGGCGACTAAACTGCTGATGTAATTTTCTAGTTCAAACTCCGCTCCAACCTGTTCTTCGATGCCGTAGTCCCTTTTGCCCCAATAGGGTGGGCTGGTTATGCAGGAAGCATAAAAATCGCCGGGCAGATCTTTCACCTTTTCTCTCGAGTCTCCGACGATTATTTGAGACCGGGTTTTGCTAATGGATTGCCCTTCAGGCGCCACTATCTTTTTAGCATCTTCAAACGTCATCATAGATAAAACAATTTGGTCAAAATCTTACCAAAGGTAACAAATTTGTTTTGCTTTTTGACTTTTTCCATTCAGTTTAACCGGAAATATTCAGGAGGAAGCAAAAACCCAACCAACACACAAATCCTCAATCCGAAGGAAAACGGCCCTCCTGTTCCATACCCTCTTCGTCGGCCTCCTTATTGATCGTCTCCCACAACAAGTCCTTCAGTTCCATCAAGCCCTGTTGGGCGACAGCAGAAATGAAAAGATACGGCACATCTTTCGGAATATCCTGCTGGAGCATCTCCTTCAATTCCTCATCGATGAGGTCGCTTTTGGTGATGGCCAGCACCCGGGGTTTATCCAGCAGTTCTTCGTTGTATTGCCGCAGCTCGTTGAGCAGGATCTCATATTCCCTACTAATACTTCCGGTATCACAGGGGATCATGAAGAGCAGGGTAGCGTTTCGTTCGATATGGCGCAGGAAGCGGTGGCCCAATCCTTTGCCTTCGTGGGCCTTTTCGATGATGCCGGGAATATCGGCAATTACAAAAGAGCGGTCATCGCGGTAGGGGACGATGCCGAGGTTGGGCTTCAGCGTCGTAAATGGATAATTGGCGATCTTAGGTTTGGCGGCAGTGACAACGGAAAGCAGGGTAGATTTACCGGCATTGGGGAAGCCTACCAGGCCTACATCTGCCAGCAATTTGAGCTCCAGTATCTTCCACTCTTCTTTTCCTGGCTCGCCGGGTTGGGCAAAACGAGGGGTCTGATTGGTGGCCGACTTAAAATGGGTGTTGCCTTGCCCGCCCCGGCCTCCTTCGACCAGGGACTTCTCTTCCCCGTCCTGGGTGATCTCAAAGTGCACTTCGCCGGTTTCGGCATCCTTGGCGACCGTCCCGAGAGGAACTTCCAGAATGATATCTTCTCCGAAGGCCCCTGTTTTGTTATTGGAGCTGCCATTGACGCCATCGCCGGCGATGACGTGCTTGCGGTATTTGAGCGCCAGCAACGTCCACACATTGCGATTGCCACGTAGGATAATGTGTCCTCCACGGCCCCCGTCACCACCATCGGGGCCGCCACGGGGGTTCTTCCGGTCGCGCATAAAGTGGACCGACCCGGCGCCGCCGGCGCCTGACCGGCAACATATTTTGACGTAATCTACAAAGTTCTGTTCTGCCATCTCATCTTGTTCCTGTTCACCCTTTCATATCGGGCCGCAAAGATAAGGTTTTGTTCTGTTCAATTGTTTGATTAGGCATAATCCAGCGGAAAATTCAATAATTTGCTATATTTTTTGCTCATTTTGTCAATTTTTATGTATTCTTTTTCCATAGATTTATGACATTTGCCCTACAAACATAAAACCAAGCCCATGGAGCGTCTACGTTACCAACTAAAATCTCTCGAAAAAATTCCCGTAAAAGTATGGAAATCCGCTGCTGACGGCTGTCGCCATGTCGCTCAGTCCATTGCTCTGTCCATTCGGCAAAGACAGCAGGAAGGAGAAAAGATCGTACTCGGCTTAGCTACCGGTTCTTCCCCTATTCAGGTCTATCAGGAATTGGTGCGCATGCATCGCGAAGAAGGGCTGAGCTTCCGGAATGTCGTTACCTTCAACCTGGATGAGTACTACCCTCTGCAGCCGGATGCACCGCAGAGTTATGTTCGCTTTATGCACGAATATCTTTTCGACCATGTGGACATCAAACCGGAAAACATTCACATCCCGGACGGTACCATCCCCATGGAAAAGGTAGAGAGTTATTGCGCTGCCTACGAAAAGGAGATAGACGCCCAGGGGGGGCTGGATATTCAACTGCTTGGGATCGGGCGTACCGGCCACATTGGCTTCAACGAACCGGGTTCCTGGGAGCATTCCGAAACCCGCCTGGTCCGCCTCGACGCCATCACTCGCAAAGATGCGCTCAAGGATTTCCCACATGAGGATGATGTGCCCTATCGGGCCATCACAATGGGCATCAAAAGCATCATGAAGGCCAAGACCATCTACCTGTTGGCCTGGGGCGACCACAAGGCCGCCGTCCTGAAGCGGGCTATCGAAGGCCAGGTGACGGCGGCGGTGCCGTCGACTTTCCTGCAGAAACACCCCAATGTAAAGGCCTATCTGGATCAGAGCGCCGCCAGTGAACTGACCCGTTTCCAGGCGCCCTGGCTCATTGGCATGTGCAACTGGGACGAAGACCTGATCTGCCAGGCCGTCGTTTGGCTGTCTCAAAAACTAAATAAGCCCATCCTGAAGCTGACCGATGAAGACTATGCCGAGAATAGCCTTAGCGACCTCATCATCGAGCATGCTTCTGCCTATGATATCAATATCCGCATTTTCAACCGCCTCCAGCACACCATTACCGGCTGGCCTGGCGGCAAGCCCAATGCCGACGACACGACCCGGCCCGAGCGGGCCAAACCCGCCCGAAAACGGGTGGTTATCTTCAGCCCGCATCCCGATGATGACGTCATCTCTATGGGAGGAACCTTCCTCCGCCTGGTCGATCAGGGCCACGAAGTCCACGTAGCGTACCAGACCTCCGGCAACATCGCCGTGCATGACCATGACGCGCTCCGCTTCATCGAATTCCTTCAGGAAACGGTAAGTGGAGACAATGACGTCGTTGCCAAAATGCAGGGCCAGTATTCAAGCATGATGGACTTTCTGGATCAAAAAGGTTCAGGAGAGGCGGATTCGGCAGAAATACGCCGCATCAAAGGTATCATTCGCCGGGGAGAAGCCCGGGCGGCCGCCCGCTTCTGTGGCCTGGATGACGACCACATACACTTCCTGGACATGCCTTTCTATGAAACAGGCAGCCCGAGGAAAAGGCCGTTGGGCGATGAGGACATCGAAGTCGTAGCGTCTCTTTTGGAGCAGATAAAACCACACCAGGTCTACGCCGCCGGAGACCTGGCCGACCCCCACGGCACCCATCGCGTATGTATGGAGGCCATCTTCGGCGCCTTTGAAAAGATGAAAGGGCAGTCCTGGCTCAAAGACTGTTGGCTGTGGCTCTACCGGGGCGCCTGGCATGAATGGCCGGTGCACGAGATCGAAATGGCGGTGCCACTCAGCCCGGCTGAGCTACGCAAAAAACGCCAGGCTATCTTCATGCACCAGTCGCAGAAAGACCGCCCCCCCTTTCCCGGAACAGATGAAAGGGAATTCTGGCAGCGCGCCGAAGACCGCAACCAGGCAACCGCTCAAGACTACCGCAATCTGGGGCTGGCGGAATACGAAGCCATGGAAACCTTCCGGCGCTGGAAGTTTGTGGACTAATTTTGAACGAATGAATTTGGTTAGAGTAAGGTTGAAAGCCGCCGGGATCGACTGCTATAAGCCGTCGATCTCGGCGCACAGCCGGCCAAAAATATCGTCGATGCTCCCCACCCCGTGTACTTTAGCGGACTTGCCCTTTCCGGCGTAATAATCAAAAACGGGAGTGGTTTCGCTCTTGTACACTTCGATGCGGTTGCGGATGATGGCCTCATCGATATCGTCGGTTCGGCCAGACGTCTCTCCCCGCAGCAGCAGGCGTTTGACGAGCTCATCATCCGGCACCTCCAGCATGGCCAAAAGAGAGACTTCATTGCCGTTTTCAGCCAGCAGATTATCCAGTGCATCTGCCTGGGGGATGGTGCGTGGAAACCCGTCGAAAATATAACCTTCCACATCCGGGTTAGCCTCCACCTTATTGCGTAGCATACCCACGGTCACTTCATCGGGCACCAACTCGCCCTTTTCAATGTAGCTTTTCGCTTCCTGCCCCAACGGTGTATTGTTGCCCATCTCGTAGCGAAACAGGTCGCCAGTGGAAATATGCAGCAGCTCGTACTTTTCAACGAGCTTGGCCGCCTGGGTGCCTTTCCCGGAGCCAGGAGGGCCAAAGAGTATTAAATTGATCATGTAGTTGCTGTGGTTTGGTCAAATACATTGGATACGAATCCTCCGCTTTAGTGACGGAAGAAGCGAAAATACAAAAAATGACGGGATCTGGCCAGTTCCAGGCGGGATTCGGTAGGCGGATCATGATAAAAAGAACCCCACATGGCTATCTGACATTTGGCGGTTAGCGCTGATAGCCATTGGGGTTACCGTTCTAACGATGGACAAAAGCCGGAAGTCGGAAATCGGAAGCCGGAATGACGCCGAGCTTTCCCCAACTTCTTGGTTATCAATAGTGTCCAACGTATGACGGGTAGCCGCCATTGGGATCTATCCCTTAAAAATCAGGATTGGACCGTAGGAGGAATCGCCCGGCAATAAATACAATACTCTGGTAAATGGGAATAACGATTACAACACCTCTCGCGCCGAAAAAATCTTCGGCTCCCAATAACTCGATTTGGAGATGTTATCAATGACGACACCCCGGGAAGTGCTATGGATCACTTCAATGCCCTCCCGGCTGTTGCGCACCACTATGGCCACATGGAAGACCGGCCCGGCGGCGCTGCGCTTGAAAAAGATAAGGTCTCCAGGCTGCGCCTCTTCCACCCGGATCTTTTTGCCCTCCTTGGCCTGGTAGCGGGAGCTGGGCGAAAGGGTGATATCGAAGTTCTTCATTACATAGTAGGACAGGCCCGAACAGTCAAACCCTTTGGGGGTCTTGCCTCCTGACCGGTATTTGACGCCCAGTTGTTTCTTGGCGAAGTCTACTACTTTTTTTCTCTGTGGGGCAACTGCCTCCACCCCCGTACTTGTGTTGGCGCTTGTTCCGGCTCGTGAAGGGTTGCGAGGCCCGTTCACGCCTCCTGCCTCCGTGAATGAAGCGCAACGCGAAAGGGCAAAGATCAGAAAGGAAAAAAGAACGGCAGTCCTCACAAAAGATTTGAACATAGGGCAAATTGGATTGGGAGGTTAAAAGATCGAAATAATAAACGGCCCTGATTTGGATTTTATTTCCTGTAAAGTGTGAGGGTTGTGTTAAGAAATATCCTGTTTGGAGACTACGCTTGCACACTTTTAAAAAATGCAGGCCATCACTTGATCTCAAACCTATCCTGATCGGCCAGGAATTGCAGTTTCTTTCTAAAATCCTGTTGCTCGTCATAGGAGAGGTGCAGGCTAAACAAGCCTTCCACATTAGAGGCATGGAGCAGTTCTTCGCCGGCAAAATCGAAGGCAGAGGAATTGCCGGTGTACGGAAACCCATTGCCATCTTGGCCAACGCGGTTGACGCCCAGCGTAAAAGACTGGTTCTCAATGGCGCGGGCTGCCAGCAAGGCCCGCCAGGCCTGTCGGCGCATTTCAGGCCAGTTGGCGACGTAGATCAGCAGGTCGTACTGCTCCACATTGCGGGCCCAGACGGGAAAGCGCAGGTCGTAGCAAATGAGGGGCAGTATTTTCCAGCCATTGAGTTCAACAATAAGCCGATGCTGGCCCGGCTCATAATGCTTCTGCTCGCCCGCCAGCGTAAAGAGGTGACGTTTGTCGTACTTTTCGTAGCTGCCATCCGGCCGCACCCAAAGCAGGCGGTTAAAGTAGGCCCCATCCTCTTCGACGATGAAGCTCCCCGTCACTGCGGCCCCCAATCGGCCGGCCAGGCCGGCCATCCACTCATAAGTAGGCCCTTCGGTAGGCTCGGCCAGCAGTCGGGCGTTCATCGTAAAGCCAGTGGTAAACATTTCCGGCAAAACAACCAGATCCGTCTGAACGGACAAGGCGGAAAGCTTCCCGGCCAGCTGTTGCCGGTTGGCCTCTTTATCTTCCCAGTGGAGGGCCGTCTGAACCAAAGTAGTGTGAAGCATAGGCACTTATCAGTACAAATAGCGAAAGAGGTGCAAAGCGTTGAACGCTTCTGCACCTCTTCCGTATTCAATAAAAATATTGAAATGAGGATGCTATTCTTCGCCGCCGGCTCCTTCTTCAGCCCCTTCCTCGCCTTCTTCACCTTCCTCGCCATCTTTCTCAGCAGCAGCGGTAGCGGAACGAAGTGCGCGGGGTACTTCAACGGATGCGACCGGTACACCCGGAGAATTCAGCACATTGATATTTTCGCGAACGCTGTCGATATCCCGGACCCGGATTGATTGATTGAGCAGGAGGTTGGAAATATCGACATTCAACTCACCAATGAGGTGTTCGGGTGTCGTCCGGATCTTGATCCTGCGCAGCTTCTGGATCAGTTTACCACCGTTCTTAACGCCCGGAGAAACACCATTGAAACGCAACGGTACTTCCACTTTAACCGGCACGCCTTCGATAAGGCGAAGGAAATCGAGATGGACAATTTCATCCGTTACCGGATGCCACTGAATATCTTTTATGAAGCACTTATAGACCTGCCCATCGATCGAAATTTCCGCAACCTTAAAGTCCGGCGTATAGATGAGGTCACGAACTTCTTTCGGGTTGGTAGAGAAATGGATGACCTCATCTCCTCCGTAAAGCACACAGGGGATCTTACCTCCATTTCTGACTGCCTTGGTGGCTGTCTTGCCGAGATCGGTGCGCAACTGTCCGCTTATAGTAACTACTTCCATGATTTATCGACTTTGTCGTTAATGCTTTCAACTCTTATTAACCCTTTAATTCCAAAAAGGCACGCAAAGATAGAGATTTTTATTTAAAAAGGGAAACATGATTTTTTGAAAATCCCTAAAGTTTTACCCTCCTACAAAAAGAGCGGATATGGAACGGTGTTCGTGGGTATTGCGAATGGCCCGGGAAAAGAGTTTGGCGGTAGACAGCACCTTGATCTTACTGGATTTTTCTCTCAGCGGAATGGTATCACAAACGAGTAGCTCATCCAGCATGGAATCTTCAATCTTTTGGTAGGCATCTCCGGAGAGGACCGGGTGAGTACACATGGCCCGCACGCTGCGGGCGCCCTTTTCAATGAGGATCTTGGCGGCGCGGCAGAGCGTTCCTGCCGTATCAACCAGGTCGTCTACCAGAATAACGTCCGCATCCTGCACGTCGCCGATAACAGTCATTTCGGCAATCTCATTGGCTCGTTTCCGGTACTTGTCGCAGATCACAAGGTTTCGGCTGAAGTGCTTGGCGTAGGTGCGGGCTCTTTTCACTCCACCGACATCCGGAGAAGCAAAGATCACATTACTGAGGTCCATTTCCTGTAGGTACGGTACGTAAATGGCCTCGCTTTTGAGGTGGTCTACCGGGATATCAAAGAAGCCCTGTATCTGGTCGGCGTGAAAGTCCATAGTCATAATCCGGTTGGCGCCGGCGGCCTGCAACAGGTTGGCGCACAACTTGGCGGAAATAGGTACCCGCGGTTTATCTTTCCTGTCTTGCCGGGCATAACCAAAATAAGGGATTACTGCAGAAATGTACCCGGCAGACGCCCGTTTGGCAGCATCGATCATGAGCAGTAATTCCATGAGGTTTTCTGCCGGAGCGTAGGTAGATTGAATAAAAAAGACGTAGGCTCCCCGGACGGACTCATTGATCGTCGGTTGCATCTCCCCATCACTAAAGCGGTATACTTTGATGTCACCCAGGGGATGGCCATAGTATTCTGCAATATTCTTAGCCAGATACTCTGACGTCGTTCCGGAAAAAAGCTTTACTTCGATCATTGGATTCATAGACGTTAAACTTGTCGGCAAAGGTAAGTACATTCAGCCAATTAATCCCTGGATTTTCCGATCATTCCAGACAGGCGTTACCGAAAGCCTTCGTTTTTGCCGATAAACCCACGTTCTTGGTCGAACACATAATGATTGTTGCTCAGCATGATTTACCTTTCCGCACACAATAATGTTCTACGCTCGGGCTCATTTAATAGTGCGTACTATGCATTTTTCACTATTCGGAGATTGGTGGGAAGCCCAGAATTGGGCTCAGCAGGTGTTCTGGTTGGTAGCGATCGTCTCCAGCCTGCTCCTGGCTATCCTTTCAGCGCTAAGCCTGTACGAGCTATCTCAGGCCAGTGGAGCCGAGCCGGAACATCGTTCCTCCCGCATCTTCACTCCCCGCACCATACTGGCCTTTTCCACCGCCTTCGGCTGGCTGGCGCTGGCATTGAGCTACCAGGCGGTTGGCTTGCCGGCCATTCTGCTTTTTGCTATTGCCGGAGGCCTGCTGGCCGCCGCCTATACTAAAAGGTTGATCCGGTTTTTCCTCTCTCTGGCCCCCGGCCGCAACCTTGGTTCTGAGCAGCTCATGGAAAGTACCGGCAAAGTACTGGAACCCATCCCTCCTCACCGCAACGGTTTCGGCAAAGTCCACCTCAACCTCCGGGGCGCTCCTTACGAATTGGAGGCCATCACCGGTGGCGGCGAACTCAAACCCGGCGTCCCGGTTCGCATCATCGGCGTGATCGACGGCCGCGTATTACTGGTGGAACCGCTGGAAGATGAAGGTTATCCGCATGAAGATCAGAAAGGGTCGAGGGTGTAGGGGAATGGTTATATTGCCAATAGGTTATATTGTTGTACTAAAGGTCTAGGTTTTGCCATATAACTATAGCCCTCAATCAGCCCCTACTTTTTCCGTTCTGTCACAAAAGTAACCAAATCAGCCAGCGATTGCCGGGCGGGAGACTCCGGGAAGGCCTGAAGTAACTCGAAAGCCTGGCTACGAAAATCCTCCATGGCGCTCCGGGCGTATTCCAATCCGCCGCTGGCCCGGACAAATTCCACCACTTCCTGCACTTTATCCGGCTTATCACTATGGCGGCGGATGGTGTTGATCACCCTGCGGCGGTCCGGCCGAGAGGCCTGCCGGAGGGCGTAGATCAGCGGCAGGGTCATTTTCTTTTCCTTGATGTCAATGCCCAGAGGCTTGCCGACATCATCCGTCCCGAAATCAAAGAGGTCATCCCGAATCTGGAAGGCGATGCCGATCTTTTCCCCGAACAGGCGCATGCGCTCAATCTGTTCTTCATCGGTTGTAGCCGAGGCAGCTCCGGCGCTGCAGGCTGCGGCAATGAGAGAAGCCGTTTTCTGGCGGATGATATCGTAGTAAACCTTTTCCTCGATGTCCAGCCTGCGAGCTTTTTCTATCTGCAGGAGCTCTCCCTCACTCATGGCCTTTACCGCATCGGAGACGATCTCCAAAAGCAGGTACTGTTTGCTGCGCAGGGCCAGCAACATGCCCTGGGAGAAAAGGTAGTCTCCCACCAATACGGCAATCTTATTCTTCCAGAGTGCATTGATAGAGAAAAAACCCCGGCGTTCGTAGGAATCATCGACTACATCATCGTGGACCAGGGTGGCGGTATGCAGCAGTTCCACCAGGGAGGCTGCGGTATAGGTAGCATCCGTCACATCTGCGCAAGCCTTGGCAGCCAGGAATACAAACATCGGCCGCACCTGCTTACCTTTTCGGCGGACAATATAGAAGGTGATCTTATCCAATAAGGGAACAGGGCTCCGCATTGCGTCCCGAAAGCGGGTTTCGAACACTCTGAGCTCTTCATCGATCGGCCCTTTGATGGTATTGAGCGACTTCGCCATGCTTTTGGTTTTGGTCGCCCAAAGCTACAAAACTTTGTCTTTGTGGCTGCCTGCTTATCCATAAAGCTATGGCAGACAAGGGCTGGCCGAGTTGATTGAGTCGCCCGCCTCAGCTGAGTCAGGTAAAAGTCAAGTTGATTGGAGCCCTCACTCCGATGCGATGAAGCCTCAGCTGCCGGATGCGGGGGCTAAACCCTCACCGGATCAATACCTGAAAGCGCCGCACCAGTTTACTGTTGCCTTTGACGACAAGCAGGTATCGCCCGGGGGGCGCCCGGCTCAGGTCCAGGTTTTTCACATGCTCCCCACTGGATTGACGGGGAAATTCAATGCGAGCCATCTCCTTCCATTTGGGGCTGATCAGTTGTACACTTACATCGCAGTTTTGCGGGAGGAAATATTTTACGACGATGCTGCCTTTTTCATCGGGAGCTACCTTCGGGAAAGGAGACCAGTCGTTGGGGTCAGAAGCGGCAGGCTCCGGTTCGCGTGGAATAGAAGAGGAAGGGTTATTAGCCGCAGCCGGCCGAAGAGAGGAACGGGAAGGCGAAGCGGAAGGCCCATCCTCGCGAACAGCAGCCGAGGGGCGGGAGCCAGAGCCAGAAGTAGACGCAATCGCTTTGCGGTTGTAGATCGTCAACACATCACCGCTGGGCGGGTTCCAGATGACCAGGCCGATAGGCGGATCAAAAATATTGTTGTGGCTGACTTCCGCTACCCGCAAGGCGCCGTCGGTGCGAATGGTCCGTACTTCGATCTTTTCCTGATCGACGAAGATCCATTTAAACTGATTAAAGCTGCCGCTGGCGCGGGTCCACGATTTGTTGTCATTATTATCGCGCAGCGGAGCGCCCCAGCAGCCTTCGCCGATGTATACTGTGCCCGCTTCATCATCCCGGATAAATCCCTCGTCACTTCCAGGGTCACGGGAAGGACGTATAGGATAGGTCGTTTTAACCACATGGGCATCGGATTCCATGGCGAGGCTGACGCCGTACTTATAAAACAGCGTTGACCAGTTGAGCAACAACTCGTCTTTTTCCGGTTTCTTTTGGGTATGGGGACGGATAGCATGGTGGTACTGGGCCATTTTCCAGGTAATGCTGTTACTGGCCTTGAGGTCGCCTTCCAACCAAATGCGCTGGCTTCCACCCGGAGGGATCAGCGAGTTCAGGGTATAAATGCGAAAGAGGTTGCCGCCCAGAGTGAGGGCATAGTACACATCATTGCTGCTCACATCGAAAAGCTCGGTGATGGAGCTGTTAGCCGATTCGTGGTTGCCCCGGGAGGGAATGACGGGAAAGATCCTGCCGTCACTACCGATGGTCTCCTGCCAGTCGTCAAACCATTCACGCCATTCCTGATAGGTATCCCCGGCGGTCATGTCACCATCGAACATGATGCAATGGGGCCGCAACTTACTAACCAGCTTGTTGGCGTCCCGGCGGGCCTCCCGGTTATTGCGGGAATCCCCTCCGGCAATGATGGAGAGGCGTTCGGTGGGGGTGTCCGGAGCGGTTTTGAAAGAAAACCGCTGACTGACGCCCTCATTGTCCTGAATGACAAAGTAATAAACGGTATTAGGCCGCAGGCCAGAAAGGCGGGCGTAATGGTTATTCATCCCTTTGGACACGATGATGCGGTCCGGCTGCTGTTTGTTCCGGTAGGCGGTAATCTGAGTGCCGAAGTCAACAACATCGTAATACAGAATCGGGTCATAGCCGGAGGCCTGATCCCAACCGACAACCATAGTAGTAGCCGGGTCGCTACGCCACATGCAGCGATAACGGCCCGTATGGGCTTTCATGGCCCAGGTAAAACATAAAGCAATGATTATCGTCAGTAATAGCCGGCTGCTTCTTCTCAGCATCAATTCACTTTTAATTTGGTTTTCACAGCGAGCGCCTTTCCAAAAAAGGGGCCTTTCGGAAAGCTTCACCCGTTTTTCTGCAACAAATACCGCCCTGAAGGGCCTGCGGATGCAAAATTCGCAATTTGTAAAATTATTTCATAGGCCTGCTATACTGGGACTTATATGGGATAAATACAAAGCTTAATCTTGGCTTTTTATTGTGTTTTTACGAAGGAAAAAGCTTTAAGTTTCAGATAAAGTTTATCACAAAAATTATTAACTCCCCTTCAAACCGCATAAATTTGTCCGGAATTTTGATCCGCAAACAGGCGACATAGGGAATAAACAACCCAGCCCTCCTGGCTGTTGCCCTCACTAAATAATTAAAGATGGCAAAAGATAGCGTCGTTTTCAACTTAATAGAAAAAGAATTAAACAGGCAGCAAACGGGTGTTGAACTCATAGCTTCTGAAAACTTCGCCAGCCCTCAGGTGATGGAGGCTTCAGGCAGTTGCCTGACCAATAAGTATGCAGAAGGCTACCCCGGGAAGCGCTACTACGGCGGCTGTGAATTTGTAGATCAGGTGGAACAACTGGCGATCGACCGCCTTTGCCAGCTCTTCGGCGCCGAATTCGCCAACGTCCAGCCACATTCCGGCGCACAGGCCAACGCCGCCGTATTCCTGGCTGTGCTCCAGCCTGGCGACCACATACTGGGCTTCGACCTCTCCCATGGCGGCCACCTCTCTCATGGTTCTCCGGTCAACTACTCTGGCAAGGTCTACAAACCCCACTTCTACGGGGTGGAAAAGGATACCGGCATAATAGATATGGATAAGGTGGAAGCAAAAGCCCTGGAGATAAAGCCCAAGTTGATCATCTGTGGGGCTTCCGCCTATTCCCGGGACTGGGATTACAAGCGCTTTCG
>JAGQXQ010000042.1:14452-20312 GCA_020436535.1 Phaeodactylibacter sp.
ACCCACAAAACCCTTCGCGGCCCGCGTGGCGGCATCATCATGATGGGCAATGACTTCGATAACCCCTGGGGCCGCACGACCAAAAAAGGCAGCCCCATCCAGATGTCATCCGTGTTGAACAGCGGGGTATTTCCCGGCATGCAGGGCGGCCCGCTCGAGCACGTTATCGCCGCTAAAGCGGTGGCCTTCGGTGAAGCATTGCACCTTTCTTTCAAGGTTTACGCGCAGCAGATCGTTAAAAATGCCCAGGCTATGGCCGCAGCCTTTGTCGAAAAGGGTTACCAACTGATCTCCGGTGGTACCGACAACCACCTCATGCTCATCGACCTGCGTTCCAAGGGTGTGACCGGCAAAGTGGCGGAAAAAGCTCTGGAAAAAGCCGACATTACGGTCAACAAAAATATGGTGCCCTTTGATACTCAAACGCCTTTCGTCACTTCCGGGATTCGGGTCGGCTCCGCTGCCGTAACCACCCGCGGCCTGAAAGAGGCCGACTGCCGGCAAATCGTCAACTGGATCGATGCCGTTATCTGCAGCCCGGACAATGAAAAACTGATCACCGATACCAGAAATCAGGTCAATGAATTTATGGAAAGCTTTCCTCTTTATGAGGAGATAAATATGCCGGCTTAGTCCTATTTCTAAAAATAAATATCCCCCTTGCTTTGAAAAAGTTACCGTCGGGAAATTTTTTCACCCCTTTTCAGATGAGGAATTGTAAAATTTTTCCTATTTTTATATGTCGGCAACAATTTTTGGAGCTCCGCTCCAGAATGTTTCAAAAAGAATAACACCTATTCTTTCTTATAAAGGGTGGCAACCTGGTTGTCCAACCCCATCTCAACACACAATTGAGGATATCTAAGACTCTAAACAGGTTCAGACAGCGCCTTCGGGTGCTGTTCTGAACCTTTCTTTTGCAGGGTAGTAACTAAGCTGTTGGCCATTGGCACCCGATGCCCATAAAAAAGGGATATAGGCTTAAGCTACCGGTTTTTTGCTTAACATAACAACCTTAAGGGCAGACATTTACTAAACGCTAACCGCCAAAAGCTAACTGCTGAATAGTTACATAGGGTATTTAATTAGTTCAATACCAGTATTTTTGCGACCGCAGCATCCGCCTTGCCGGAAAAGCCTGCAAAGCGCGGATTGCTGGAACTAAAGACCAGGTAGACCCCGGAGTTGACCCGGCGGCCATTGTAGTCCAGCCCATACCATATAGCCTGTCCCCCCAGAGCTGTTGTTTCAAAAACCAGTTTACCCGTAACATCCGTGATTTTAACGGTGGCATCCCGCGCCAGGCCGCGGATGGCAATGGGGCCGTCATAATCCTCCCGCACCGGGTTGGGAAATACCTCTATTTCAGATTTATGAGTGCGCCCGCCGGC
The DNA here is from genome assembly GCA_020436535.1 of Phaeodactylibacter sp. GTDB lineage: Bacteria > Bacteroidota > Bacteroidia > Chitinophagales > Saprospiraceae > JACJXW01. The sequence continues at coordinate 15,844 of JAGQXQ010000042.1, forward strand.
AACTGCATCGCTCTGATAGGAGAGCATCCCCGTCACAGTCGCAATAAAGACCTCTCCGGACTCCTGGTCGACGGCGATCTCGATCACGTCATTATCAAATAGAGGAGAATTATCTTCTGTGAAGCGGGCCACCTGTTCTTCCCCATTGGCGGACAGCAGAAACACCCCATTCTTGGTGCCCACCCATTTCCGGTTGGCGCCATCCACAGCGATGGCTTGTACTTCTTCTGTTTCCAGCAGGAAGGCTCCGAAACCATCGACTTCTACAATGCGGCGCGAACCCCGGCATTCCGGCTCAAAAGCGCTGCCCCCGCATTCGAAAATAAAAATGCCCTCAGTGGTACCGACCCAAATATTACCCTCCAGGTCAGCGGCCAGGCAGTTGACATTATTGGTGGCCAGGTCACTATTGTTGGAAGTAAATACCCGGCAGCGGTCATCAGTTGGGTCATCGAGTGCTCCTTCGTCAAAAACCAAAACGCCGGCGCTGGTATTGCCCAGCCTCAACCACTTATACCCTTCATCATCGATGGCCAGGTCGAAAACCTGGTTCTGGTTGCAGCCCGGCATCGAAAAACTCCGCCAGGTACCATCAGCAAGCCGGACAGAAAGGGGCTCCGGGGCGGAGTTGTTGGCCACCCACAGGTTGCCCTCTTCATCCAGGGCCAGGCTGGAGACCCGGACCCGTGGGTCGCCAATGGCCCGCTGCAGGGAGGAGTTGAGTTCAGTATACTGCGTGATGTTGTCTCCTTCCAACTCGATCAAGCCCTCCGTATAACTCCCGACAAAAACCTTGCCGTTGCCGGGCTGAGCCAGAATAGTGACGAAGTCCACCGGATCATCGTCATTGGTTGTGGGATCGGGGCCCTTGAGGTCCTCCCGAAGCTGCCGGTTGTAGATGGTCCATTGCCCGTCGATAAAGGAGGCGAAGCCATCGGAGTTGAAGCGGGCGCTAAGGGTCTGATCCAGCCCCCCGGTGGCCAGCCAAAGCTCGCCATTGACCACATCCATGTCCCAGGCGGACTCCGACCAGGGCGAATCGAATTCCATAACCGAACAGAATTCCGTCACCCCGGTTGACATGCGAAAACCATTTCGCACCCGGTCATTGCCAAACCACAAGCGCCCCTTGCTGTCTTCAATAGCGTAATTAGGCGTCTCTACACAATTGCCGATAATGATGCCCTGGGTCCCGTCCGGATGAAAATATACAATACGGCCCGGCCGGAAGCCTGCCAGCAAATGTGTGCCTTCATGGGTTAGGAACTCGAGCGTAGACCCATTCTCATAGTGCACAAACTCCAGCCGGTTATCTGTATAACGCCAAAGAGTATCATTAATACCGAGGTGCAAAGTCCCGTTAAAGGTGGCAAAAGCCTTCGCTTTGTAATCCAGCGGGAAGCCATCTTCCGGGCCGAGCAGTTTCCAGTTGCCAAAATCGTCGAGGTTGACATTGCTGACCATCGCCCGGTATACGCCCTCTTCAGTGGCGGCATAGATGGCTCCGTCAAAGAGATGGACCGACTTCACCGCAATACCGGTGAAAGTGGTAAAGGCAAACTCGTTGGCGAAGATATTGATCTTGGAAACGCCGTAATTCGCTGCCAGATATACCATCGAATCATTCTCGATGTGAATATCAAAGATCCGTTTTTCCCCAATGAAGTTGCTGAAGTTGCGGATCTGGCTCATCGTCACGATCTCACCGCCCGGTTTGATCAGGTCGATTACGGTATTCTTGTATACCACAATCAGAATATCGCTGAGTGGGTTATAGCGTATGAATTCTATCCCGATGTTACTCAATCCATTAACTTTAGAAAGAAAGCGCGTGGAGAGCTCTTCTTTGTCCAGTTCCAGGATAGAATAGTTGGTGGAGTAATAGACTTTGTCCTCACTCTGGGTTACAAATTTGCCGGTTCGGAGAGGCAAATGACTCCTCCATTTTCCGATGGGAAGCACATTTTGAGCTAAGGCGGGCCCTACTATGATGAGCACTGTAAAAATGGAGAGTAGTGCTTTGCGCATAATTCATAGAATTTGTCAGAGAAAGAGTTGTTTCGAACATCAAGGATAACTAAGCCTGCAAAGGTAATATTGTTTACTGAGAACAGTTTAAAAGGCGGGCAGGCGACCTACTCCCGGTACAAGCCACTCTTTTCCAGGTACTCATACACCGCATCCGGCACCAGGTATTGGATGGAATGCCCATCGCGGATACTTTCCCGGATATAACTGGCGCTAATGTGCATTTGAGGAGTGTCAAAAGCCCGTACATGGGGGTGGTTGGCAAATGGCCCGGGCTCGTAGCCGGGCCTATGGTAGACGTAGATCTCATAGTCCCGCAGAAGTATTTCATAGTTCTTCCACTTGTGGAGGGTAGCAAGGTTATCCCCTCCCATAATGAGAACAAAGGCTTTAGCGGGATACTTTTCCCGAAGATAGGTAAGCGTATCGATCGTATAAGAAGGTTGAGCCAATCCAAACTCTATGTCGGAGGCTCTCAGCCTGAAATTATCGCCAATCGCCAGGCGAACGAGATGAAGGCGGTCGTAATCCCGGGCAAGGCTACGTTTGGGTTTGAGGGGGTTTTGAGGAGAAACGACCAGCCAGACTTCTTTCAGGCCGGCGCGGGTGGCCATGTAATTGGCAATAATCATATGGCCCACGTGCACAGGGTTAAACGAACCAAAGAACAAACCTGTCTTTTCGGCCTCTCCTGCCATAATAGTGATAGTGATTAAGATATTTCAGAGGAATGGCTTAACGATTTAATCCTGTCTGATCTCTTCATCGAGGTATTCTTCCAACAGGCTGTCGGGGATGGATTCGATGAGGTCATTCTCTATGATGATGTCTTCTTCGGGAGCATCAACCAGCCATTGCCCCTCCTGGCGAACCAGGCGGTACATTGCGGTATATCGTTCGTACTGGTCTTCCAAAACACAGGAACAGGTAAGGGTATCGCCGGCTCCTTCACAGGCCAGCGACAGAAACCTGGTATCGAGTACGGTAGAATCCACCTGCTCATTCGAAATGATGGCTTCTAGTTCTGACAACCACTGCTGCCCTGCCGGCGTGCTCAGGGCACGCGCTTCTTCAAATTTATTCTTATCGATATTGGCCTGATATTGCTTCAAAACCTCTTCCGGAGTTTCCGGTTTCGACTCCTCCTGCTTACACCCGGCAAGGGCCGCGAGAACAGCTAAGAGGCAAAACAAAGTTCTAATCATTTTCATCAAAGAGGCTTTCTATGAATCAATTGCTCAACATGACCGGCATGACCAGCATCAGGATCTCCTCTCCCTCCGATTCCTCTACCGGCAGCAGGATACCCGCACGAGTGGAGGTAGACAATTCCATCTTCACCTCTTCCGATTCGAGGACGCCGAGCATTTCTATGAGAAATTTGGCGTTGAAACCGATGTTTAACGGGTCGCCATCGTAAGAACAGGCCAGCTGTTCAGTAGCCTCGTTCGAGAAGTCGAGGTCCTGAGCGGAGATGGTCAGGCTGCCCTCGTTGATATTCAGCGTCACCTGGTTGGTCGTTTTATTGGCATAAATGGCGATCCGGCGAAGCGAATTTTGAAAACCCGCCCGTTCCAGGGACAGGGTGTTGGGGTTGTCCACCGGAATGACGGCGTTGTAGTCCGGATAACGATGGTCGATCAGGCGGCAAACCAGCTCTGTATTGTTAAAGGAGAAAAAGGCGTTGGATACATTAAATGACAACTGCACTTCCTGTTTATCCTTATCCGGAAGAATGCCCTTGAGCAGGTTAAGCGCCTTTTTGGGAACAATGAAGGAGGTCGATACTTCGCTACTCACGTCCTGGAAAGTATATTTCACCAGTTTGTGTGCATCGGTAGCCACCAGGATGAGCTTACTGAAGTCTACCTGAAAATAGACGCCGGTCATTGGCGGGCGCAGTTCATCGTTGCTGGCGGCGAAAATAGTTTTGGATACTCCGCGGGAAAGCGCATGGGCGGAGATGGTCAATTTATCATCCTCCGAATCTGGAACCGGGATCTTGGGAAAATCATCGGGATTGCTGCCGGCCAGTTTGTATTTTCCGTAGGCAGAGGTGATCTCTATACCGTAGGTTGCAGTATCTACCGTAAAGGTAATGGGTTGCTGAGGCAGGGCTTTGAGGGTTTCCAGGAGTATCTTGGCAGGCACGGCCACCGATCCGTCTGTATCGGCCATTACCTCGATCTTGGTAGTGATGGAGATCTCCAGGTCCGAAGCCGCGATCTTCAGTTGATTATCAGAAATAGTAAAGAGGAAATCCTCCAGGATAGGCAACACGGAGTTTGAGGCAATGGCGCCGCCTGCAATCTGGAGGTGCCGGAGTAATTCCGAAGAAGAGACACTGAATTTCATAGTTTATCGGGTAGGGTTTAATAATTTCTAATGAAACACAAAAATAGTTTTTCTCAAAGACTTTATCTGCATGAAAAACCAACAGC
>JAGQXQ010000247.1:0-1707 GCA_020436535.1 Phaeodactylibacter sp.
TCCTTGATGTAGGAAAGCCCCGGGATATTATTGATGTCAATCAAAAATTCCGGTGAGGCAAACCTCAGTTTCATCATTGGTATCAGGCTATGGCCACCTGCAAGGATCTTGGCTTCATCCCCGTGTTGCTCCAGCAAAGCAAAAGCCTCTTCAAGGCTCTCCGGAGCTGCGTAATCGAATGTTGCAGGTATCATGGTTTTGGATTTAGAAATTAAACATAGCTCGAATTTAGAAAAAAAATTCTAATATTGAGTTATTTTTGATCAATTTCTGTTTTTCGAGGCTAAAATTCCTACATCTAACGGAAGGGAGAACATAATTTCCCGAAATGAGCCTGCAATAAGAGGAAGTAGGGCTAAGACGGTTTTGAATCAAATTGAATGTTGGAACAGCGAAATGAAAAAAAGGTTCAGGAAAAAGTAACGGCATCGACTCTGGCCAGGTGAGAAGATACGCAAGACCAGCTATCGCCGTAATCTTCGGAAAGATAGAGATTGCCGGTAGTGGTGCCGAAAGCCAATACGTTGTGCTGCTTAGCCAGCGAATGGCGGAAAACTATATCGAAGCAATGATCCTGAGGCAGGCCCCTACGCAGCGCTTGCCAGGAGCGGCCGCCGTTTTCAGTACGGCAGACGCAAAGCGCCAGATCGGGCGCCACCCGCATCTCATCGCTGACGGCAGGGATGACCCAGGCCTTATCCGGATCCTCATGGTCTATGGCTAAGGCAAAGCCGTAGTCGGCCAGGCCATTCTTATCGGTTACATTATCCCAGTTTTGGCCGCCGTTGGCAGTGCGGAAAATACCACAGTGGTTTTGTTGCCAGATCACATCGGGATAGGCCCGGCAGGCCAGCATGAGGTGAGGGTCGTGGCCGACCTCTACGTCCGGGTTGGGCAAATAAGCCGCCACCAGCCCGGTATTACAGGGCGCCCAGCTTGTACCGCCATCCGTAGTTTCAAATACGCCGGCGCAGCTGACGGCGATGTAGACATGGTTTTCATCGCGGGGGTCTACCACAATCGAATGAATAAAGGGATAGTCCCGCCCGGCTCCAAACCACTGGTTTTCATCGAGGCGGCTGGGGTGGTTCCACAGGCTCTCCACCAGTTCGAAGTGCTGCCCGTTGTCTTCACTGTAGAACAAGCCGCCGGGCTCGGTGCCCAACCACAGTCCACCGGGCCTGCCGGGGCCCGCCTGTTGCATACACCATACTTTCTTCAACGTGGCAGGCTTGCCCGGCCGATATTCGGCGCCGGCAGGGTATTTGGGCATGGGCACTACCTGCCAGCTCCGGCCTTCATCCTGCGAATAGTGCAGCTTCTGCCCCCAGTGGCGGTGCGCCAGGCCCACCCACCAGGTATTCGTGCGAGGGTCGGTGTATACCATGGAGATGGGCATGCCGATGAAATGTGCCTTTTCGATCTTCCAGGAAGCGACAGCGCGGTGGTATACGATTAAGCCTTTGGAGGTGCCAACGAGGAGTTTCATAGATACGGGTATGTTGATGGAGTGAGAGGTTAGAAGGCGAGGTGGTGAGAAGGTGATGGGATGAGCGGTGGATTCGAGATCGTTCAATTGTCTGTGTCTACTGAAAAACGCCCTTGATTTTCAGTGATTTGCGAATAGCGAACACCGAATTTCGAACACTCCCGATTCCCTGGCGAACTCACCACATCACTACATCACCCCCCATTATATCCCTCACC
>JAGQXQ010000247.1:1714-11037 GCA_020436535.1 Phaeodactylibacter sp.
CTCACCCCCCCGACAGGGCCTGAAAAACATACACCTCATCATTATCCCCGACCTTATCCTGCAGGGTTTCTTTATCTTCGATCAGTTCCCCGCTCAGAAAAATATTGACGTGCTGGCGGAGGCGCCCCTGCTCGTCCAACACATAATCCTTGATGCCGGGATACCTGGCTTCTACCTCTTCCAGCACCTCGCCAACGGTGCGCCCGGCTACTTCCTGTTCTTTCAGGGTAGGGAAAAAGCGCTGTAATGCGGTGGTGAATCGGATGGTCGGCATGTATTATATGGTTTTCTGTTATATTGTTGTCCCTTCGACAAGCTCAGGGTGAAATGGTTATATTGTTATAAGGCTGGGACAAAAGGTTTCTTACCCGAGCAGCCTGAACGCAAGGCAGCAATTTTAACAATCTAGCCATATAACAATACTATCAGTTCATTAGATCAGCCTTTCACTATTTTCAAATACTTATCTTTCACAAAATCATACACCGGCAGTACCCACTTTCGGAAAAAAAAGTAAAAACTACCATTCATCCAAACGCCCATCAATAGAAAGAAGGCGCCCCAGTAATATTCGGTCAATTCACCTGTCCACAATTCACTGGAAATGATGAAATAGCTCCCTAATAGAACAAGCGAAGCCGCCCCTATGGTTCGCAGCCCTTTGTAATTCCAGAGCAGCAAAAGCAGGGTGGAAGCGGCCAAACCTATAGAAATAAAAGAAGCCCAACCGGGCGCATGTTGGTAGATCTTGGCTCCGCTACACAACGTTATGGCGCTTGAAAAGGTTAGGATACAGAAGGGGCATTTAGGCAGTAGGATAATGAGCAGCCCGCTGAGTACAGAAAGAGACCGGGCTTTCTGTTTCGGCTTTTTCGCCTTTGGGCAGGGACAGGAATTGGGTAAATGGGACATTGGATGTATTTTTACCAAATAAACAGAGTACTAAGTTAGAATATTTTTTCTAAAAAATTGTTCAAAATGAAAGAATTGCTTCCCTACCTTCTGGACTGGACCGATAAAGGCCATGAATTTGCCGTTGCGACGGTCATACAAACCTGGGGGTCATCGCCCCGGCCGGTGGGCTCTACAATGCTCGTTTCGAAAGATATGGAAATGGCCGGTTCGGTAAGCGGCGGCTGCGTGGAAGGCGCCGTCATCCGGGAAGCGCTACCGCTGATAGAGAACGGCGCCGCCAAACGGTTGGCCTTCGGCGTTGCCGATGAAGACGCCTGGGCAGTAGGCCTGAGCTGCGGCGGCAAGATACAGGTGTTCACGGAACGATTCCTGGCCTTCGACAGCCGGCCGGAAGAGCAGGCTGCCTGGGATCTGCTCAAGAATAAACTGGAGAATAACCAACCCTGCGTCCTGATCTCCCGCCTGGAAGACGGGCAGGGCTTTCACCAGGCCGTATTGCCCGACGGCAGTACCGCTGGCCAGCCCCTCGGCGAAGGGTTGAAGGCCGAAGCCTTGCGCGCCTACCGCGAGCGGAAGAGCCAGCATGTGGAGTGGGAAGGCAGCTCGTATTTCCTGCAGGTGTTCCCCAGCCGCAGCCAGATGCTCATCATCGGCGCCGCCCACATCACCGCCGACCTGATCCAGCTGGGACACCTCTACGATTTTGAGACCATCGTGATCGACCCGCGGGGCGTATTCGCCCACAAATCCCAGTTCCCGCAAGCACCCGATCAACTGATCGACAAATATCCGGCGGAGGTGCTCAACGACTTCACCCTCGACGCCTACACCTACGCGGTCGTCCTCTCCCACGACCCCAAGATCGACGACAACGCCCTGCATATCCTGTTGCCATCCGACATCGCCTACATCGGCGCCCTGGGCAGCAAAAAGACGCATGCCAAACGGGTGAAGCGCCTGCAGGAGGCCGGCTTTTCAGACGAAGCGATTGGAAGAATACATGCGCCTATCGGGCTGGACATCAATGCGAAAACGCCGAAGGAGATCGCACTGGCCATTATGGGGGAGATCATTAAAGTGAAGAATGCGTATTTGTGAGGCCCTCGTGGCGCGATCATCCTGATCGCCGGCCATTCATTTTACAGAGAAAAACTTTGATCGGCGAAGCCGATAGCGACAACATGCACTGTCCCTAAGAAAGATAAGGTGAGCCTGCAGCGCCACCGCTTCGTGTTGAAAACGGCGGAAGGGTATGAACTGTGCAACCCCCTGTTCGAGCAGTATATCCGGAAGTTTGACTTGGAGTTTTTTGAGGTGTAGGAGGAACGAACACTGGAGCTCCATTCCTGTACCCATATCCCTTTCATTGCATGTTATCTTTTCAATGCCTATATTTAGCTTTAAGTCCGAGCGCAATGGGAAATTGCGCCCCGACAGCGCCATCTCGGGCGCCAATTTCCCATTGGCGCGCGAGTTTCCTAAGCGTAATCTCAATGTGTCCGGCTACTTAGTGATTAAAAAAACCATCGACAACCCAACATGAAACTCCGGCCCATACCCGTCAAACGCGCCCTCAACAAAGCCTACCGCAAGGAGAAAGTCCTCCGGGCGGAGATCGAAACGTTCAAAACCAACCTGCAGGTACTGCTCGAACGCATCAATACCGAAGAGAGCGAAGAGAATGCCAAGAACCACCTGCGCGACTTCCTCAACCATACCTGGTACAAAGACGCCCACCTCATCGCCACCAAAGGACGGGCCGATATGGTGATCCATACCGGAAACAAGGCGGGCAGCTCGGTGGGCGTGCTCTTTGAAGTAAAACGGCCCCGGGGCGCCAATGACCCGCAGGCCGCCGAAATGATCAGCCCGGAAAAGCCCGGCGCCAAAGCCCTGCACGAACTTATCCTCTACTACTTCCGCGAGCGCAGCGAACACCAGAATACCGACCTGAAACACCTCGTCATCACCGACATCTACCGCTGGTTCGTCTTCGACGCGGCGGATTTCGATAGGCTGTTCTACCAGAACCGCCGCCTGCGCAAGGATTTCGAAGCCTGGCGCGACGGCCGCAAGACGCAGGCCACCACCGAGTTTTTCTACCAGGAGATCGCCCGCCCCTTCGTGGACGGCCTGGAGGAGGAACTGCCCTGCACCACTTTTGACCTGAGAAGCTTCGAAAAGCCGTTGCTCCATACCGGCCCCCAGGACGACGACAAGCTTATCCCCCTTTTTAAGGCTCTCTCCCCCACCCACCTGTTGCGGCTGCCCTTCGCCAACGACAGCAATAACCTCAACAAGGACTTCTACCGGGAACTGCTGCACATCATCGGGCTGGAAGAAACCAAAGAGAAGAACAAAAAGGTGATTCAGCGCAAGCCGGAAGGGCAACGCGACCACGGCTCCCTACTCGAGAACGCCATCACCACCCTGCAAGCGGAAGGCCGCCTCGGCAAGGCGCCCCGCCTGAACAGCTACGGCGACGATAAGGCGGAACAGCTGTTCAACGTAGCGCTGGAACTGGTGATCACCTGGATCAACCGCATCCTCTTCCTCAAACTACTGGAAGCGCAACTGCTGAAGTACCACCGGGGGGATGCGGCCTACCGCTTTCTCAACAGCCGAACCATTGCCGACTTCGACGAGCTCAACGAACTGTTCTTCGAAGTATTGGCCAAACAACCGGCGGAACGGCCGGATTACGTACAGCAAAAGTTCGCCCACATTCCCTACCTCAACAGCTCCCTCTTCGAGATCAGCGAGCTGGAAGACGCCACCCTCCGCATCAACAGCCTCAAAGACCGCTTCACCCTGCCCCTGATGAGCGGCGGCGTGCTGCGCGACACCCGGGGCAAACGCCGGGGCGGGGAAGAGAAGGCGCTCGATTACCTGTTTACCTTCCTCGAGGCCTACGACTTCAGCTCGGAAGGCTCGGAGGCCATCCAGGAGGAGAACAAAACCCTCATCAACGCCTCCGTGCTGGGGCTCATCTTCGAAAAGATCAACGGTTACCAGGACGGCTCCTTCTTTACCCCCGGATTCATCACCATGTACATGTGCCGGGAGACATTGCGCCGGGCCGTGGTGCAGAAATTCAGCGAATCGCCCCGCTTTGCCGAGTTCGAAGGGGATAGCTTCGACGGCCTGGCCAACTACCTAAGCCGCAAGTACGACCCTGAAAGCCTGCAGGAGGCCAACCGCCTGGTGGACAGCATCAAGGTATGCGACCCGGCGGTGGGCTCCGGCCACTTCCTGGTCTCCTCCCTCAACGAGCTGATCGCCATCAAGAGCGAGCTGGGCATCCTGCTCAGCCGGGAGGGCAAGCCCCTGCCCGTGCGCGTGGAAGTGGAAAACGACGAGCTCATGGCCGCCTGGCGCCACAACGACGAGCTGTTCGAGTACCGCCCCGGCGTGCGCGACAGCCAACTGGTGCAGGAAGCCCTCTTCCACGAAAAGCAAACCCTCATCGAAAACTGCCTCTTCGGGGTGGACATCAACCCCAACTCGGTGAAGATCTGCCGGTTGAGGTTGTGGATCGAATTGCTCAAAAACGCGTACTACAAGGCGGAAATTCGAAGTCGGAAGGCGGAAGGCGGAAGTGGGAAAACGGAAAGCGGAATGGACTCCGGGCCGGAAATCAAAAATCAAAAATCAGAAATCGAAAATGAATCCTCCTCCCCGGCCTGCTACGCCGACGCCCCCGAACTCCAGGAAGAATACAAAGTTCCCTTTTCCCACTTCCCAATTTCCACTTCCGGCCTGGAGACCCTTCCCAATATCGATATCAATATCAAGCAGGGGAACTCGCTGGTGAGTCGGTTTGAGCTGAAAGGTACCTACAAGCACTTTACAGACAGGGAAAGAAAGCGCCTCAAAGAACTGACTCGCACCTACAAGGAAAAGGTGGCCTTTTACAAAGACATACCCGGCGCCAAAGGCGTCATCCGCCAGGAGATCGAACAGCTCAAAAAGGAATTCAGCAGCTTTTCTTCCTTCAAGGATAAGGACTACCGGGAACTGAAAGAAAAGGAAGCCCAGCTGATGCAGAGCGTCATAATCTTCGACAAAAAGGATATGGAACAGCGCGAGCAACTGGCGCAGGAGGTGGCGGCACTGCAGGCCAGAGTGGAGGAAAAGCAGAAAGCCTTTTACGAAGACGCCTTCGAGTGGCGATTCGAATTTCCGGAAGTGCTGGACGAGGATGGCAACTACACCGGTTTCGATGTAGTGATCGGCAACCCGCCCTACATCCGGCAGGAGGAGATCTCCTACCTGAAACCCTACCTCAAGCAATACTACACCACCTACACCGGCACTGCCGACATCCTGGTTTTCTTCATCGAAAGGGGCATGAGCCTGCTGAAAAAGGACGGCCACTTCAGCTACATCATCTCCAATAAATTTATGCGGGCCAATTTCGGAAAGCCCCTGCGCAAGTGGCTGCTGAAGCGCCGCCTGCTCGAGGCCATCGACTTCGGCGACCTGCCGGTCTTCGAAGAGGCCACTACCTACCCCTGCATCCTGTCCCTGCAAAAGGCCAAACCCACCGGCGAGTTCAGTGCCGCCAACGTGCCCGAGTTGGTGCAGGAAGGTTTTACCGAATATATTCATGCTATCGAATTCACCTCTCTGCAGTCCGCCCTGAGTGAAGACGGCTGGACGCTGACAGATGCACGCACGCAGCAACTGCTGGAAAAGCTGAAGCGGACAGGGATGCCGTTGGGGGAGTATGTGGAAGGGAAGATGTTTATGGGTATTAAAACCGGTTACAATGAAGCTTTTATCATTAATGAGGAAATTAGACAAAGTCTTATAGACAGCGATGTAAAGAGTGGTGAAATCATTAAGCCATTCCTGGCGGGAAGGGATATAAAAAGATATATGTTACCTGAACAAACAAAATTTCTCATCCTCATTCCCAACGGTTGGACCAGGAAAAATTTTGGAAAGCTTGATGAGGATGAAGCTTTCTCCAAGTTACAAGTAACATACCCTGCTGTTGCCGAGTATTTATTGCCATTCTCAAAAAAAGCAAAAAAAAGATATGATAAAGGTGAATATTGGTGGGAATTAAGACCCTGTGATTATTATGACGAATTCGAGAGGCCCAAAATTATTTACCAGGAAATTGCTACTTATCAAGCCTTTACTTTTGATAATGATTCGTTCTATTGCAATAATAAGATTTTCATAATACCAGGTATTGAAAAATGGTTGTTGGGATTTTTGAATTCAAAATTAGCCTGGTTTTATCTAAGTAATACGGTTTCAAAGCTTCGGGGTGGAGCCTTCGCATTACAAACTATGTATGTATCCACTATTCCAGTATATAAGTCAATTATTGGAAATCAAAACATCACTTTTCTAGCAGAAAAAATAATAGAAGTAAAAAATTTCCCCTCCGCCCCCACCGCCCCCCTCGAAGCCGAGATCGACCTGCTCGTCTACAAGCTGTACGGCCTGAGCTGGGAAGAGGTGAAGATCGTGGACCCGGAGTTTGGGATGAGCGAGTCCGCCTACGCGGAGGCTATCGGCTGAGGCATGGCGCTTCGGATTAACGGAATGGCCATAGAGGAGGAATTTTAAATATCGCCAAAATATCACAACCAGGAAATATCGTACCTTGACATCCATATGAAATTCGAAGATTACAATTTTGACCCAAAAGTTAAAAAGGGATTGGCCCAGATGGGTTTTAAACGGCCCACCGACATTCAGTACAAATCCATTCCCAATATCCTTAACGGGGAAGACCTCTTAGCGGTGGCCCAGACCGGCACCGGCAAAACAGCGGCCTTCGCCATTCCGGTTATCGACCTGATTTACAGTAAAAAAACCAGGCAGAGAAGGCCAACCGGGGTGATTTGCCTGGTGCTGGTTCCAACCCATGAGCTCGCTATACAGATCAGGGATGCCTTCGATGCCATCGCCCGGTTTACCCCGGTAAAGACAGCCGCGCTCATCGGCGGCGTAGAACAGGATCCGCAAATACAGCAACTCAATGAGGGTGTAGATATCGTCATCGCCACGCCCGGAAGGATGTTCGACCTGATCAGCCAGGGGCACTTGCAAACCCATCATATTGAGATCCTCGTATTGGACGAGGCCGACCACATGCTCGACCTGGGGTTCATCAAGGATATCAGAGACCTGATGCGCAAACTTCCCAAAAGAAGGCAAACGCTCTTTTTCTCCGCGACCATCAACGATAAGATCAAAAAGATCGCCTACTCCCTGGTCAAACAGAATGCGATCCGCATCCAGCTGTCACCCAAAGACCCGGTTGCGAAAAATATTGACCATTCGGTCTTGTTTATGGAGATGGGCCACAAGCGTTTTTTTCTGGAAAGAGTGATCCTCGAAAACCCGGATACCAAGATATTGGCGTTTGTCCGAACCAAAGTCAGAGCCGAAAGGGTGGCCAAAGCCATGGAAAGGGTGGGTATCTCCGCGCTGACCATACATGGCGATAAAGACCAGAAAGAAAGGTCGGAAGTCCTCGATCAATTCAAAACGGGAGCAACGAATCTACTGGTCGCTACCGATGTGACCGCCCGGGGTATTGATATTCCCGATATAGAGATCGTTATCAACTACGACCTGCCCGAAGATCCGGAGAATTATGTGCACCGGGTCGGCAGAACGGGAAGAGCCAAAAAAAAAGGAAATGCCTACTCCTTTTGCGCTGAAGAAGAACGAGAAACGCTTTCTGAGATCCAGGGTTTTCTGGACAAAGAAATAAAAGTGCTGGACCTGGACAAACATGAATATTCAGATACGGTCAATATCGAGCGGGAGCGGAATAATGACTATCGGGCTTTAATGGAGGAGATTAAAGCCTTTGAGAACAGGAAGAAGAAGAAGAAAAAGAAAAGGAAATAATCGGTAAGCGGACGGCCTTTCACCGATCTAAAAAAGGGGCTGCTGGCCTAACGCTGGACGAATTCGGTGTTCGGTTGTTCTGCGTTCGGAGACGGGCCGGGCTGCTGCCACACATTGACTGCCAATAGTGTCCAGCGTTCGAACGACGGCGTGAGACTTCGGCGTGAGCTCAGTCGAACGCATAGTCGAACGCTGAGCTCACGCCGAAGTCTTTATACGGGTAGCCGAAAAAGGTACAACCACCGAAATTAACAGAGCACTTAGGATTGCCAATATTTGTAGGTTTTAGTATCTTAACAAAAAAAAACATGAAAATTCAAACTATCCTGTTAGTAGGTTTACTGCTCGCTGTATCGAGCCAGACTTTTGCTCAGGAGATGAGTAAAGAAGAGGCAAAATCCTGGAAAGCCCTGGCCAAAAAACACAAAAAGGATCCTCAATTACTGAAAATCCTGGTAGAAGAACGGGATGAGTTTCAGGCCCAGGCAAAAGAAGCTAAAAGCCAGTTGAGCCGTCTGCAAGGTGGACAGGACCAGGCCAATAACAGAGCGGCTCAGTTGGAACAGGAGGTTGCCCGCCTGAACAGCGAGATGATGAACTCCCAGGAGACCATTCGTCGCCTCTCTTTGGAAAATGAGCGCCTCCGGGGCTCCACGCCCAGTGCTCCTAATGCCCCTTCTGGTGTTGTCTTCCGGGTTCAGGCTGGTGCTTTCACTGGGGGGACCATACCCCAGCAAATCCGGAATTTGCCGGATGCGACGGTTGAAAATGATGGCAATACACAGAAAGTCCTGGTGGGTAATTACCGGACTATTGATGAGGCGAGGTCTAAAGCCAATCAATTGAAACGGTCTGGGATTGAAGGTGCATTTGTCGTTGCCTACAGAGACGGCAAGCGGATCACGATAGAAGAGGCCATGCGCAATTAATTCGAATTCAACAAAACGGGAAGGATAAGTAATTGGATTGATTATCGCTCCTTCCCCGTCTTCGCCCGTAAGGGCTCAGCCAGACATGCTACACCACTGACAAACTTAAACGCTCAATCAAGGCTTTCTGAACTGCAGGGGGCATAACTCGCGCGCCAATAGGAAATTGGCGCCCGAGGAGCCCTGTCCACCCTTTGTCCACCCTCTGAAATTGCAGCTTCCCGCCCGTAACCATAGGTTTGTGCAAACAAAAAAATTGAATACCTATGTTTACCAAATCAGCACTGTACCTTACCCTATTTACCTTTGTACTGTTTGCCTTTTCCTGCAATAAGGAGAAAAACGAAGGCCCTTCTACGGAAGACACGGCCTCCTTTAATGACAACCTGCAGGACCTGAACCCCTTCATCCAGGCCGAGGAAATACCCGACCCCGTTGTATTGGGAACATCCGACCCCGAACAGGACGGGTCCGACCCTGCCCTCGAATGTTATTACACCACCTACAAAGTGGCGCCAGGCTTTGATGAAATGCTCGCTCTGGACCCCACCACCGATGTGATCTACCCGGGAGCCATGCTGCTGGGGGAATCCATTC
>JAGQXQ010000248.1 GCA_020436535.1 Phaeodactylibacter sp.
TGGCGATCCATGGATCGGAAAACCCGAACCTCATGCCTGACGGCGCAGTAACGGTTCGGTTCCACTCTGTCGGCGGTTGGGGAGCGATCACTACCGGTAAGAACCTGGCCATGACACTTTTTGACCTGCTGGGATACGACATCAAAGCGAACCCCAAATACGGTTCAGAGAAAAAAGGCCAGCCGACGACCTATTATCTCGCGGCTTCTCCTGAACCCATCCGGGTAAACTGCGAATATTTCTTTGTCGACGTAGTCCTTTCGCCCGACCCCAATGTGTTTAAACACACCAATGCATTGGCGGGCCTGAAGAAAGGAGGCGTCTTCATCATTCAAAGTGATAAAGCCAAGCCCGATGGGGTGTGGGGCGATATCCCCAAACCTTATCAAAAAATCATCATCGATAACGACATTCGCGTTTTTTACATCGATGGATTCAGAATCGCCCGCGAAGAGGCCACCGATCCGGAATTGCAACTCAGGATGCAGGGTATCGCCTTCCAGGGCGCCTTCTTTGCGGCCTCTCCGCTCATGGAAAAAGCAGGCCTTACGGATGCTACCTTGCTCAAAGCCATAGAAGATCAGCTGCAGCACAAATTTGGTGGTAAAGGGCAGCGGGTGGTCGATGACAATATGAGGGTAGTGAAACGCGGGTTTGATGAGGTTCATGAAATCAAGGATAAAGTACTTGGCGCCGGGCATTCCGAAAAAACAAATGGAGAAGCCATTCTGCCGATCCCGACCATGATGAAAAACATCCCGAAAAGTGAATCCAACCTGAGTGATATTCACCGATTTTGGGAACAAACCGGAAACTTCTATCTGCGGGGTATGGGGAATGACAACCTCACCGATCCGTTTATCGGGTTGAGTGTGATGCCTGCCGTTTCATCGCTTTTCAGGGACATGACCGGCATTCGCTTCGAACATCCGGAATGGATACCGAATAATTGTACGGCTTGTGGTAAATGCTATACCGCCTGCCCGGATACGGCCATCCCCGGTTTGGTGAGTGAGTTATCGGATGTGTTGGATACTGTTGTAAAACGCGTAAAGAAAAACCACGAGAAAGTGGAATACCTGCCCAAGGCGGTGCGCCAGATGGAAGGTAAGATCCGTGCACTATTTAATGAACCCCAAAACGGAGCTACCGTCAATCATCTTATCCAGGACGCCATTGACCAGTACATCAGTGAAAATAACAATGGCAACGGATTGGCCCAGGAGATGGAATGGTTCCGAGAAGAATTGGGTGATTTTCAATTTGCCCTCACCCGGCCTTATTACGACGTCTTTGAAAAAGGCCAGCCCAACAGTGGCGGTTTGTTTAGCATTACCATCAACCCGACCACCTGTAAAGGCTGCATGGAATGCGTCGAAGTATGTGAGGACGATGCACTCCGGCCGATTACCCAGACGGAGGATTCCGTGGCCAGGCTGAGAGAAGAGTGGGAGTTTTGGACGGATCTGCCCACTACGCCCGAAAAGTACAACCGCATCGACGACCTGGAAGAAAAGATCGGGCCGCTTGAAACCATCTTATTGAACAAAGATGCCTATCTGAATTTTGCCAGCGGTGATGGCGCTTGCCTGGGGTGCTCCGAAAAATCGGTCGTCCACTTATTTGTGGCCACGGTAGAATCGTTGATGCAGCCCCGGATTAAAAAACACGTTGCCCATTTGAGTGAGCTGATCGAAAAACTGGAGAACCACATCCAGCGCAAGCTCATGAATACGGTCAATATCAGCGATTCAGACATGATGTCGAAGATCGTTACGGAAATGCGGGACAGCGACTTAACCATGTCCGGGATCGCCAGCAGGCTGGAATCCGAGCCCATTGACCAGGAGTGGCTGAGAGAGGTGACCCAACTGCTTGCCAAATTAAAGAAACTGAGGTGGAAATATACGGATGGGACCACCGGGAAAGGGCGCACCAGCATGGGTATGCTCAATTCCACCGGATGTACCTCCGTTTGGGGCAGCACTTATCCTTTCAATCCATATCCTTTCCCATGGGCCAACCACTTGTTCCAGGATTCTACCTCCATGGCAATGGGGGTCTTTGAAGGCCACATGGCCAAAATGGCGGAAGGGTTCAAAACCATCCGGAAAGCAGAACTGGAATTAAACGGCGGTTATAACCCCAGCGAGCACAACGAGTTTTTCACCTATTTCAAATGGGAGCAGTTTACAGAAGAAGAATGGTTGCTGTGTCCTCCGGTGGTGGCACTGGGAGGTGATGGCGCCATGTACGATATCGGGTTCCAGAACCTGTCGAGGATGATGGCCTCCGGCAAGCCCATCAAGGTCATCGTAGTGGATACTCAGGTATACTCCAACACAGGGGGCCAGGCCTGTACGTCCGGCTTCATTGGCCAGGTTTCAGACATGGCCCAGTACGGCAAGGTTTGGAAAGGGAAACCCGAACCACGTAAAGAGATCGGTTTAATCGCCATGGCGCATAGAAATACATATGTGCTTCAGGCTACCCTGGCCAATACCAGCCAGATGATCGAAGGTTTTATCGATGGCTTAATGGCTAAACGGCCTGCGTTGTTTAACCTGTATACGACTTGCCAGCCGGAACACGGCGTAGGCGATGACCTGGGTACCCATCAGGCTAAGCTGGCGGTTGAGTCCCGCGCCTATCCCATCTTCAAATACAACCCGGAAAATGGAATAAAAGCGGAAGATGCTTTTGACCTGTCAGGCAACCCCGCCATGGATCAGATATGGCCCACCTATGAGTTGAAATATTTGGAAAACGGCCGGCAGAAATCCATGCAGGTAGCTATGACCTTTGCCGATTTTGCTATCACTGAAGCGAGATTCAGAAAGCATTTCCGCAAAGTACCCCGCGATGCCTGGAATGATAATATGGTGCTTTTGTCAGAATTCCTGGCAATGAATACCGATGAACGAGCAGGCAAATTCCCGTTCATCTGGGCAGTCGATGCCAAGCAAAACCTCAGCCGGGTGCTGGTGGCCGAAAAAATCGTCGAATCCTGTGAGGAAAGGCGTGATTTCTGGATCATGCTCCGCGGATTGGCAGGGGTTGAAACTGAGAAAGTTGAAGTGGTGGATATCGAGAGCAAAATCCGGGCAGAAGTGGTTGGGAAGATCGCTCAGGGGTTGATGAAAATGGCCGGGGGAGATGGAGCCGGCATTGTAGACCTGGCGATGGGGGAACCGGCAGCTCAGCCGGCCACTCCGGAAGCAGCTCAACCAACCGGCGACTATATGGCGCCGTGGCTGGATACTGAGGATTGTACCGCCTGCGACGAATGCACAAAGCTCAATCCCAGCATATTTGCCTATAACGATAATAAAAAGGCATATATCAAGGATCCGAAAGGAGGGCCTTATGAAGACCTGGTAAAGGCTGCTGAGAAGTGTACTGCCCGAGTGATCCACCCGGGATTACCGGCGGACCGCACCGGAAAAGATGTGGATAAGTGGATCAAAAGAGGGGAGAAGTATAACTAACAGAGTACTAGGACAGCATTTTTGAATTGTGTATCGTAAAGCAGCACGCAGGGGTGTAAAGAGTGAAGAGGGGAACTCTGCTTCTTCGCACCTCTGCGTGAGGTTTACCACCCTCAAAATGGATTGAGGGCCAATAGGCTGATCAATGGGACTATTTAATATTCGCAAAAGTACATTCAAGCACGGGGTTCACCCTCCGGAGCACAAAGAGGAGACCAATGGCCTGCCCATTCGGCAATTTTCGTTTGCTCCGCTGATCATCCTGCCTATGGCGCAGCATATTGGCGCTCCTTCGCAAATTGTGGTTCGGGAAGGGCAGGAGGTAACCCGCGGACAGTTACTCGCCAAAGCTGGGGGATACGTTTCGGTTCCGCTGCATGCTCCCATTTCCGGGACCATCCGGAAAATCGCCAATGTTCCGACCATTTCGGGTAAAATGTCTATGGGCATCTACCTGGAAGCATTCCCGGCCTCGAGCCAGGAAGTGCTGGAAGGCACACCCGTCGATGTCGAAACGGCCACTGCCGAGGAGATACTGAAAGGCATTCAGGACGCCGGGATTGTAGGGCTGGGGGGCGCGGCGTTTCCCACTCACGTGAAACTCAAGGTGCCCGAAGGGAAACACTGCGAAATACTCATGATCAATGGGATTGAATGCGAGCCTTATCTGACCACCGACCACCGGGTGATGCTCGAACAGGCGGAGGATATTTTCACAGGGATCGAATATCTCCTCAAAGCCACCGGGGCGGAGCGGGCCATTATCGGAATAGAAGCCAATAAACAGGATGCGGCCGATCACCTGGAAAAAATGATCCCGGAGGGCGCGCCTGTTTCTGTGAAGGTAGTGCCCGTTAAATATCCTCAGGGTTCGGAAAAAATGCTGATCACCTCAGTTTTGGGCAGGGAAGTTCCGTCAGGAGGCTTGCCTATAGAAGTAGGAGTGGTGGTCGTCAATGTAGCTACTACTGCAGAGATCGGGCGCCTTTTGCCCCACGGGCGCGGCATTCAGGAGCGGGTTGTCACCATTACCGGCCCGGGCGTTAAAAAGAAGGGCAATTATTTGATCCCGATCGGGACCCCCCTCCGCTATGTTTTGGATCAGGTGGGGGTGGACGAGCACGTCAGTGAGGTCTATATGGGCGGCCCCATGATGGGGGTGGCTGTCTCCAACCTGGATATTTCGATCGTAAAGGGTACTTCCGGTATTGTCGTTTTTGCAGAAAAGGATGTGAAACGGCCGGATAAGGTCTATCCCTGTATAAAATGTGGCGCCTGTGTGGACGCTTGCCCCATCTCCCTGAATCCTTCCAAACTGGGGATTCTGGCAAAATTTGAAGCCTACGATCAAATGGCGGAAGCCTACCACCTGATGGATTGCTTCGAGTGTGGGTCCTGCTCTTATGTGTGCCCTTCTCACATTCCCCTGGTACAGTATTTCAGGCTGTCCAAATCGATCGTAAGAAAACGCAACACTGCAAAACAGACTGCCGAGCATGCTAAATAGAACGCTAAATATCAGTACGTCGCCTCACATCACCAAAGGCATTGGCACCGATGACATTATGCAAAATGTGGTTTGGGCATTGCTGCCCGTAGCCATCTTTGCGGTGTACTCTTTTGGAATGAGCGCCCTGATGGTACTCCTGGCTTCTGTTGCCGCCTGTGTTCTCACCGAACACTTTTTGTGTAAGTTTTCCAAAAAAGAAAGCACGATATCCGATTGGTCAGCCGTCATAACCGGTTTATTATTAGGGCTTACCCTGCCGCCCAATTTCCCGGTATGGATGGCGTTTGTCGGCGGGGTGATCGCCATCGCTCTGGGCAAATTCATTTTTGGCGGCTTGGGGTACAATGTGTTCAACCCCGCTTTGGTGGGGCGGGCGGTGTTGCAGGCGGCCTTTCCGGTAGCCATCACTACCTGGTATCCGGCATTTCTGGAGAATCGTTTTTCTACAGTTTCCTCTTCTACCTTTACCATGCCGTTTATGGAGCCCACCGTTGACGCTATTACAGGCGCCACGCCTCTGTCGGCTTTCAAGTTCGACCATGTAATTACCCCTGCGTCCGACCTGGCCCTGGGGCTGATTACAGGCTCTACCGGGGAGACCTGCGCCCTGCTAATCCTGCTGGGGGGAATTTATCTGATTGCCCGCAACATGATGAACTGGCGCATTCCGGTGTCCATTCTGGCCACGGTATATGTGTTGAGCGGGATCCTCCACCTAATCGACAGCCAGGCATATCCTCCACCCCTCTTTATGCTTTTTTCGGGAGGGCTGATGCTCGGCGCCGTTTATATGGCAACCGATATGGTGGCTTCGCCCATCACCCCTCTGGGGGTTGTGATCTACGGTTTTATTATTGGCCTGCTGGTGGTTGTGATCCGCATCTGGGGAGGGTTGCCGGAAGGGGTGATGTATGCTATCCTGCTCGCCAATGCCATTTCGCCCCACATCGATAATTTGATACAACCCAGGGTTTACGGAACCGCAAAAAGTGTGAAAGGATCATGACCGGAACAGATCAAATACAAACAACGGCGCCCGGCAATAGCATGAAAATGCTTCAAGCTATGGTTGGTATCGGGATCATCTGCGCATTGATGATCGTACTGACTTTTCAGGGAACGTTGCCGATAATAAAGAAGAAGAAGGCGGAAGCATTGGAGAAAGCAATCTTCAAGGTGCTTCCCGGGATAGAAAAAACGAAAACCTTTCAACTCGATCAAAACAACAATTTCGCTGCATTGGAAGGGGAAGGGCAGGAAGGCAAAGTAGCCTATGCCGGTTATGATCAGGATGGCAAGCTCGTGGGAGTGGCAGTGGAAGCCAGTGGGCAGGGATACGCGGATATTATTCGAGTTCTCTACGGATACGATCCGGAGAAGCAGGAGGTCGTTGGATTTTATGTTTTGGAAAGTAAAGAAACACCGGGATTGGGCGACAAAATTGAAAAGGACCCTGCATTTCAGGCCAATTTCAGCGCACTGGATGTCTCACTGGCCGACGATCAGAGCACCCTTAAAAACAAGCCCGTCACCGTAAAAAACGGAACCAAGGAAAATCCCTGGGAAATCGACGCCATTACGGGCGCCACGATATCATCAAGGGCTATAGGAGAAATTATGGGCGCGAGCACTGAATATTGGGCGCCGCTCATTCACAAGAATAAAGAAGCCTTTGGCTTAAAAGCCAATGAAAATAAACAGAAATGAGCAATCCAATCCAAGATAAACCAAACACGGGTTTTTGGGGGTCTCTGAAAGATAGTCCTTCCACAGACGAATTTATCAAAGGCCTGTGGCGCGACAACCCGGTGTTTGTGCAGGTGCTTGGGATGTGCCCCACCCTGGCGGTTTCAAACACTGCTATAAATGCCCTTGCCATGGGCCTGGCTACCGCCTTTGTCTTATTGATGTCCAATATCCTGGTTTCCTCTTTGCGGAATTTCATACCCAAACAGGTGCGGATTGCTTCTTACATTCTGATCATCGCCACTTTCGTAACGATGACGGACTATGTTATTCAAGCTATCAGCGTAGACCTGCACAAAGCCCTGGGCGCTTTCATTTCACTCATCGTGGTGAATTGCCTGATCCTGAGCAGGGCGGAGGCTTTCGCGTCCAAAAACACCGTCGGCAAGTCTGTTTTGGATGCTCTTGGGATGGGCATAGGGTTTACTTTCGCCCTGTTCTGTCTGGGCGCAGTGAGAGAACTGCTGGGCAATGGAAGCCTCTTCGGCATCCCGTTTTTCCCGGAGAACTTTCAGGAATGGATCGTCATGATCCTTCCCGCCGGAGGGTTTTTCACGCTGGCTATTTGGTTAATCATTTTTAACGCTACCAAAGAAAAGAGGGCAACGACATGAAAGAAGAATCACTGTGGTACATATTCATCAATGCGAGCCTGATCAACAACTTCGTATTGGCCTACTTCCTGGGTATTTGCCCTTTTCTGGGGGTTTCCGGTAAAATGGAGACCGCCACAAAAATGGGTGGGGCGGTGACCTTTGTCATGCTCATCAGCTCGATGTGCGCTTTTGTCATCCATGCTTTGCTGGTGGCCATCAATGCCACCTTTTTGCAGTTGATCAGCTTTATTGTAGTGATCGCTTCCACCGTTCAATTGGTGGAAATGTTTATAAAGAAGATGAGCCCGGCATTGTTCAGGGCACTGGGTATATTCCTTCCCCTGATCACCACCAACTGCGCCATATTGGCCGTAGCGTTATTCCAGACCAATAAGGGTTATGGATTTATCGAAAGCTTGGTGTACGCATTGGGAGCAGGCGCCGGATTCACCCTTGCCCTGGTGCTCATGGCGGGCCTTCGGGAGCAGCTCGATTTTGCGGACGTGCCCGGCATAGTCAAAGGTACAGCGCTGACCCTGTTGGTCGCCGGCATTTTGTCGCTTTCGTTTATGGGATTTGCGGGGTTGGGGAGCTAGCATTATTTAGGATGTTCGATGTTCGATGTTCGATGTTTGATTTGTGATGTTTGATTTGACTCACGGTAGGCTACACAAAAGGCGTGCTCTCCGGGAGCAAATCACAAATCAAACGTCAAAAATTATAATTCAAAAATTATAACCGGCTTCCAAAGACGGCCATCCATGAAAAATTAAATTGACATGATCGGATCTTTCTTAATCGGTATCGGCGGGATGATTTTTTTAATGGCCGCCTGGGTCATCATCCAGTCGTTGTGGAGGAAGTCATTCTCAGATTACTTATCCGACGAGGATGTACTGGCGGACAGGGCCAGCTGCGGGAATTGCGGCTGTGCTACCGCCTGTGAGAGAAAGCGCAAGCCAATAGCAACAGAATAATAAAATACATTAAAACCTAAGTATAAAGATATGGCAAGTTTAGCAGACTATAATACGGAAAACAAGTATCAGGCGATTGTCAAAAAAACAGAGCGCCTGACCCCTCCTGACACCGAAGAGGTTCGGGAAATAGTGCTGGAAGTTAAACAACCGGAATTCAATTGTGAGGTAGACCAGAGCTTCGGCGTATTGGTGAAAACCGATGGCGAATTTGGCCGGAAATTCCATCACCGGTTGTACAGCGTTGCCGACCTGCCCGCCAGGGCTGATGGCAAAGCTCTGATCACTATGCTGGTCAAGCGGTGTTTCTACGTGGATGAATTCAGCGGCGAGAAGTATCCGGGCATCGCGTCCAATTACCTGTGCGACCGAAAAGCAGGAGACGAAATAACCATTACCGGCCCCTTCGCCCTGCCTTTTGCGGTGCCGGAAGACAAAAATGCGAACCTCATCCTGATCGGCATGGGGACGGGCATTGCTCCCTTTCGGGCATTTATCAAGCATATCTATAAGAACGTAAAGGACTGGAAAGGTAAGATCCGGTTGTTTTACGGAGCCCGCAGTGGCCTGGAATTGCTTTACCTGAACGACAAGGATGGCGACCTGACCAACTACTACGACGAAACAACCTTCAAAGCCTTCCACGCCCTGAGCCCTCGCCCCACCTGGTCGGACCCCATCGCATTAGATGCGGCCATAGAAGAACGGGCGGAGGAAATTTTCGAGATGTTGTCACTGTCTAATACCTGTGTGTATGTGGCGGGTTATGGTAAGGTTAAAGAGAAACTGGATAAAGCCTTTGCCAACATCCTGGGATCCAGAATAAAATGGGAGACCCGAAAGGCGGAGCTGATCGTCGGCGATAAATGGGCGGAGGTTATTTACTAAGCCGGAAATCGGACAAGAGCGAAGCGACTGACGTAGTAAATCGGAAGTGGGAAATATGCCGGACGGAAACAAACCCGCCGGGTTGATCCATAAATTTTAATAAAGGAAATATAGGATCTTGATATGACGATATTAATTGCACTTGCCGCATTGGGTGGGCTGACTTTAATTTTGGCTGCGATGCTTATTCTGGCCAATAAAAAGTTGTACGTCTATGAAGATCCTCGCATCGATATTGTCGAGGATATGCTGCCTCACGCCAATTGCGGCGCATGCGGCTACCCGGGATGTCGTCCGTTTGCGGAAGCGCTGGTTTCCGGAAATGCCTTACCGGGAAAATGCACAGTGAGCACGGATGAAGGACGGGTTAAAATTGCCGATTATCTCGGGGTTTCCCTGGGAGGTGAAGAAAAAAGAGTGGCCCGCCTGGCTTGTGCCGGCGGCATCAATGTGGCCATCAATCGAGCTGAATACAAGGGCGTTCAAAGCTGTCAGGCGGCGTCCCTGGTGTCCGGAGGAGGTAAAGGTTGTTTCTGGGGCTGTCTGGGCCACGGCGATTGCGAAGTGGCCTGTGATTTTGACGCCATCACCATGAACCCCTTCTCGCTGCCGGTAGTCGATGTAGAAAAATGTACGGCTTGCGGCGACTGTGTCGTAGCCTGTCCTAAAGATTTGTTCTCCCTCCAACCTGTAAGCCACCGGCTTTGGGTGAATTGCAAAAACCTGGAGGCCGGCGATGAAATCCTGGAGGAATGTCAGGTTGGCTGTACGGCTTGTGGCAAATGCGCCATGGACGCACCGGGCAACCTCATCACTATGATCAAAAACTTACCGGTAGTCAATTATTCGGAAAACCACAATACCAAAGTTCCCATTCAGCGTTGCCCCACCGGCGCCATTGTCTGGCTGGATGATGAGGGGGGCGTAGTCAAAGGGAAGGAAGCGAAGAAGGTCATTCGGAAGGGGGAACGGGGAATGGGTTTTTCGTAGCACTGCGTGGACCAAAGAATTGGCATCTTATCGACTTTAGAGTATGTTCAAAATTCAA
>JAGQXQ010000249.1:0-2956 GCA_020436535.1 Phaeodactylibacter sp.
CCTTAAGCTGATCGGGTAGATTTCGCAGCGGCACATCCACATTTAAGGCGAGGATGCCGGTCCAGTTGGCTTGAGTAGCTGCTCTTGCCAGCAGTTCGTATTTCCTGCGCTCTTTCTTATCCGTGCTTTTACCTGTTTCAACAGCTTCCCGGAGCAGTTCGGCCAGTATTTGGCTGGTTTCCTCCTTATCGGTATTATACTCATCAGGCAATGACCAGAGTTCAGGCTGAGCAGCGAGATCCAGGAGCGGCTTGTCGTGAAATTTGAAGATGAAAATAGTCCCTTTCTTATTCCAATGGCCGGAGCCCAGCTCAAAAATCCAATCCTGGATGTCCATGGCATTGGCTGCATTAGGGATCGAACTTAAGATCTCCGTTGAAAAATAAGCGGCAACGGCCCCAGGGTCAGTCATCACCATAAATAATTGGTTGGACTGCAGGGATGCCTTCAGGGAAGAACCGTGCGGAATATTGACAAATTGCACCAATTGATCCTTGGTGTCTTTGGCCAATTGTAGTGTTAATATCGTTCTGTAATCTGTTGAATAGGTAGCTATTAGCCCTTGAGGGGTTGTTCCTTTATAGGCCCTATGAATAGGGAATTCCTGCTCGTATTTCAGGCTGCCATCATCGGGGTGGAAGGCCGTTATGACGATTTTGAAGGTATCCTTGGCCTGGTGATCCAGGGATACTCCGGCCTTAAGCTGGAGGGTAGGGTTACCGGCTATATCGACGATTTGAAATGAAGCTTCGTCGGCGCCTGACAGCTGGAGGTTGCTCAGGGCGTAAGTGTTGTTATCATCGTCGGTTACGGTAATAGTGCCTATGGTAATATCCACGGTAGTATCCGCATCTTCGCTGATGATATTAGAAGAGAGGCTAATCCCAATCTGGTTCGTTTCCGTATCGGATTGAATCAACCCGGTAACATGCCCGGTCGCCGCACTTATTTCCTGAATCCTGTTTCGCCGATAATTATTGATCAGTAAAATTTCCAGTTGCAGCATATCCGTCAAACGGTATGGATCGACATTGCCGTAAGGCAGCAGGGGAAAGGCCAGAGTGGGATACCCGGTCGCTTTTTCTAATGCAGATGTTTCGTCATTTTCTAAACTGATGGGTAAGCCCACGGAAGGTACTTCCATATAATCCAAAAATGCCTTGCTCGAATCTTCTGCCCGATAAAGTACGGCTTGGTCCGGTTGGGCATAATAAACGGCCCCTCCCGGTTCTTCAACATAAGCCCAGGCCGTGGTAGGGTAGGCCTCCAATGCTTTCTTTCCGGCGGTATCGGATAGGGGGACGGACTGCAAAGTACTTTGTAGCCAATCGACCAGCTCTTCGACAATTTCCAGGCTACTATATTCTGCTATGGCCGCACTGGTAAACGTGTAATCCGGAGGAAAATAATCTTGCCGGATAATTTCCAGAATTTCCAATCGCTCGGGGTCAGTGATGTCCATCGCGGGCTCCGTATTGTCTACTGATTTTTCCTCTATCTCCATATCCAAATCCGTCGTATCTGACGGCAGTGTACGAGCGGAATAAGATTCCAGTATAGTCGTCAAATCCCGAAGCAAGGATTGGACAGAGACATAAGCCGGCGCATAAGCAGGTTGGCCGGGGGTGAAAATGAGAATAGAATCACTCGAGACTTTCAAGTACTCCAAGCCGGAAACGCCGCAAATTACGTTCGCTTTCGCCGCTAGATCCACTACCAGGGTATCTGGGTCAGGCCAGGTAGCTGGATCATGATAAATGGGTACTTTTACCGAAAACCGGCCGGAAGGAACCAGATAAAATGGGGCGGCGGTTTGTTCCTTTACCGTTAAGGTAGCAGGGCGTAAAGCCAATACCAATTTGCTTGCGGCGAGGGGGAGCAGGTGAACGTCATAGCCCAAATTGGTCATATAACCAGAAGGAAAACCGATTTCAATAAACTCATCGGTAAGTTCTAGTTGTTCAAAGGCAAAATAGGCCCGCTCGGCATTTAAGGGATAAAGAGGGTCGAGGCTGGCCTTGAAGCCGATCGTATCTCTGTAATATCCATAACCCTCATCGATAGCACTGCTTTCCTGAAACAATGGATAACGGTGAGAACTGAGGTAATAGTCACTGCCCGACTCCGGAAAATCAGGGTCCCGCATAAACAGGCGGATCCCGGCGTCCAATTTCCCCAAGCTTGGATAACCAAAGGTAGTGCTTGCACTTCCTTCTTTTTCAACGTGAAAATCAAATTGCAGGCAGCCTGAAAAATCGCCTTGCATAGGTACGCTCACCGTATTGCTTATTTGGTAAAAACGGTGTGCTCCATACCCTGCGCTTAGCTCAAAGCCTTCGTCATTAGAGGATTGTCTTGTGAAAATAAAGCCGGTGGGAGCGCCTGGGTCGTCCAAAGCGACACTCGTATATCGAGCCAGAGAAAAAGCATAATTCCGCAGGCCTATATACGTCAGAGAGCTTACTTGCCGGCCGGCCTCAACTGTCTCCACGGCGATGGCATTGGTTTTCCATTCAATTAGGTTAGCAGC
Source organism: Phaeodactylibacter sp. (assembly GCA_020436535.1). Taxonomy (GTDB): domain Bacteria; phylum Bacteroidota; class Bacteroidia; order Chitinophagales; family Saprospiraceae; genus JACJXW01. The sequence continues at coordinate 2,531 of JAGQXQ010000249.1, forward strand.
CGGGTTTTCGATCCAAAGAAAGCGGACTAATTGATGGGCCGGCTCTTTTAAGTAAGCTCGAAGTTGGCCCTCCAGGGTGCTTTGGCCTATACTCGCCCATTCCGCCTTAAGGAAAAGATATACGCCTACATCCTCTTGCCAGCTTTCCAGCAGGCTCGTGAAATCACCAGTCCCAAACCATGCCAGGGTGTAGCCCTCTGATAAAGAAGCCGTCGGTATTTCCCGGATAAGAGAAAGCGTACTTGTTGAATAGGGCCAGGTGGAATCTGACATAAGATGAATGATTTAGTGGGCAAAAGGAAAACTAATAATAAATCCGGTCTCCTTTAATCAAGGGTAAATCCAATGCGTCCCGATTGCCTGCCACCTCACTGCTATTCAGGTTGATGTAGCGATAGCCCGGCGTACTGCCGGCCCCCTCGTGTA
>JAGQXQ010000249.1:3118-8373 GCA_020436535.1 Phaeodactylibacter sp.
TCATGGCTTTTCCCCGGAAGAAGAAACTGACTCCGGCGCTGGGGGCAAGATTGGCATCTGGGTCGAACCCGGTGGTGGCCGCTGCCATTTCCTGTGCCGTATTTGCGCCGATGATGGTCACCACCCGCTCCGGTCCCAGGCCGGTAGAGGGTTCTTTTGGAAAGAATATGCGGTAAAAAGCTTTGCGATTACCTGCTTTTAATAAGTCCAATACGCCACCGGCGCCTTCATTGGCAATATCTATACTACTTTCGGTTTGCAGGCGGGAGAGGAAGGGGCCAAAACCTAAGAGTTGGGAATTTCCGGCATCGTTATGCGTGTAGCTGTTGACCGGAATGTAGAAGCTGCCGCTGCCCGCAAAACCTCGCTGAGCGGTGGGGTCGGATGCTTGTACAAATTGGTAGTTTTGCAGATCCACTCTGAGCCGCATGCCGGCCTGCAGGTCAAGGTAGTTATCAGTGGTATTCCAGCCGTAATAGTAGTATAGTAGTTGATCGAAATCCATGGGGAGCCGCTCTGCAATGCGTCGTTTGAGCAAGGATAAACCACCGGCGCCTAAGGTGAACTGGCCAATAAACTGGTCATAATCTGTCCTTATTTCGTCCTGTGTTTTACCTGCAATATTCAGAGACAAGGTACATTCCGTAAGCGTTTCGTTCAAATCGAAGATCGAATTGGCAGATGTAATTTGAGTAGGGGCGCCAAATAATAACGGCAGAAGCGATGTCAGGTTTTCCGCAGCCGTATCAGAAGCGCCGAAGAAAATATTCGGTTGGCTCGCCCCCATACCTATATAATAATCTTCCTGATGCTTCCGGAGCCCGGCAAACAGGGTATCCGCCTGTGCTTTCAACTCTTCCAGAATATCTCCGAGCAGGGCCATTTTTGAAGCCGGAGCTACATAGATCCTGCGTTCCGGAAGGGACATGGGCTGGCCTTCGTAGTCGAAAGAGGCATTGAGGATGCCCAGAAAACCCTCCTTGTGCAATTCCACATCTATGGAGATCGTCATGGGCTCATCGGTAAAAATAATGGGATCTCCCCAGGCATCGCCGGTTTCCGGGTCGATCTGAGGAGGAAGTTCCAGGGTGAAAGGGATGGAAAAGGTAATGCTATCTTTCAATACGGGGCTTGCCCCCACCATCTCGGAAACAAAAGCCATGTCTTCATTCAGCCATTTTCCATCAAGGCGGATGGGGTTGGCCAGCACCAGATGAGGGGCCCCCATTCTGAAATGGCCATAATCGGCTATGGCATTTTCAACCACCATGGAGATCAGGCCATACTCCTGGTGCTCTCCAAAGGAAAGTTCCCAGGCCTGTTCCTCCCCGATACGCAGCAAAATGTCTTTGTATTTTGCGGTGCCCAGCCCTGGAATATGTATTGGATGGGATGGCTCAACAGGGCTGGTGAGTTCGAGTAAGTTGTCCGTCTCGGTGATACGGGCGTCCAAGCCGAAAAGGTCTTCCCAAAACCGCGTTTGGAACCTGCCCGAAAATTTCCATGACGGGCTTTCCTTATTGCATTCCAGATTGATGTGCCGGAACCCAAGCTGGGGTTTGATATTGAGGTCCACCTCCTGGCTGGCCGTCAGGGAAGCAGCTGTTTCGCTGAGGGCCAATTGAAATGGGAAAACCTCATTCTCCAGGGGAGGGATCATATGATCCAAACTGAAATCCCCGGTTATCTTCATGGCAGGGCGGTAATGCAGGCGGACTTCTTCCTGAGTCAGGGCGCGGTTGAAGATCGCCAGCTGGTGGATTTCCCCTTTCCAGGGAATGCTGGGGTTGATGTTGCCGGGCCCGCCGGGTAAATTGGCGCCAACGGCTATGCGGAGCCCCCCTTCCCACCTATTATCGTATCCTGGATCGTATCTTTGGGCGGATTCAACCCCGTTGATGAAAATGCGCTGCAGCCCCTCCTTGTCGCAAGAGTAAACAACATGCATCAACTCGGTTGTCAGGGAATTGGCAGGGCTGGCTAAAGGAGTCTCCCACCGGCGGCCATTCAGGTCGGGAACGCCGGTTTCGGGAAAATTGAATTTAGCATTCAAATGGGTGCTGGGGCCTTCGTCATCGGTGTGCCACGGGCCTTGCCCGAGGAAAAAATTATAAGGGTTTTTGCCGGCCTGCCCTTCTCTTTTGCCCTGGAAGGCAAAAAGCCAGGTATCTTGTTCCGAAAGGGCCGGGTGGGCAGGTTTCATCCACAGCTCGACCGAAAAATCTCCGGTTTCCAGAATGGCATCGATGACCGGATTAGGTTCCTTATGCTGGCTGGCCAGAAGGCCTCCATCCAGCGCAATGCCCTTTTCTGTCCAACTGGCCCCGTAGTTGGGAGGTACGTTTGATGTTTTATCACCTTTAAAATAGAGGCTGGGCGCCTCCTTGCCGGAAATGTCATGTGCTGCTTTTTCCGTTCCCGGGCCGTCGGACAAGGCTCCGTCAAAAGTGTATAAGCTCTGCACCTGGCTCCACCGGTCATAAGCAGATCCGACCTCGACCACAATTGTAGTGAGCTTTCCGATCGAATCCATTTGGATCTCGGCGCCGCCGGCTGAAAAGATCAGGGTTTCGCTTTGCGCGTTCCATTCGGGGGACAGGGTAATGGCCTCCTCCTCGTTAAAAACGCCCTCGCCGAGGTGAAGGGTTACCTTTCCGCCCGAATCAATGGAAAGGCCCTCATTTTTTTTATACTCAAAAGTGAGGTCCAGATTGGAAAAGTGAGACTGCGGACCATGTGCAAAAGAGCCGCTTTCTTTCACCTGAAGGGAGAAGGACTCAGCACTGGTTCCAATGCGGGTGGCCCTGAAAGCCACATCATAGAATGCATCATTGGGGGAAGCAGGTAGCGCATTCAGGATGAGGTGGCCTTGCCCCGTAACCGAGGAGGTGGAATCTGTAAAGTGCTGTCGTACAGCCTGCTTTAATGTCTGCGGGGAAGGATCTCCGCCTGGAATTGAAAACTGAATTCCGGTTGAACTCAGTTGATAACCGAATTTAAATTTCGGGCCGTTAGGTGTGGTTGTAAGGAGAAGTACTCCTCTGCCAATTATTTTTCCCATTGCAGCATTTTATGTCGAGATATATTGTAATGAATCGCAACTGTTTTGGCGGCGTGCCCGTTTCGGATGGTGAGCACTGAGCTTCCTTCATCAAAATGGCCCATACTCTTTGAATAACAGGGTGCGCCATTGCTCCCTTGCATTATTTGTCAGGGCCTGTATAAAGGGCATGATTGTGCAGTACGAAGATGCTGATGTCTCAGAATCAGCACTTTAGTTCTTAGGTCGAAATCATGAAAATTGGAAGAATGGAAATGCCAGGTTCAGCTCGGAAAGCCTCTATAAGAGTGTGTTCATCTGTAGATAAACAAAGTATGGTGCCAACAAAACTAGGCATAGGTGTTCTTCTGAATTAAGTTCCAGATAAAGGTACTATAATAAATGAAAAATTGGTTATTCTATATTTAAAAAAAATATTATTGGTTGTGTAGTAGAAATAACCCGGTAAGACGCCTGGACAGGCATGAGCAAAGAATATGAGGCAATATAAGATATGGCGAGAAAGCCAATTACTCGACTCCAGCGATATAATCCACATCTTTTCCCAGTACCAATCCTTTCTTCGCCAGCTTGCGCATAATGGACTCCAGGTTGTCATAGGGGCCGGTAATCAGAAAAGGCTTTCCATCTTTTCCAAATTCGACATCGATAAATTCCAGACTCGCCACATCATCGAGCAGATACTGGGTGATGTTGAAGTCTTTATCAGGCTCAAATCCCAGGTCCTCTGCATACTCAACGCCTCCGTATATGATGTTTTGAGCCAGCATGGGGTCGCAGTCGATACCCGTCTGCCCGCTGTTGACGTAATACATTTCTACCAATTCCTCAAATTCAGGAGGAAGGAGGCCATATTTGGAAAAGGTACTTTTCAGTCCCAGACAAAAGATGTCTACGAGGTAAGCACCGATCACCAGCTCGCCACTCTTTCGTTCCCGTGCAATCAATATGGAAGCCATGCCTTCTTGCCAGTCCTCATTGATCTTACAATGGGCGATAGGAAGCTTTCGAGCCACTTTTCGGATGTAGTTGGCCGGTTTCAGCGGTTTAGCTGGTTGCGGCTGTTTCTTTCTTTTCTTGTTTCGTGCCATCTCTGAATGATTATACCCATGAAAGTAATGAATCGTCGCCTACTTGTTGGCATGTTTATTCATTTTTTGAACAGAATCGCTTGTCTATAGGTTATTCTTGGTAGTTGTTCGTTACTGGCTTTTTGATATCAGTTAAATGCAGGACGAATACTGAATAACGGCGGACGGTAGACAGCGGACGAATACCGAACAACCGAACAACCGAATACCGACAACCAAAACCAGCCAATGAACCGACTCCAACACGAGACTAGCCCCTACCTGCTGCAACACGCCCACAACCCGGTCGACTGGCACGCCTGGAAGCCCGAGGCTTTTGAGCGCGCCAAAGCGGAGGACAAGCCTATCCTGGTCAGCATCGGTTACAGCACCTGCCACTGGTGCCACGTGATGGAGCGGGAGAGCTTTGAAGACGAGCAGGTGGCCGCGCTCATGAACGAACACTTCATCAATATAAAAGTAGACCGGGAGGAGCGCCCCGACGTAGACCAGATATACATGGAAGCCTGCCAGGCTATCAGCGGCAGCGGCGGCTGGCCGCTGAACTGTTTCCTGACGCCCGACGGGCGGCCCTTTTTCGCCGGCACTTACTATCCGCCGCGGCCGGCACACAACCGGCCCTCCTGGCCTCAGCTCCTGCAGTACATTTCCGAGACTTTTCAGAACAAGCGCCAGGAGGTGGAAGATCAGGCCAATCAGCTGACTGAAGCGATTAGTAAGTCGGATAGCGTTTTCCTGAAAACGGACGCCCTTCACATACCGGTAGCGGAACTGTTTACCCCCGAGTTGGCCGCCAACATTTATAATGCGCTAAAGCAAAACTTCGACCGCCAGCATGGCGGTTTTGGCGGCGCCCCTAAATTTCCCGGAACCATGTCGCTACGATACCTGCTGGATTATCACTTCCTGGCCGGTGATAACGAGGCATTCCAGCACGTAGCATTTTCCCTCGAAAAGATGATCATGGGCGGCATATACGACCAGTTGGGCGGCGGCTTTGCCCGCTATTCCACCACGCGCGACTGGCTGGCGCCCCATTTCGAAAAGATGCTCTACGACAATGCCTTGCTCGTTGGGTTGCTGGCCGACGCCTACCGACTAAA
>JAGQXQ010000249.1:8433-10289 GCA_020436535.1 Phaeodactylibacter sp.
CCAGCCCGGAAGGAGGCTTCTATTCTGCCCTGGACGCCGATTCGGAAGGCGTGGAAGGCAAGTTTTACGTTTGGACAAAACAGGAAATTGACTCCGTTCTGGGAGAAGATGCCCCGCTGTTCAATGCTTACTATGGAGTCAGCGAAGGCGGCAACTGGGAAGGTGTCAACATCCTGAACCGAAAACAGCGACTCAGCGCCTTTGCCGAAGAGCAAAGGCTGAGCGGCGGGCTGAGCGAAGCCGGTCTACGCGGGCTGAGCGAAGCCGAAGCCCGACTCTTCACCGAACGCGCCAAACGCGTCCGCCCCGGCCTGGACGACAAGATCCTGCTCAGCTGGAATGCCCTGATGGCCACCGCTTACTGCAAGGCTTATGCCGCTTTGGGCGACCCGGCCTACCGGGAAACGGCGGAGCGGAACATTCGCTTTCTGAGTGATAAATTCAAAATGGGAGAGGGCCTTGCCCTGTACCATACCTATAAAGAAGGAAACGCACAGTACGATGCTTTCCTGGAAGACTATGCACTACTGATCGAGGCCCTCATCGAGCTGTACAGTATCAATTATGATACCTCCTTATTGCAACTGGCCGGGCAATATACCGATTACCTAATTGAGCATTTCCTTGACCCGGACAGCAAATTGTTCTATTTTACGGGGGCACAGCAGCAGGATATCATTTTGCGCCGAAAGGACCTTTACGATTCAGCTATGCCCTCCGGCAATTCGACGATGGTTCACAACCTGCATCGCCTGGGCATTTTGCTGGGGCGGGATGACTTCACAAATTTATCTGTGGAGATGCTGCGGAGCTTAAAGAGCTCGGTGGAACGCTATCCTTCTTCTTTTGCACGCTGGGCGCGGGCTTTGCTTTATCGGGTATATCCCATGCAGGAAGTGGCGATCATCGGGCAAAATGCCGAAGTTAAGGCCAGGTCCCTCAACGCCACCTTCCTGCCGAATATGGTGCTGATGGCCGCTCTCGCCGCCGATGATCAGTTCCCGCTTCTTGCCGGAAAAGGTGCGGGAGGCGACACAAATATTTATGTGTGCAAAGAATATGCCTGTCAACGGCCCGTTAAAACCGTAGAGGAGGCGCTTGCGCAGATAACAACACAAACCATATGAAGCAGCTCTTTACTTTTTTAGCCCTGATTTTGGGCTTTTCGTTGGCGTTCGGGCAGCAGCCTGCTCAGTACAGCCTTTTCATGATGAACAAGCTCAACTGGAACCCCGCTTACGCCGGGCTGGATAATTCCCTGAGCGCAACGGGCGTTTACCGGGCGCAATGGGCCGGGCTGGAAGGCAATCCTATCACGCAGAACGTTAATGTTCACATGCCTCTGTACATTTTAAGCAGCGGTGTCGGCATTAACCTGGAGAACGACGAGCTGGGAGCAGAGCGCCGGACTACCGGGACGGTTTCCTACAACTACCAGCTGCCGGTGGGGCGGCGGGGCCTGCTGGCTATTGGCCTGAGCGCTGGCCTGGCGCAACGCACCCTGGATGGTTCCAAATTGAGAACCCCCGATGGGGATTATGATATCGATGCCTCTGTCATCATTCACAATGACGGCCTGCTGCCTATCTCGCAGATCAATGCTTCAGCGGCTACTTTCGGGGCGGGCATCTACTACTATTCCGAACGTTTTGAAGCAGGGTTTGCCGCCCGCAACTTGTCGGAGCCTATCGTTGACCTGGACGCTATCAGCCTTGTGCTCAAACGCACCTTTTTCTTTAATGCCGGCGGCCATTTTGACCTGGGCGGGAGCCTCTCTCTGCACCCGTCTTTATTGGTCCGTTCAGACCTTGCCCAAACCCAGACGGACGTTGCTGCAATTTTGCAATACAACGACA
>JAGQXQ010000250.1:0-19463 GCA_020436535.1 Phaeodactylibacter sp.
AGCCAACCTTAGCAGAGCCAACCTTAGCAAAGCCAACCTTAGCGAAGCCAACCTTAGCAAAGCCAACCTTAGCGAAGCCAACCTTAGCAGAGCCAACCTTAACGGAGCCAACCTTAGCGAAGCCAACCTTAGCAGAGCCAACTTTAACGGAGCCAACCTTAGCGAAGCCATTCTTCGCGAAGCCATCCTTCGCGTTGCTAACCTTCGTAGAGCTATCCTTATCAGAGCCGACCTTATCGGAGCCGACCTTATCGGGGCCGACCTTAGCAGAGTCGACCTTAGCAAAGCCAACCTTAGCAAAGCCAACCTTAGCGTAGCCATCCTAAGCGAAGCCATTCTTTTCGGTGCCATCCTAAGCGAAGCCATCCTAAGCGGAGCCAACTTAAGCGGAGCTAACCTTATCGGGGCCGACCTTAGCAGGGCCGACCTTAGCAGAGCCGACCTTAGTAGAGCCGACCTTAGCAAAGTCGACCTTAGCAAAGTCGACCTTAGCAGGGCCGACCTTATCGAAGCCAACCTTATCGGAGCCAACTTTAGCGAAGCCAACCTTAGCGGAGCCAACCTTAGCGGAGCCAACCTTAGCGGAGCTTCTTTAATCCAAACTAATGTACAAGGTGCAAACCTCAATGATTGTAGAGTTTACGGTATTTCCGTTTGGGATATTAAGAGCAGCACGGAAAAACAAAGAAACCTAATAATTACACCGTATGGAAAACCAGCAGTTACCGTCGATGAAATCGAAGTTGCCCAATTTATTTACCTGTTACTAGAAAACGAGAAAATCAGGAATGTAATTGACACTCTTACTTCCAAGGCTGTTTTAATCCTTGGCCGGTTCTCGGAAGAAAGGAAGAAAGTTTTAGATTCCTTGAAAGACATGTTAAGAGCAAAAGGATATTTGCCTATCCTTTTTGACTTTGAAAAACCCAGCAACCAAAACCTAACCGAAACAATCAAAACGTTGGCGGGATTGTCTCGCTTTGTTATTGCCGATATTACGGATGCAAAAAGCATCCCACAGGAATTAACCAGCATTGTCCCTTTTTTCCCATCCACGCCAGTTAAGCCATTGATATTAGCGGAGCAAAAAGAATACGGGATGTTTGAATCTTTTAAGCCATATCCTTGGGTATTGGAAGTTTACAAATACCCATCCCAAGACATACTTTTAGCCAACCTGGAAAAAGAGATAATTATTCCTGCCGAACAAAAAGTAATTGAGTTGAAGCCATAGGAATAAATACCTATTTCCACCCTTTACCCTGCTGGCATCCCTTCCAGTATTGACCACTTCAGGGCTTCCTTTTGGGCCTGGGCAGCCTTTCCCATTCTGCCCTTCACTATGTAATACTTTGCCCACTTTAACCACAATGCCCGGCGCTTTTCATCCTGGGCCACTTCCTGGCCTGCTGGGGGCAGTTCTTCCCCCTGGGGGCTGGTTATCCCTTCCAGGGCCTGGCCTTCATCCTGGGGGCTTATATCGGCTTTCTGTACCACTATCGAAGGGCTTCCTGTTTGCGCTGTAGCGTTCCCGGCTGGGCAGTAGTGCTTCTGTTTCATCCTGGGGGGCTTCTGGTAGCGTTCCTTGTATGTTATCCCATAGTCCCGGCATAACTGGTAGAAGGTTCCTATGGTATAGCCCTTCCCCCGGCTTTTCAGGCAATGGGTAAACTGTTTGTCTGTTTTCGTGCTGCTGTAGTTGGGGTAAAGCTGGCTGGCCTGGTGGAAGTAGCCCCGGCCCCCTTCCCCAAATTCATCAGCCAGAGCGCAACCGATGGCAAACCAGTTTTCATAACTGCCGGTAATATCTACCCTTCCGGCTTCGATGGCAGCCAGGCAAGCTTCCACTTTTTCGGCTTCATCCCCAAAGGGTGTATTGCTATTTTTCCCCAGGTAGGCTTCCGGCTTCGGCTGCCATACTTTTGTATAGCGTTTAGCCAGGGGGTTAAAGTAGGCTTCCGGATCGTAACTGTAGCCCCGAAGGCTGGCAACGTTTTTTGGCTTTTCATCCAATACCAGGCCCCACTTTGCAAAGTCAACCCTAAGGGCTTCAAACTGTTCTTTGTGTTTTTCTGGGAAGGCTAAAGGAATGAGGCCCCAAAAGCCCCTGCCGGAAACAGAAAGCCCCAGGTAGGCTACTTCAGGCAGTTTCTTCAGTTGTTCCTTCACTTCCAGAAAATTGGCAATGTGCCTATTATCCTGGCCATCAATATCAATCTGAATAAGGCCGGAATGTTTTACAAGGCCACTTTCTTCCCTTTGGCTGAATAGCCCGGATGGGGTAATGGCTGGAAGCCCTGCCTTTAGTTTGTCCCGTTCCTTTTTGTTTTCAGTAGCCCGGATAGCTGCCACTTCTTTAGCGTATCGGCTAAACCTTAGCCATTTGACCAGGTTAACAGGTACTGGCTTAGTTGACCGGTAATTGGCGTAACTGCTTATTTCTACATTTAAGACGTTCATTGTTCAAAAGCTTCTGTTCAAAAAAGGGCTGTTCAAACGTTCAATTTTTTGAACGGGGCTTTAACTATTTGAAAAACAGTAACTTATCCCCGTTCAAAGCGTTCAATTTTTTGAACGGGCTTAGTCGTCTATTCCAGCCAAAAAGTCGAACACTTCCTTTACTTGTTCCGGCTGGCTTGCTTCCTGGCCTGCCTTTATTGTGTCGGGGTCATCGTCCCGAAGAAGGGCGGCTGTGGCTGAATTAAGTTCGGGGCGCAATCGGTTATTGATTATCCCTTCAAAAAATTCCAGTTCAGCCGTATTGTCCCAAATTATTGTGCCGTCCTTCTTTTCCAGCTTTTCCCAGTCGGGCTTCCCGTTCGGGTTTTCCTTAGTGTATTTGCTTTTTATAGAGCTGCCAAACTGCTTTATTACCAGTACTTGCTTTCTGGTTCAGGCGTCCACATTTTGAACGTTACGGGTTGGGAATAATCTAGGCCTTCCATTCGGTAAAAGAATGCCCTGGCTAGGCTTCCACCCCAGGGAAGGGTGAAAAGGTAGTCCTGTTCCTTTATGGTTAGAAATATTCGAAAGCTGGCCCAGTCCTTCCCTTCGTACTTGTCAATGTCAGTAATGAAACCATTAATGATTTTGGCGGGAATGAACCAGGTAGTTTTCCCGCTTTTTGTTTCCCGGCTTTTGGCCCCAGGTGTACCTTCGTCAACTTTAATCTCAAATTGCCCGTTGAATGTAGAAATGAACGTTCGGGGTTTTTCTTCGGCAATAATTGCAAAGTTTAAATTTGTCATAGTTTTTGATTTTTAAAAAAATGATTAATTATTGATTTTTAAGGCTGCCTACTTATTGCAAGTGGGCAGCTTTATCTTTGGCGTTCAATTTTTTGAACGGTTTGAACGGCTGTTTTTTAGCCTTAACGTTTTGTCTTTCAGTGCTTTACTAACTTGTTCAAAAAATTGAACGTTTGAACTACTGTTTATTTAGCCAGTAGAAAACTTTGGACTTTTTCTTCGGGTCATTCAGGACGGCTTCCGCTATTTCGGCATAGGTTAGCCCCTGGGTTTTCATTTGCCGGCAAAGGGCCACTTGTTCGGCCTTTCCCATAAATTCCTTTTCCAGTTCAGAAGCTTCTTTGTTCGCCTTGGGCCTGGGCAGCTTGTAGTAAATGTCAATAGCGTTTTTCCGAAGGGTGGCAACTATCCGAAGGGCGTTCTGAAAATCTATTTCATCGCATACAAGTGTATCTTCCAGGCTGCCATTTTCAAAAGCCCTAAGGGCTGTAAATTGCATGGCTATTCGGAAAGTGATAAGCCCCAGCCGGTTAACCATCCCGTCTAAGTCTGCCCCGGTAATTTCCCCTAGTTCGTGTTTCCATTCATCGAAAAGAGTAACAAATTGTGCTTCCTGGTGGGGCTGTAGCCGGAATTGCAAAGGTTCGGGCAATGCTTCCAGTTCGTCGTGAATTTTCAGAAATTCCTGCCCCAGCTTGGCGAAGTATTCAGGGTAAACTTCCTTTTCCCGGTTGAACACGTTTCTAAATTCCCGGCTGCCCTGTAGCTGGTAGAATAGGAAGCGGGAATAAAGGCCGTTCTGAATGGTGGGGATAAGTTTGATTAATTGGTCAAAGGTGGAAGAAAGCACAACGGAAAAAGCAGGCTTTTCAATTTCCCTGTATTCCTGTTCTGTCCTTCGGTAAAAGGTGGTGGTTTCCCCGTGAAAAGCTTTTCTTAGCAGGTCGGAAAAATTGCCGTAGTCAGTAGCCAAGGCATCGGCTAAGGTGTCCGTTTCTGTCTCAAACAGAATGCCTTTGCCCAGGTTTTCATGCAGCAACTGAAGCAGGCCTGTTTTTGAGTTATTGGCAGGAAGGAAAAGCATAAAGTTTCCCGGCCTAGGTGGCGGGGCCTGCCCTTTGCCGTTTTTGCTTTCTTCCAGTTCAATCTGGTATTCTTCCAGGGCCTGGGCTGCACGCTCTCGTTTCTGCTGGTGGATCGGCTTGGCCAGTTCCTTAGCAAATTTTAAGAATCCTTTGCCTGTCCCGTAGGTAGCCAGGATGTAAACGTAAAGGTTCGGCCCGGTAAAATCTTGATCGTAAAATCCTTGAATGTTGGGCAGAATGCCGGAAACAACGCCTAAAGCCCCTACCAGGAAAGCTTCCCTTTCCGCTTCTTCTTTCAGGACTTCCAGGCAAGCCTGCCTTAGTAGTTTGGGAAGGCTGTTGTAAACTTCCTGGGGGAAGCCTGGGGCTTCTTCTGTATCGTTTAGGCTGGTCCCTTCTGGAATCGTAAAGTTAAAAGCCTTATCTTCGTGGTGCATTCCTTTTCCGTTCAAATTGGCCATGCTTCCGGCGTGGCCATTATTTATTTCTACCATCGCTTATTTCAATTTTCGGCAGGCTTTGCCAGTGCCAGGACTTCTTCCAGCCGGAAACGAACAGTTTTCCCCAGGTAATGCCGGGTAAGTTTTCCGGCCCTGGCTGCGTTGTCTATTGTGCTGGTAGAACAGCCCAGCTTCCGGGCGGCCTGCCGTTTGGTTAAAAATTCAGGTTCCCCAGGGCCAGGGCTGGGGGCTTCTTCCCCTGCTGGCTGGTGGTTCTTGATAACTACTTTCATACAATCAATCACCAAGGCTTCTAAGTCTTGCCTGGTTAAGGTGGTAACTACTACTTCGGTCATTGCTGAATTATTTTTTCAGCAATTTAGCAGATGTGAACAGGTGGTATTTTGGACTTATTGGCAAACGCCAAAAACGCCAAAAAAAAGTTTATAGAATAGCTAAGAAATGTCGTTTAAATTCCTGGTAGTCGAAGGCTGGCCCATCATTTCTTATCCCATTCTGGTATCTTGCCCGGTAGGCTCTTGAAGGCCAATCTTCTACCCCCAAATGGGAAGCCAGGGCTTCAGCTATTGAATTGGCAGAAATGCCTTTCTTTAGGCTGATGTTCCCTTCCTTGGCCCGTTGTTTTATTGCATCTGCCAGGGCAACTATTAAAGCACGCTCGGACTTCCCAGAGTAAACCCACTTTCCATCTTCCAGGGCTAGGCTTTCATCCGGCAATGGCTTTTCAAGTGTTGCTAAGATGGTTGCCCTATCTGGACTATATGGAAATAGTTGTTCAAAGGTCACTTTCTGAGATACATCTCCGGCTTTCGGCTTGCCTTTGCCAGGGGAAAGTGCGGTTAAGAGAGGTATAATATCTTTGAAGTACTTCTTTTCATTGGCCAGCCACTTCTTTATAATCTTGACATATTTTGTTTCTCCCTTAGAGTATTCCCCCACCAAACTGGTTTGCTTAATTCGGTGGTTTTCATTCATCACTTCGAGGGTATGAGCATGTACATCCGAAATTAAACCTTGCTTAACTAAAGCAACAGTGTTAACATTATTCAATAGTTGCCTTGTTAAGTCGGTCAAAAACTTGATGAACTCTGGCTGGGTTCGAACTCTGGCCTTGGCCATTCCGGTATATGGGTTATACTCCTGATCGTAAATCACCATATTAATTGGGAATTTCCCCTTTGTTCTTTCCTTCAATTCACTGAAAAAAAACAGATCGGGAATTGCCTTCACCCACTTCTGGTAAGTAGCATGTAGAATGTTTAAATCAGTAACCCCTTCTTTTTCCCGGTTTTTTAACCCTTCAAGGTATTCAAGTAATTTTTTTCTCTTTTCTTTAGGCAATTCAAAAGTCTCGGTTTTCCCAATTGTAATGTAATCTTTGATACCGGCCAAATATCTATCAGTACCAACAGGTGGACTTCCAAAACTTTGAATATTGTATTCAATGTAGTTGGTAATATCGTCAAACCAATTCTGGCTATCAATACGCTTGAAAATATGATATTCGGTGAATGAAATCTGGTTCACAATTTTGCGAGGCACACCTTCATATAGTTCTCTCCTGAACCACTTCTTTCGCTTTATCCGTTTGTGCATGTCGCAACAATCAGGAAATCGTTTGAACCAGTTTTCAGCATTTTCCAGTACACTTTTATGGAAGGGGCAACAATTAGGAAAATTAGGATGAGGTTTATACCCATCAATAGGTTCTGTATCGAAGGGGTACATCAAAACATCTTCACCATCTATCCTTATGAACGGCCCATCAGTTTGTTTTTTCATGTTTCGAAGTTATGGGCAGGGCTGCCGGATTTGCCCCGGCCCCCTGCCCTGGTTCTTAGCTGTGGTTCAATAGTTCGCCTATTGCTTCCAGTCGTTTCTTCTTCATCCTTAGCACTGTATAGGCCAGCCGGTGGCCGAACTGAAGTAGTTCCCTTTGCAGCCGTTGCCGTTCTTCTTCCAGGCTGGTCAGCCTTTCGGCTTCGGCCCGCTGTTCTTCTTCATATTCGGTGCAATCGCTGCATTGGTGGCCAGTGCCTTGAAAGGCAATGCCGCATCCTGGGCAGTCCTTCCAAGGGCTGTTCGCATACTGCCGGTAAAAGGCTGTTAGGGCTATCACTTCCTTTGCTGTCCAGTTCATGGCTTTGCCGGTTTTTCGGTTAGGAAACATTCCAGCTTTTCAGCCAGGGTATTCAGGTTTAAGTAAGCTTCGCCCTTGCGTTCATAAGCTTTAATATCTTCGATAAGAGCATTTAGCAGGGTTATCACTTCGCCCCGGCTTAGTTGTAAGTTCATGGCCCGGCAGTAGTCGCCAGGCATTATATATCTGCTTTTTGGTTTCATGTCACTGATTTTAAGGGCCAGGCCCGAAAGCCCGGCATTAGGTTTATTAGCCTTTCTTCCGTTTCCCTTTCCGGAATACCTTTCCTGTGCGGGCTTCCCAGGCTGCAATTTTGCAATCTTCTGAGCAGTATTTGTGCCAGGTGGTACGGGCTTCGAAGTTGCCCCCGCAATGGGCGCAACCTTTCGTTTTGCCCTTCGGCTTTCCGGTTACACTCATTGCGTTACTACGCATTGCGTTGCGCGTGCGCGTAAATGCATTGGGTAGGGGGTAGCCGTCAGGGCCTTTGCCCCCGGCTGGGGGTGGGGCCGAGATTGGTTCTTCTTCAGCCCCGGCCCTTGTTACTTTCCCAGGCCCGTGCCGTTTCCTTTGTTGCCGAATAGCTGGGCTAAGTCGAAGTCCTTTATATCAGTGATAATGCCGTTCTTCTTCCTTTTGTCTTCCATTCTGTTCTTGGCAGAAAAACCTTCAATAAGGCGGATTAAACTTTCGTCGTTTAATCCTTCATCTACTGCCTGCCGGAAGATGTCCATTTGTTCGTTATCCAAATTGTAAGCTTCCCCAACTGTGTTTAGGACTTTGCCGGACAGTACCCTACTGCTGTTTTTTGATTCTTCCGGTTCGGGTAATGCCTGGGGCGGCTGCCCGTCGGGAAGGGTAGGGGGGGCTTCCTGGGGTTCGGTATTGTTTAGGGCTTGGCCCATCCTTTGGCGACGAGCGTGCATCAGTGCAATACTGGCTTCTGTCATCTTAATTTTGATTTCAGCCAGTCGCCTTTCGTTGTTTAAAGCTTGTTCGTAAAGGGCAGGGCTGTTCACCAAAATAGACTGGTTAATCTTTACCAGTTCCTTCAGGAAGAACACTTCTACAAAGAAGCCAGCAATTATAAAGCCAACGGCTGAAACCTGAACGGCCTGGCTTATGCCCTGTTCGCTTAAAAGGCTAATCACTTCGTAACAGGCATAAATAGTAAGGGCTAATGCTGCGGCCGTTCCCATCCAATGGGCATTATTGCCCAAACGGTAGGGGTTGGCCTGGCCAAAGTAAACGAGGCTTCCCCGGATCATTTGGCCGATTACTGCCAGGCCCATGCCAGCTATCCAAGAGATAACAGGCCCAAAGGGGGTAAGGCCCTTTTGTAGCGCAATGCCGATGATAAAGCCAGTGGCCAGGTAAGTAAGAATAAGAAGGGCGACTACAAACTTGCCTATGTTTTCCTGAATAGACAAGCGAATCAAATCAAAATGCGGGTTGATGAAGTTCGATGAACTTTTCATAATTTTACCAAAATTGTTTTTTGACAATTCCCGTCCTGTTGTTGCCGTCTAAGCTGGCAGGGCGGGTTTCTTTTTTCGTCAGTCGTTACAAGTCGTTTTAATCAGTCATTCAGGTATCGTTTGTCTTCTGTAATTCAATGTTTAAGGAAGTAGGAGAGTTATCTAGTGTCTATTTGCGTTTATTATTGCTCATGCTGTTTTAAGTGTTGGTGGCATCGGTCAAAGCCTTTTTTTATGTAGTTTTCACATCGTTTCCCTGTAGACACAGCTATTGCTTTACATTTCCCCCGTGCATTGTTATTTTCCTCTTTTGGTTTTTCCTTTATTAAGTAACTATATCTATATATTATCTCTTCCTTATCCTCTTTTGTACTATATATGGTTATGCTGTGATGAGTACTCCTCACTTGAGAAGCCTCATCTACATAGTACCTTGTCTTTATATATTCAGCTCCTATTACGTTCCACTCTTTAAGTTTTTCTATCCAGCTTACTTTATCTACTATAGCCTCCTGAAGGTTGGCGTTCTCCAGGTTAGCCCCGTGTAAGTTGGCGTCCTTCAGGTTAGCCCCGTGTAAGTTGGCGTTGTCCAGGTTAGCCTCCTGTAGGTTGGCCCCCGCCAACTTAGCCTCCTGTAGGTTGGCATACCCCAGGTTAGCCTCCTGTAGGTTGGTCCCCACCAACTTAGCCTTCTGTAGGTTGGCATACTTCAGGTTAGCCCCGTGTAGGTTGACAAACAACAGGTTAGCCTTCTGTAGTTTTGCATTCGCCAGGAAAGCTCCCTGTAGTTTTGCTTGCACCAGGTCAGCCTCCTGTAAGTAGGCCCCCCACAGGTTAGCCTCCTGTAGGTTGGCATGCGCCAGGTCAGCCCCTTGTAACATAATATGAGTGTTCACCTTGACTGCTTTCTTTACTATTTCTATAGGGCATTTCCCTAAATGTAGCCTATCAAATTTTATACCCTCTACCCCCTCATCCTCCAGCCTCCTAATTACCCCAGCTACTCTATAGGCTGCCTCGTTTTCTGTCCAGCCCCGGTAGTCCTCTAACTGCTCCTCATACCTTTTTATTCGAAGTTTTTTTTCTCTACCATCTGCTGACCTTCTTTGCAACCAGAAAATAAAGACTCCTATTATGAATAAATCAAGAAGCATCCCGTGGCTTTCAACGAGTATATTTTCCCAGAAATCCGGCTTATTATATAAACCCAGGTTTAGAGGCCAAGGAAAGGTGATGGATGGATCAAATAAAAGAGTGATAAGGAAAAGGACAATACTAGTCACTAGGAGAGCAAATAAGGCTATTCTCACCTCGCTTTCTCCGATCCACTCGATAAAGTTTTTTATTTTTTGGTTCATCAATGAATGGTCTTTTTAGATTGCCTTCAAATTGCCTTCAAATTGCGTTCATTTTCTTTCCTGTAGAACTGGCTAACCTTCTGGCTGGCCAGGTATGCTTCTAGGTCGATATAACTGTTTAGCTGGGCTTCCGTTGCATGGCCTGTAATGGCCCGAATAAGGGGGCTAGGCCAGCCGTTTATCAGGGCAACGGTTGCAAATGTCCTTCGGGCTGTATGGCTGGAAATTAGTTCGTACTTCGGTGTGAACTGTTCTACCACTTCACCCCCGGTTGAAGTGTAAACGGCCCGTTGTTCGGTAATGCCTGCCAGCCGGGCTACTTCCTTTATGAATTTGTTGAACTTCTGCTGGGAAAGGTTAGGGGCCTGGTAATTACATTCCCCCAGGACGGCTTCCAGGTTGGGGTGAAGGGGGATATTTACCATTTTCTTTGTCTTCTGGGCCATTATGCTAACCAGCTTTTGCCCCTGTTCTTCGGTAATGTGGCCCCGGCTAATTCGGCTGTAGTCGGAATGCCGAAGCCCAGTATAACAGCCAATTAGGAACAACTGCCGGGCCTTCTGGTAGCCGGGCTGAAATTGTTTTAAGTCAAGTTCGAAAATAGCCTGTAGCTGTTCTTCACTTAGGGCAACCGTAGGGGTGGGAAGCTTTTTTACCCCCCAGCCTTTCTTCCGGGTAAAAATGTTGTCTGTTAGCCCTGCTTCCTGGGCTGCTGCCATGAACTGGGCAATAATTCGCAAGCCCTTTGCAACGTGGTTTTGTGAATGGTTCTTTTCATCGAAACACCAAGTAATAAAAGCCTGCCGGAAGCTTTCATTTATCCCTTCAAACGTCAGTTCCCGGCCCGTTTCCTGGCTGAAGGCTTCCAGGTGGTGCTGCCAGGTTCGGAAAACATTTACTGTCCCCTGGGCTAAGTCCTTACGGGCCTGCTGGGCTTCTACAAACGTGGCGACAAACTGAAGAAAGGAAGGCAGGTAAGGTTTTTCTTCTTCGGGCCTGGGGTGGCCCAGGAAACGGTGGTTCAATTCCTGCCTGAAGTCCTGGGGGGTAATGTTGCCCCCTGTTTCCCGGTAAATGGAAAGGGTTAAAGCTTCCAGCTTGGAAAGCCTGCCTATCAATAGGCTGGTAGCCGGGTTTTTGGCTGGAAACTGGTTTTTGCTGTCCCAAAGCTTGGTAGCTATCTTTTCCCCTGGGCTGTATTTCAATAGATGCTTTTTGCCCTGGTAGCTGTAGCGGAAAAACATAGCTATAGGGCTTTCTGGCTGGTTCGCAAACTGAAGGTTGAAACGGGGGGCAGGTTCGCCTAATACCTTTGGCATATCGCTTTATTTTTTCTGCAAAATAAACCAAAAACAAATAATAGGCTTGTTTTTAGGCTATTTTTTATTCACCGTAGGGCGTTAATTGTGGCAAGTGGTAACAGATTGATTTTTGTAATGCCCTGAAAATAGGGGTTTTGAAGTGTTGCCACAAGCTGCCATTTATTAGAGTTCGAATCCTTCTGCGCCCACGAACATTAAGATCAAAGAGTATAACCAAAAGTTGTACTCTTTTTTTATGCCCCAAGCTCATGTATCTGTGTTACATCCCCAAGAACGATAGCAGCAGGCCATCCCGCTGGAAAAGATTGCCCGCGCAACAAGGGAACCGATCCTGCTCTGCTCAGGAAACCGGTTGGCAATAGAAGCCCGGTGAATCCTTGAATTCAGATTGAACTTATCCTTTGCTGATCCGTAAACAAGTACTACGGAAATAATCACAGCATGAAAAAAGAAAAATATACCATCCCCGTCAACCTCTTCCCATTCGGTTTTGCTGATGAATTAGCCACAGGAAAGCACATCAATGAGGAAGCGATCGGACGATGCCTGGAGGCCATAACCACGAGCTTTGAGCCCACGGAAGAGTTAAACCGGAATATCACTTCCCATGCCCTGAAGAAAATAATTGAAGCCTACCTTGGTGAAGCGGTCAGCAATGGAGCGTTCATCGCGGCGATGATTACGGCCGGGTATCGGTACGAGAGGGTAAAATGTACGCCCAATTGCTATTTTAATGCCGCTCAGAAGAAGATGAAATAATCCTGCCGAATCCTTACGGCACCCCATCCTCCACCTGCCTGTGCGCATAATCCACCGCCCTAGCCGTAAGTGCCATGTAGGTAATGCTCGGATTCTGCGTGCCCGAACTGGCCACACAGGCGCCATCTGTTACAAACACATTAGGCACTTCGTGCAGTTGGTTCCAACGGTTGAGCACGTTGGTTTGGGGATTTCTGCCCATCTCGTGTATGTAGGCGCCGGGGGCGGTGGCGTCGTTATAAAAGATGATGTCTTTACAACCGGCGGCTTCCAGCATCTCTACAGCGCACTGTACGCCATCTTCCCGCAGTTTCATTTCGTCATCCCGTAGTTTGGCGTCGAAGGTGATGGCCGGCATACCGTATCTGTCCTGCTTGTGCTGTTGTCCAGCTATAAAAATTGCCTGTTGCGAAGGCTTACACTTCAGACAGGGTGTTTTCCCTTTTTTTGTTTCTTCGCGCAACAATTTGCCTTCCCTACCGTAAACCTACTTAATAATAACTAATAAGGGGAATCCTACCAACCCGAAACGGTTGGTAGAAAATTATTGAGTCGGCATTTCAGAGATGGATTTGCCGGCTTTTTTATTCTCCTCTCACCTCTGCTACTCTTTCTTTCCAGAACAGCCCAAATGGCCGCCTTGGCTGCCGGCAGAGAAAAACCGAAGTGCCCTGCTCCCGGGCATGAGGGTTGGTAATGGCGCCGATGAGTTGGATATCCTCAAACAGCCGGGCGATGTCTTCGCCCAAATCATCGTTGATATAGACCAGTGTCGTTGCGGAAGTGGCCTCGGGCAGCCAAAGCCGGTAGGAATCGCTGAAGCTGACAACCGGCGGTATGCCCTTCCCTTTTCCATAATGATCGACAGCACCCGCCTCGCCGTAATTTTCAGCGTAAAGGAAAATGGATTCGCCTTCGGCCGCCCGGCAGGCTTTAACCGCCAGTTCGCCCAGTTCTTCCCAACCTAACATGTCGGAGTAATCTTGTGGCAAGGGATGTATCCGGCCGTCTTCCCAGCGCATTGGCCCGTCGAAGCCGATTTTTTCGATCAGGAACGTGCAATACTGAAGCATTTGTGGCAAAGGCAGTACCGGCAAGCCCAATGGCAGTGCCGGAAGGAGCAGCAGGAATATGGCCAGCGGAAGGGCTATCCGCAGCCAAACCCGGCGCAGGGTATTTTCCCACCAAACTGCACCCGCAGCGATGAGCGGCGGATATAAGCCCAGCGTATAATAAGGTTTGCCCCGAAGAAAAAGCAGCAACGCAAATACCAGCAAAAAATACCATCCCAGCACCCGGTAGCGCCGGTTCTCCGGCTGAAAAAGCCAGATCACGCCCGCCACCCATACCATGGTCACGGGCAGGTTCATGAACAATTGGGAGGTGAAAAAATCTTTAACCTGAACATTCACCAATTGGTTTTCCGCCAGTTCCTGCATATGGGCCACCACCGGAAAACCATACTGATACTGCCAGATGAGGTTGGGTAAGATCAGCACCAGGGCTGCCAGCGCCGCCAACGCCGCCGGCCGGCTCCAAAGCATCCGCCGGTAAGGGCTGAGCAACAGAGCGGCGGCCATTCCGATAAGGGCAAACCCGGTTGAGTATTTATTCAGGAAACTGAGCCCAAACACCAGGCCGAAGAACAGGATGTAGCGCTGTTGCTCCGTATTGATGTACCGGACAACCAGATAAGCCAGCAGGGCCCAGAAGAAAATATCCGGCATTACCGGCTGGAAGAGCATACCCGGCCGCAGGTTAGCTGGCGTCAGCAACATGGCGGCCCCAGCGAGAAACTGCCCGTACCGGCCGGCGCCCAGTTCGCGGGCCATCAGTACTACCAATGCCAGCAGGCCACAGCTTACCAGCATGGGAAACAACCGGATGGCAAACAGGCTTTCGCCCAGCGTTGCCTGCAGCAAAGCGCTCACCCAACCAATGAGCGGCGGGTTGGACCAGTACCCCCAATCCAGGTGATGGCCTAATGACAGATAGAGAAATTCATCGCGGTGGAAACCCCAAAGAGTGTTGGTATACAGGTGGAGCGCTAATTTCACCAGTACCAGGGCCAACAGCCCGGGCCAGAAAATGGGCGGGAGGGGCTTTTTCATATTTTTCCAAAATTATTTGGAATAAGAGTGTGTTCAAATTTCGTTTTTGGAGATGAAACTTGAACACACTCTAAAGTCTACTTCATATGCTTTTCCAGAAACCCAAGCATGGCCTTATAGAACTCAAACCGGTTTTCCTCATTGGAAAAACCGTGCCCTTCGTTGTATTTCACCATATAGGGCACATCGATGCCCCGGCTGCGTAGGGAGCGAACGATCTGGTCGGACTCATCGATATTGACGCGGGGGTCGTTGGCGCCCTGAACGACAAACAAGGGCGCCTGTATCCGGCCCATGTGAAAAACGGGGGAACCGGCTTCCATCAGGGCTTTATCTTCCTCCGGGTGGCCTACCATTTCGTAGAGCATCTCCAGGTAGGGCTTCCAGTAGGGCGGAATGGTCTCCATAAAGGTGAACAGGTTGGAAACCCCTACGTAGTCTACCCCGCAGGCAAAAAGCTCCGGGGTAAAGGTGATGCCCGCCAGGGTAGCGTATCCACCATAACTAGCGCCATAAATGGCCACCCGCTTCGAATCGGCAATCCCTTCCCCGATGAGCCATTTCACGCCATCGGTTATATCGTTCTGCATGGTATGGCCCCATTGTTTGAAACCCCTCTGCCAAAAGGCCCGGCCATAGCCGGTACTACCGCGATAGTTGACCTGCAGCACTGCATAACCGTGGCTGGCCAACAACTGGACTTCGGGGTTGTAACCCCAACTGTCCCGCACCCAGGGCCCGCCATGAGGGTTAACCACCACCGGGAGGCTGCGGGGCGCCTTTCCCTTGGGCAAGGTCAGGTAACCATGGATCGTCAGCCCGTCGCGGGAGGTATAATGCACCGGCTTCATGGGAGACATTTCCTCCTCATCCAGCCAGGGGCTTACTTCAATGACCTTCTCCAACCGGACTTTCGAATGATCGTAATAATAATAAGCGCCAAGCGAACGATCACTGAAGGTGCGCACGATAAATTTGTCCTCGTTCTTGTTTGAATTGGTGACCACTACCTCATAGCCCGGCAGTTCCTGCTCCAGGTACACCTGCATCTTCTTGCGCTCTTCATCAAAAAATTTGATCTCCCGTTTCCAGGTAGTATAAACAGCCCCGGTAACCACTTTTCGTTTACGGGAGTGGATCAGGCTGCCGGCATCCACTTCAGGGTGAGCAAAAACTGCTTCGCCGGTTTCCTGGCCGGTATCCATATCAAACTTGACGATCTCCCCCCGGTCCCGGCCAATGTTGGAAACGGCATAAACGATGCTGCCATTATCGAAATCAAAGAAAATGGGCTCGATGCTTTCCTTGAAGTTCGTGGTGATAACCACCCGAAAGCGCTCCTCTTCGCTGGCCCGGTACAGCAGGCTGTGTTCTACGCCAGCAATGGTTTTTATAGCTATACGCAATTTGCCGTCGTGGTCGGTCATCCAGCTGGTAATGGGCTCGGCTGGATTGTTGTTTTCAGCTATTTGGGTATAGGCTCCGGTCCGGATGTTGATCCGGTAGGGCTCAAAAAGCATGGGGTTATTCTTATTCATCCCAATAATGAGCTCGTCTTCATTGTCCTCCAGGTCGTCGATCAACTGGATCTTCACCCCTTCAAAGGGAGTGAGGTCTCTGGCGTGAGAACCATCGCGGTCGACTGCAAATAGCTGAAAATTCTCATCCCCGCCACTATCTTTGACATAAACCAGGCGTTTGTCACTCGACCAGAAATAACCGCCGATGTCCCGCCCCGTTTCCTGAGTGATGCGAACGGCTTTGTCCTCTCCTATTTTTTGTACAAAGATGTTCTGTCGCCGTTCGTAAGGGCCCAGATAGGCCAGATACGCCCCCCCTGGGGAAAGCTGAAAGGCCACCTTTTCAGGAGTACGAAAAAAATCCTCCACGGTGTATTTTGAACTCCCCTTTCCTAATTCCATCAGCCCATGTAACACTTCGTCTGAGCTGGGCAGGCTGGGGTCTCCGGGTAAACCTTGTTTTTCGTTTTGATGCATTTGATGGGTTACTTTTGTAAGGGAGAATAGACAAAGATCATATCTCTATTTTCTGTAGCCATAGTGTAAATATACCCAATCTGTCCAATTTCCATAAGCCAGCGCCGGGGATCGACGGAAAAAGAAGACAAACTTGTTCGAGGATGATGGCCAGAAAATATTCAGAGACTCCTTTAAAATGGGAAAGCGGAAGGCGGAAGCTTGCCAACTTCCACCTTCCGCTTTCCCCCTTCCCACCCGTCTTTGTACCGCTTCCGGGCAAGCTTCCCACTTTAGATCGTCCAAAGCCAAGCACTGGCCGTCCGCCCGTCATCCCGCCACACTCTCTTCCTGGTGGCGCCACAACGCCTGAAAAGCGGGGCTGTTGGCGCGCAGGGCCTCAAAGGAGCCTTCATCCACTACCCTACCCTGGTCCAGAATGTATATATAGTCGAACTGGTTGAGCAGGTGCAGACGGTGTAGAGAGGAAACCATCGCCTTACCCTGAAACTCTTTGAACAGGCGCTGGTAGATCTCCACCTCCGTTTTGGGGTCTACACTGCTGGTGGGCTCATCCATCAGGATGATGTCACTATCGCGGGCAGCCAGAATGCCCCGCGCCAGGGCCAGCCTTTGCTTCTGGCCACCGGAAAGGTTGACGCCTTTTTCCTTTATGCTGGACTGCAGGCCCTGGGGCAATTGCTCGACCACTCCATCGAAATGAGCTACCCGGCATACCTTCTGGACTTCCTCCGGGCTGAAAGGCAGGCCCAAAGTGATGTTGTACCCAATGGTATTTTCAAAGATCTCCGGTTCCTGTGGGAAGAGGGTCACCCGATTGGCAACATAGCCAATATCCGATACCGGCTGTCCGTCTACCGATAGCTGCAGGCCCGGCCCGGGCGGGTAGAGCCCCCGCAGGATCGCCATCAGGGTACTTTTACCGCTACCGCTTTCTCCAATCAGGGCGATGCGCTTGCCACGCTGTAGGTGAACACTCAGGCCATGCAGCCCCTGAGGCTTTTCCACCCAGGCTTCGCCTTCATTGTGGGTAAAGTTGAGGCTGGTGATATCCAGGCGGTTCCAATCTTCAGGCAGGGCCTTGTCCGTATCCGAAAGATGATGGCGGCCGTAAGCATCAATGATATTCTGAGCGGTCTTTACATCCGTATCGTAACGCACGATCTGGGTGTACTGCCAGGCCATACCATGAAAGACCCCCGTGAAGCGCTCCACATAAGCCATCAGCGTTACCAGGGTTCCGATCAGGAACGTCTCGCCCGGCACCCAGTTTTGGTAAACATAGCCCACCAGGATGACACCGTAGATCATCGCTACACACATTTCCATAGTAAACCACTTCCATTCGTTGACGAGGATCTTGCGCCGAAAGGGCGGCAGGATATCCGTTACGCGGCCCAACAGCCCCTGCTCCATGCGCTTTTCCAACCGTAGAGTGATCACGGTAATGATGTTGGAAAGGCTATCGAAAAGAGTAGACGAAACGACGTGCTCCTTTTCATTGACCTCCCGGGAGGCTGCAATGAATGGTTTGTCGAATTTCAACAACAGGAATATAACGCCGGCGCCCATCACAGCGGCAATACTGCCAAATAAAGGGGAAAAATAGATCATGGCCCCAAAGGAGAAGGCAAAACTCAGAAAGGTCTTCAGATACATAAAACCTGAATCAAAAAAATCCTTCAGGGCTTCGTAAGCCTTGCGAATGCGGTTGATGGTGGCTCCGCTATGGTGGTCCTGATGCCACTTGACCGGCAGATGCAGGGCCTTGTGATAGAGCTCCTGCAAAAAGTTGCGGCTTAGGTCGAACGCCAGATTGCGCTCCAAAATGCGGGCCGGGCCGTGAAAAACCCAGTCTATAAAACGCAACAGGAAATACAACCCTGCGTAGATCCATACCGACCGCATGATGTTCATGCCCTGCTTCTGAATTTCATTGATGAACACGCCCCAGAGAATGGGAAACAGCGCCACGGTAATATTACTGAGCACAAACATGCCGTAAATCAGCAAATACCGGCGCCGTTGCCCGCGGGCGTATTTCCAGGCCGTGCGAAGAAGGGAGAGATAGGGGTTATTCCAGATAGAGGATCTCGAGCTCATAGTCGGGGCTGTTTTGCTAAAAAATGAGACTAGGATAACCCCCTGTCGGGTAGAAGCGTTCCCCTAAACAGCTATTTAGGAGAAAAACCTCCAGGAGCCGTGACTTTTCCGATACCCTGTGCGCCACCCGTAATGATCACCACTCTTTTTTCCATAATTTGTCATTTTTTACGCCAGAAATGCGTTTGGAGGAGCGCAGGCTTTTCAAAACCTGGCCTTTTTATTAGTTTTGCGGCAAATACAAAGACAATGGAGACAACAAGTACTAGTAAGAATTCTAAAGCCATGGACTGGATACTGTTCCTGGTATTCCTCGTCATCTTCGTTCTTATGCTGATGTTTGCTGACGAATGGTTCTGGGTCCCTATGCCGTTTATGCTGACTTACCTGGTTAAGGCGCTGGACGCAATGTAGATCGTTAGTTGCTGGTTGTTAGTTGTTTATTCCTTGCCGTTGGGCCGTTAATGGACAACTAGCAACCAATAACAAATAATCTTAGCCTTTCATCTCAGCCCTGCCGCCGCCGCTTCATCAACGAACCAATGCAGCCTGCCATGGGTTGGCTCAATATGAGCTGCCGGGTATCGGCTGCTGCCTTCTTTTCCTTTTATAATTTCTTCTACTTTTTGAGCCTTTCCCTGGCCGGTCACCAGAAAGGCTACCTCAGTAGCATTGTTGAGCACCTTTCCGGTCAGCGTGATCCGCTGCTGGCCGCTCTCCGGATGTGTAGCCAACCCGCAGATGGCATCTGCCGTCAACAATTTCATCTGATGAGGAAAGATGGAAGCGGTATGCCCATCGCCGCCCATCCCCAGCAGGATCATATCGAAGGCCGGGAAACCATTGCGGGTGGAAACCGTATCTTGTATCTCCGCTGCGTAGCGGCGAGCTTCCTCCTCCGGATCTGCCTCCCCCCGGATGCGGTGAATGTTCTCCTGAGGGATATCTATTTTGGATAAGAATAGGCCGTTGGCCATTTTGAAATTGCTCCCTTTATCCTCGGGGGGCACACAGCGCTCGTCACCCCAGAAGAAATGGATCTTCTTCCAATCGATACTTTCCAGGTATTGTTCCGCCCAAAGCCGAAAGATCACCTGGGGGGTACTGCCTCCCGAAAGGGCCAGGGCCACCAGGGGTTTATCTTTCACCCAATCGGCAAAGAAATGAGCAAAATCTTCCGCTGTTTGTTCCGCCGTTTCGGCAATGTGGATCTGTGTCGGCATGATGGTTGACTGTCTTTTATGAGCCGGTTAAAATTTAGAACGTGTTTAAATTTAGTTTTTCAGCTAATATGATATGGATCTCAAAGCCGCGCGAGGCTCATTTTTCGGCGCATACCTGGAAGGTACGTGCCGAAAAATAGCCGAAGCCCGGCGAAGAGAGGCGCTCATATTAGCGAAA
>JAGQXQ010000250.1:19468-19844 GCA_020436535.1 Phaeodactylibacter sp.
AGGATTAATTTTAAACACGTTCTTGGTTGCCAAAGTTAGTGCTTGGACAAATGCCCTTACAGCAACCGGTAATCCCCCGAATCCGTCAAATTACTGCAGGGATTGCGCCAGCTGACGTTATCCCCTTCGATCAGCTTGTTGGCCACCTCTGGGCCCCAGGTGCCTGCAGGGTAGCCGTACAGCTTGATGTTATTCTGGTTTTTCCAGGCGTTCAGGATGGGGTCTACAAACTTCCAGGCGACCTCGACAGAGTCGCCGCGGGCATAGAGGGTAGCGTCGCCCTTCATTACATCAATGATAAGGCGTTGATAGGCCTCTGGCACCTTGGCCTTAGTCAGGTCGGAATAGTGAAAATCCATCCCTACGTTCTTCACCT
>JAGQXQ010000251.1:0-198 GCA_020436535.1 Phaeodactylibacter sp.
TGGACGATCCGGTGGGCGCCACTTCGGTTCACCTGGTCTGTGGCCTATGGGGCACACTGGCGGTGGGCATCTTCGGCGCCAAAGCCGGCCTGGGGCAACTCTGGATACAGCTTTATGGCACCCTCGCCATTGGCGCTTTCACCTTCAGTTTTGCTTTCGGCCTGATGTACTTACTCAAGAAGACGATCGGTATTCGGG
>JAGQXQ010000251.1:335-2924 GCA_020436535.1 Phaeodactylibacter sp.
GCTGTCTCAAATCCAATTATTTGAGGCAGCCTCAAAAAAAAAGCTCCCGGCTGGCCGGCCAGGAGCTACAAGACATCGGTAAACCGAAATCTTGATTTTTGGATGCTTCAAAGTTACGGTTTAGGGGAACTTTCTCCAAACGATTTTGAGGATAAGATGTGGTTTACCGGTCATTCTACTTCAGCCATAAAGGTTGAAATGCCAGGGCTTCTGCCCTCCTCTTATGCTTTTGCCGTATAAGCTTTCCATCTTTTACTCATCCTCAAAATTAATGCACTATGCGAGTTCTAAAGTATACCCTGATACTCATTTTGTTCTTTGACACTTCCAATTTTATGCTCAACGCTCAGGATGCGGAGGTGACTACTGTCAGTGAGCTGAGCCTCGTGGCCGAGCCGGAACCGGAAGAGGAGTCTAAGCTTCCCTTCGAGGTCTCGGGCTTTGTAGACGTTTACTACGGATACAGTTTCACCGACAACCCGTTGCCTACCAGTTTTACGGAGACGACCAATTCCTTTTCCTTAGGTATGGCTAACCTGGTTTTCTCCAAGGAAGGAAAAGTGGGCTTCGTCGCCGACCTGGCGGTCGGCCCACGGGCAGAGGTGGCCAACGGTTTCAACGGCACCACCCTCTCCGCCATCAAGCAATTGTATGTCACCTACAGCCCCGCAGATTGGGTGACTTTTACCCTGGGTAATTACGGCACCCACGTTGGATATGAGATCATCGACGCACCAGGTAATATCAATTACAGCACCTCTTACATGTTCTCCAACGGGCCGTTCTATCACACCGGGCTGAAGGCCGATTTTGCTTTATCGGAGAACTTTGGCGCTATGGTGGGCCTGTTCGACGATACTGATAGCAAGGTAGACTTTACCCCTGGTAAGCACGTCGGGGCACAGGTGTCCTATGCCAACGAAAGCGTGGGCATCTACCTGAACTACATCGGTGGAAAAGACTTCGAAGGCGACAGCCTGTCATCCGATGTTTCCGGCCATCAGGTTGACCTGACCGCCACCTTCCAGCTCAGTGAAGAACTGGGGCTGGGGGTCAACGCTACCTCCAAGACCAACGCTGTCGCAGAAGGCGACAACACCGGCTGGTTTGGCGCAGCTTTGTACGCCAACTATGCCTTCAGTGAATTATTTACCCTGGGCTTGCGCGGAGAATACATCGGCGACCCGGATGGTGAGATCCTCGGCGCTACCGACGGCAATGTACTGAGCCTGACGGCTTCCGGTAACTTCCACATCGGTGCACTGACGATCATACCGGAATTCCGGTTGGATTCGGCCTCCGACGAGGTATTCCCCGATGAAGATGGGAAATTCACCCAATCGCTGCCCGTTTTTCTGGTCGCTGCGGTCTATAGTTTCTAATAGCTCCGGCTTCCGCTTGGGGCAGGCCGGTAGCTGCGGGCTTCAGAAGCGAAGCCTGGAACAAGACATGACTTTTTCCTCCAAGCGGCCCCGAAAATCATCGGGGTGGAGGTACTGATAACCTTTTTTCGAACATTCAAAAATTGTGTAGTAATCATGGCAAAATTCAAACTAGAGTACATTTGGTTAGACGGTTACAAGCCTACGCAGAGCCTGCGTAGCAAAACGAAAATAATCAAAGACTTCAGCGGAGAGCTGGACGACTGCCCGATGTGGTCATTCGACGGCTCTTCCACCGAGCAGGCGCCCGGTAATTCTTCCGACTGCCTGCTGAAGCCGGTGGCCATCTATCCGGATCCGGCACGCAAGAGCGCCTATCTGGTGATGTGCGAAGTGCTCAATGCCGATGGTACGCCTCATCCTACCAACGGCCGGGCGCACATCGATGACGGCGACAACGACTTCTGGTTCGGTTTCGAGCAGGAGTACTTCCTTTGGGACCTGGAAACGGATAAGCCTTATGGTTTCCCTGCCAGTGGTTTTCCCGCTCCACAGGGCCCTTACTACTGTGGCGTCGGCGCCGGCAAAGCCTACGGCCGCGAGATCATCGAGGAACACCTCGACCTCTGCATCGATGCCGGCCTGAACGTAGAAGGTATTAACGCTGAGGTGGCCACTGGCCAATGGGAGTTCCAGATCTTCGCCAAAGGCGCTCAGGATGCCGGCGACCAGATTTGGGTAGCTCGCTATCTGCTGGAGCGCACCGCTGAAAAATACGGATTGGGCATTAACTGGCACTGCAAGCCAGTGGCGGGCGACTGGAACGGCTCCGGTATGCACGCCAACTTCTCCAACTCGCTGCTGCGCAATGCCGGCAGTAAGGAGATCTACGACAAGGTATGTTCCGCTTTCGGCGCTTCTCCCGAGGTGATCAAAGCGCACATCGATGTCTACGGAGCGGATAACCACCTGCGCCTGACCGGCCTGCATGAAACCCAGTCGATTGACAAGTTCAGCTACGGCATTTCTGACCGAGGGGCTTCCATCCGCATTCCGGTGGTTACCGTTGATAATGGTTGGAAGGGCTACCTGGAAGACCGCCGGCCGAACTCTGCTGCCGACCCCTACAAGGTGGCGGCCCGAATTATCAAGACAGTGAAGAAAGCAGCAGCTGCAGTAGCTGTTGCTTCTTAAACTCTTTTAATCA
>JAGQXQ010000251.1:2966-13566 GCA_020436535.1 Phaeodactylibacter sp.
GAATATGCCATTTTTACCTGCCTCTGAGCATTCGTGCTCAGGGCAGCTTTTCACCAAAGGCAGGAGCTGAATGGATCATTGCTGCTGAGATGCTTTATTTTTAGAAGTTGAAGGCCTGTCCCTTGAAAAAAGGGCGGGCTTTACTTCCTTACTCATGGCCGAAATAAAAATGTTTGGATGCCAAGCCGGTTGTTCTGAAGACAGCCGGCTTTTTTGTATTTTCGGGGTAAATTGTTTTTCACTAAAAAGGCATATTCCATATGAGTTTATCCAGATTCCAAGCATTGGATACCATCCTCAACCGCTCCGGTTTCGAACTAGAGTACGTTGATATTCCGGATGGGAAAATATCTTCTTTCTTCGGTTGCAACGTCTTTAACGATGCGGCAATGAAGGAATACATGACAGAAGAAGCATTCAACAACGTTAAGCTGGCCATCGAGTCCGGCGCCAAACTTTCCCGCGAGGACGCCGATATCGTGGCCGATGCAATGAAGCGCTGGTCTATGGATCATGGCGCTACCCACTATACGCACTGGTTTCAGCCCCTAACCGGCCGTACTGCCGAGAAGCACGATTCTTTTTTTACCCTCAAGCCCGACGGTACGGTAGTGGAGGAGTTTGACGGCGATACCCTGGTACAGCAGGAACCCGACGGGTCGAGCTTCCCGGGGGGCGGCCTGCGTTCTACCTTTGAAGCCCGCGGCTATACGGCCTGGGACCCTTCTTCGCCAGCCTTCATCCTGGAAGTCAGTGAGGGGAAGACCCTTTGCATTCCGACGATCTTTGTGACGTACGGCGGTGATTCGCTGGATTACAAGCTGCCCCTGCTCAAGTCGCAGGCCTATCTGGAAAAGGCGGCGATTCCGGTTTGCCAGCTCTTCGATGAGAAGGTGTCCAAAGTGATCACAACGCTGGGGTGGGAACAGGAATACTTCCTGGTAGATGAAGCTTTACACAATGCCCGCCCTGACCTGCTGCTGACCGGCCGCACTTTACTGGGTAAGCACTCGCCCAAGGGGCAGCAGCTCGACGACCACTATTTCGGATCCATCCCCGAACGGGTGTACGCCTACATGCGCGACCTGGAGACGGAGTGCCACAAACTGGGCATCCCGGTCCGAACCCGACATAATGAGGTCGGCCCGGGCCAGTACGAACTGGCCCCCATGTATGAAGAGTGCAACCTGGCCGTTGACCATAATCAGCTGTTGATGGACCTGATGGACCGCGTGGCGCGCCGCCATAAGCTGCGGGTATTGCTGCACGAGAAGCCTTTTGCCGGCGTCAACGGTTCGGGCAAACACAACAACTGGTCGATGTCGACCAATACAGGCCGTAACCTGCTCTCGCCGGGTAAGCAGCCGGGCAAGAACCTGCTCTTTCTCACCTTCTTTATGAATACCGTGCAGGCAGTCTACCGCTACGCCGATGTCCTGCGCGCCAGTGTCTCTTCCGCTTCCAATGACCACCGCCTGGGGGCCAACGAAGCGCCGCCGGCTATTGTCTCCGTTTTCATCGGCGAGACGCTGACCGACGTACTGAGTAAACTGGAGGCGGGTATCGATGCCGATGCCGCCGGTGTGAAGGAAGCGCTGGACTTACTGAGTAAAATCCCCAACCTGGAACTGGACAATACCGACCGGAACCGGACTTCGCCCTTTGCCTTTACCGGCAATAAGTTTGAAATTCGTATGGTGGGTTCGTCTATGAACTGTGCGGCTCCCATGACGGTCATGAACACGATCGTCGGCCGCCAGTTGGTGGAGTTCAAGGCGGAACTGGATGAAATAATGAAGGATGGAACCGGTAGAGATGAAGCGATTTTGGCCATCCTGAAGCGATACATTAAGGAATCCAAGCCCATCTGTTTCGAAGGAGACGGTTACAGCGAAGAATGGAAAGAGGAGGCTGAGCGCCGGGGCCTGAGCAACATCCCCAATACGCCGGACGCTCTGGGGGCCTACCTGGCGGAGGACGCCGTCGAGCTGTTTACGTCCAGTGGAGTCTTTACCGAACGAGAAATGCACGCTCACTACGATGTGATGTGCGAAAACTACATCCTCAAACTGCAGATCGAAAGCCGCACGCTGGGCGAGATGGTGGTCAACCACATCCTTCCGGCGGCCATCAGTTATCAGAACCAACTGGCGGAGAACATCCTGCAGCTCAAGGAGCTCGGCTTGCCAGAGAGTGCCTATGAAGCTCAGTTTGATATCCTTAAGCTGATCTCCGAAAACATCTCCAATATCAAACTTACGGTCAATCAAATGACCGATGCCCGCAAGAAGGCCAACGACCAGGAAGACGCCACGGCCATTGCAAAGACGTATTGTTACGACGTCAAGCCGTTTATGGAAGATATCCGTACTTACGCGGACCGTCTGGAGTACCTGGTGGACGACAGAGAATGGCCGATGATCAAGTACCGGGAGTTGATGTTCGTGCGGTAGCAGCGGCGGCCCTGGCCGCCTGGTGAATGGAAAAAAAAACAGAGGGTCCGCCGGGAAGGCCGGGTTGGCCCTCTGTCTTTTTTTGCGCAAGCTGAAGCCTGCGGTTATAAGCCGGCGCCGTGATTGAAACGGACCCCATGTACACTATTCCCACCTTTGGTGCGGGCTCTGTGGAATAATTGCTTCCCAAAGTCTACTCAGTCGTTTTTTTCTCTAAACCTCCATCTGCGCTTTTTATACTCTTATCCTTTCAGTAACTTGGGGCGTTGGAAGCCGAGTGTCCGGTATTCCAGGGCAAGACTAAACAATCAAACAATCAAACAATAGTACCTATACCACCATGCCCACCCGCCGCCTTGCCGCCATTATGTTCGCCGATATCGCCGGTTATACTGCCATGATGCAGGCAGATGAAGCCAATGGGCTGCTCCGCCTCCGGCACTTTCGCGAAGTGCTGGAGGAAAGTGTAGGGAACCATCAGGGTAAGATCTTGCAACATTATGGTGACGGCAGCCTGGTGCTCTTCGACAGTGCGGTGGAGGCGGTGGCCAGCGCCAAAGAGATACAACTCACCTTGTTGAAGGAGCCGAAGGTGCCCCTGCGCATCGGCATCCACATTGGCGATATTGTTACCGAGGGGGAATATATCTACGGCGATGGCGTCAACCTGGCCTCCCGGGTGGAATCCCTGGGCACTCCGGGCTCCGTTCTGATCACGGAGCGGGTCATTCACGACTTGCGCAACCACCCGCAGTTCCAGCCTGTTTCCCTGGGCAAGTTCGATTTTAAGAACGTCAGTGAGCCAATGGAGGTCTTCGCGCTGGCGGATACCGGTATCGCTTTTCCCAAACAAAGTGAATTGGCGGAACGGCCCAAAGTGAAACCTTCCCGTTCCAGGCTGGGCCGCCGTTCTATTTCCATCCCCCGAATTTTAGCAGCCCTGGCCCTTATCCTTGTTCTGGCAGCCGCTGTTTTCTGGTGGTGGCAGGCAGGGGAGGCAAAAACAGCGGGCGCCAACATTCCCGATCAATCCATTGCGGTACTTCCCTTTCGCGACCTCAGCCCGGATGGCGGGCAGCAGTACTTTGGTGACGGCATTGCCGAAGACATCCTCAACGCGCTGGCCCAGGTCAAGGCGCTAAAGGTGGCCGGCCGGACTTCTTCCTTCTCTTTTCGCGGCAGTGAAACCAGCATGCAGGACATCGGGCAGAAGCTGGGTGTAGGGACCGTATTGGAAGGCAGTGTGCGCAAGGTGGACGGACGGGTGCGGGTAACAGCCCAGCTGGTGAGCACCGAAGACGGCTACCAACTCTGGTCGCAACGCTACGACCGCGACATTGATGACATCTTTGCCATCCAGGACGAGATCGCCCGGGCGGTGGCCGACAACCTGAAGGTCATTCTGCTCAATGGCGGTATCGAACCGCTGACCAGCGACCCGGAGGCTTACGAATGGTACCTTCGGGGGCGGCACATGCTCAGCCAGCGGTCGGAAGGGTCGGAAACGGCAGTGGAATTCTTCCAGCGCGCCATCAGCATTGACCCCGGTTTTGCCGCTGCCTATGCCGGGTTGGGCAATGCATACCTCTGGTTGGGCTGGAGCAATATCCTGCCTTCGCGTGAGGCTTTCCCGAAGGCGCGGCAGTATGCACAGGAGGCGCTGCAGCGTGATAGTACGTTGGCCTATGCCCACGCCATTCTCGGTTCGGTACACCTTTGGTACGACTGGCAGTGGGAGGAGGCGTACCAGGAGTTGGAACGGGCCATCTCACTCAACCCCTCTGAGGCCGGCGCTTATCTGGACATGGGCTGGCACTACGCGGTATCCGGCCGGTTAGACGAGGCCATTGCCTTTATGGAGAAAGCCACTGCACTGGACCCGCTCAGCCTGGAATACAACATTGACCTGGCGGACATACACCGCATGGCCGGCGAGTACGGCCGCGCCAGGGAGATCGGCCTGGCGATGCAGGAGCTGTATCCCAACAATAGTGAAGCCTACTGGATATTGGGGCTCATAGACTATACTCGCAAGGATTACCCCGCGGCGGTGGCCTCCTTCCGGGATGCCGTCCGCCTTTCGGATGAAGAAGCCTGGTCGGAAATGCACCTGGCCATGGCACTGGCGAAGGCGGGGCAAAGAACAGAAGCCGGACAATTGCTGAAAAAGCTGGAGGCTTCCCCTGAAGTCAAAGAAGCCGCCCATGTAGAAATGGCGCCCGTCTACTGGAACCTGGGCCAAAAGCAGGCCGCTCTGGACTGGCTGGAGCGCTCCTACGAGTGGCACGCTAACTGGATGATCTCCCTGAAGATGGACCCGA
Organism: Phaeodactylibacter sp.; assembly: GCA_020436535.1. Taxonomy (GTDB): domain Bacteria; phylum Bacteroidota; class Bacteroidia; order Chitinophagales; family Saprospiraceae; genus JACJXW01. The sequence goes on from JAGQXQ010000251.1 coordinate 7,741, forward strand.
TTTGGGCGGAAATGCGGGGGGAAGCACGGTTCGGGCGGCTGGTGGAGAAGATGGAGTTTCCGTAGGGGGAGAAGGACACTTTTCAATTAGTTTTCGTTTTTATTCCCATGGGCCATTCTTTGTCACATTAAGAAAGGTTCCTCCCTTAAAGCGATAAAGCCCTCCTCCTCCTCCAACCCAAATTCGCCCTTCTCGATCTTCATAAATAGTCTGTACTGCACGAACTCCAAGGCCTTCCTTTTGACTGTAATTGGTAAACGATTCTCCATTGTAGCGATATACACCAAAACCCTCTGAGCTCAACCAGATATTTCCCTCCTTATCTTCATAAATGATACAAACTTCATTGTTGCCAATACTATCATTCGCGGTGTAATTGGTAAAGGCCATGCCATCATATCGGCTTACCCCTCCATACCTTGTTCCAAACCATATATTCCCATTGCTATCTTCCATTATATTGTCAACGCTGTTATCGGTCAGCCCATCTTTTTTAGAATATTGGGTAAATGATTGGCCATCATATTTAAAGGCGCCATAACCATTTGTACTAAACCAAATATTGCCCGCCCTGTCTTCTGATATAGACCAGGTAGTTCTTTTGGTGATGAATTCGCCTGTCCCTTCCTCAGGAAAGGGGAGTTCAAAAGGCGCCCAGTTTACACCATCAAATCGAAATATGCCCGCTACTGAACCTGCCCAAATATTACTTTTACTGTCAGCGAATATGCTCCAGAATCGTTGTCCTCCGAAATATCGCTGATCACTATAATTGGTAAACCGTTTTTCGCCTTCATTATTACTTGACCAGTCATATTTCACAACACCCTGGTCTGTAGCGAACCAAATATTTTTCTCCGGATCTTCCGTGATGCCGGTAATTTGTTGGCCGTCAAATCCCTGTGAATTGGAGAAATAAGAAACGCTATCTCCATCATAGTGTGCTACACCATAACCATTAGTGCCAAACCATAGGTTTCCATTTTTATCCTGGAATATATGTCGTATATATTCGGCTATTTGTGGATTTGTTTGTAAAGTTACCTCTGGTTCTTTTGTAGTGTTTTTTGAAATGGTTGGTTTGTCCTTACCACCACAGGAAGTAATAAGAACGATCGAAAATAGGAGAAGATAAGTTGGTGTATTCAGTATAGTCATTTGCATCTAATCAAATTTTATGATTCATGATGTGTAGAGTGGTTTCAATAATGACTTTGTTAGAGCTTGTTTTTATTTCACAACCCAAACGGGACGGTTTATACAAATACAATAGAGAAAGTGATCAATTTATACCTTATCTCAACAATTCGGCAGATTCCATTTCCCTTAATAAATCAATCGTAAATGCATTATTAACGGATCAGTATAATAATATATGGATCGGATTATGGAACAAGGATGAGGCCACCGGAGGGCTTATCCGTTATAATCCGGCGACAGGTGCTGTCCGACGCTTTCAAAATGAGCCCAATAATCCCAATAGCCTGATAGACAATCGGATTAACTCCCTTTTAGAAGGCCAGGATGGTCAAATTTGGGTGGGAACCGCTCAGAATGGCCTGCATAGGTACAGTAGCAAAACAGATGAATTTATTCGGATTTTGTCGGATACAAACCAGTCAAATTATTTGCAAGCTCCTTCTCCGGTTGTAAAAAGTGATTCGTATTCCAGCGTCGTTAATATTCTGCATCAAAACCAGAATGGCAATTTTTGGGTAGGTTCAGTTAACATGAGCTCAAATCTCAGTGATCCGATCATGACCCAAACGGTAGATGGAACAGTGTATCATATTACCGGAATAGGCCTAAATCATTTTAATCCGGTAAAGGGCAAACTGAGCCATTATGATCTGTCTGAAATGAGAAAGGTGCCAACCGTGTTATTTGAGGACCGCCAGGGTCAATTGTGGCTAGGCTATCAAAGAAGCGGAGGAATTTATAAGATGGATAATTATACCCGAAAATTTAAAATGTACCCGGAGTTGAAAGGAATTCAGAGGAGTTGTGAGTCACAAGTAAATCCAGGTATTTTCTGGATCAGCACTTTAAACGACGGGCTACATCGTTTAGACAGTAAATCCGAGACGATTACCAGTTTTTTACACGATGAAGCGGACGAATATAGTATTGGACATAATTCCGTTCGGACTACCTATGAAGATCAGGATGGAATTCTTTGGATAGGGCTTGGAATGGGGGGGAATGAAGGCGGAGAAGATGGGAAAGGAGGATTGGATCGCTTTGATCCCCAAACAGGACTTTTCAGGCACTATAAAATTCCCAGAGATGGTACCTCCGACTTTAACCTTACAGTTTATGATATTGCAGCAGATAAGAATGGTTTTCTTTGGATGGATACGGGAAAAGAGACACTTTTTCGGTTTGATAAAAACACAGATACATTTAAAGCGTATCATTTCCCAACTGCTACTGATAGCTCTACCGTCTGGTTGGTTGCGGAAAATGGTGTGACATTCTTTGGTGCAAATGACTTTACTCATCGTGTTTCCTATCAATATATTATTGAAAAAGATACATTTATTTCTTGCTTCGAGGGCGATCAGGCGAATGCGCTTATTGAAGATGAGAAAGGTGAGTTTTGGGTAGCTAATATGGGACAGGGTTTAACACACTACGATCCAAAAAATGGAACGAAGGAATCATTTACGACGAAAGATGGATTATTAAATAACCTTGTTGTAGGAATTCTCAAAGGAGAATCAGGAATTTATTGGCTTTCTACCAGAGTGGGGCTTACAAAATTCGATTCTAAAACTAAAAAATTCACATCTGACGGCTTACCCCAGGATCATTTTCATATTGTGAATATCAAGGCGAGTGACGGGCAATTTCTTTTTGGTGGCAATAACAGTTTGTATACTTTCTATCCCGACGAGGTCAACGGTAATCCTTTTTCTCCGATAACTATCATCAGCGGTTTACAGATAGCTGGTGAACCCTATAATTTGGATGAAGCAAAATCAAAAAGCATCCATCTGTCTTATGACCAGGATGATTTGAGTTTTGAATATATAGGCATTCATAATGGCAATCCATCCAAAAACAAATATCAATATAGACTTATTCCCATTGATAAGAATTGGGTTGATGCAGGTTATCAACGAACGGCCCGATATGCCAGCCTTGATCCCGGAGCCTATACCTTTCAGGTAAAATCCGCCAATAGCGATGGCGTTTGGAATGAAGATGATGAATCCCTTTCTTTTATCATTGCCCCTCCCTGGTGGCAGGCCTGGTGGGCTTACACTTTATCGGCATTGGTTATTTCAGGAGTACTTTTCTTCTTGTTCCGTTTTCAGCTAGCCCGTAAGTTGGAACAACAAGAGGCAAACCGATTAAAAGAACTAGATACCTTCAAAACAAGATTTTACTCCAACATCACCCACGAATTTCGTACTCCACTCACCGTCATCGGGGGAATGGCGGATGAACTGAAGCTACACCCTGATGATAATCCGGAGACAAAAATCAACCTCATCAAAAAGAACAGTAGCAGCCTCTTGGCCCTCGTCAATCAAATGCTGAATTTATCAAAATTGCAAGCCGGAAAAGTAAACCTTGATTTACAACAGGATGACATCATCGTTTTTTTAAAATACCTGGTAGAAACACACGATTCTTTTGCAAAAATGAAAAATGTGGGCTTGCAATTCTACTCCAAAGAAAAAGGATTGTTCATGGATTTCGATCCAAAAAAGATAGAACATGTTTTAACGAATTTAATTTCGAATGCAGTGAAATTTACTCCCGAATTTGGAAAGGTCCTGGTAATTGTCGAAAAAATAAATCGGAACAATCAACCTCGCTTGCAGATATTGGTTAAGGACAACGGCATCGGAATAGCCAAAGAACAACTTCCATATATATTTGACCGCTTTCATCAGGCTAACCCAATCCATGAAAATCAAGGTACTGGTATCGGTCTTGCACTGGTAAAAGAAATGATGGGTATTATGGCGGCGTCCATCACTGTTGAGAGTAATCCCGATCAAGGAACTACCTTTTTTCTGGAATTCCCGATTCAAAATAAATCTCCTTTGGTTTCGCAAAATGAAATTTATGAATTTACTGAACTTAAAGAACAGGAATATTCAAAAACTGAAGAACCAAGTGCTACTAAAAATGAATTACCACTGCTTTTAATTATCGAAGACAACGCCGATGTCACCTACTATCTCCAGGCTTGCCTCCAGGATCAATACCAAATCCAAAGCTCCCGCAACGGAAAAAAAGGTATTGAAATAGCCTTTGAGCTACTACCAGACATTATCATCAGCGATGTGATGATGCCGGTGATGGATGGTTTTGAAGTATGCGCCACTTTAAAAGAAGATGAACGGACGAATCATATTCCCATTATCTTGCTCACTGCCAAAGCGACCTCTGAAGACAAACTCGCCGGACTGGAAAACGGTGCAGACGCTTATCTGATAAAGCCATTCGATAAAGCAGAATTGATCATCCGCCTCAATAAACTGTTATATGTTCGGGAAATCTTGAAAGAAAAGTATAGCAGTACTTTGATAAGCAGTCAAGCCAAAAAAGGCAGCATTGAAAATAAACTGGATACTTACATTGAAAAAGTTGAAAAAATAATCCTGAGTCATTTAGAAGATGAAGATTTTTCCATCCATGAATTGGCCCGGGAATTATATCTAAGCCGCTCACAAGTACACCGAAAGATAAAAGCACTTACTGGCATGTCAACAGCGATTTACATTCGACATATTCGCTTGCAAAAAGCAAAAGAACTATTGGCCTCTACCCAGTTAAATATCTCCGAAATCGCTTATCAAGTTGGCTTTAAAACACCTCTTTATTTTTCTCAGGTATTTAAAGAAACGTTTGGCGAAAGCCCAAATTCCACACGCAAGTAATTGGTTTACATCGACTTGAATGAATGTGGCGCAAAATTACAAGGATAGCCAAAAAATTATTGGCGCGTATCCGCTTTGTGCTCATTGACGAGACACTATACGAAAAAGGCATACTCGCCTGAGTAGCCTGGAATGGGAGCGCGTTACATAGCCTCCTCCGGCGGGCTCCCTTCCTGAGCGAACACCAGCTCCTCACGATTAAAAAAAGAGAGGTTACATCAATTTCGTGGAATAATACCAGAAAGGAAAGCTTCAGTAATGAACCTCCGTATACTGCCTGCCCGCACACAGCGTGCCGGGGAGGCCCGTACAGCCTGTCCCGTAACGTTCGGCTGCACGAACCACATCAGAAATCAAAAATCTAAAGAACCGAAGAAGGGGTTACCGGTTACTCCTTTACCTTAATAGCTTCCACCCAATGCACCGCCTCCTTCCCCGTAAAATGCCGGATCTGCTGGCGGCAACTTACCCCGCAGGCAATGAGCGTGGCGCCCTCTTCCATCTGCCGCACAGCGGGGAACAACACCTGTTCTCCGATCTGCTCCGATATTTCATAGTGCTCCTTTTCATAACCGAATGCGCCGGCCATGCCGCAGCAGCCGGAGGGAATCTCCTGGACCCGGGCGCCGGATAGTAACCCCATCATACTTTGGGTCCCGTACAGCGCCTTTTGATGACAATGCCCGTGGATGAAAGTGTATTCAGCCTGTGGCTCCAGCGTATACTCAAGCCTGCCCGCTTCCATTTCCTGGTGAAGGAATACATCGATCATTAAAACACCGGTTTTCAGGCGTTGGGCGAGGGCCTCATCCTCGATCAGGTCGGATAAGTCGTCGTTGAGGGCAGAGGCGCAGCTGGGTTCGCAGACAACCACTTTTAGTCCTTGGCGCAGGTATTCATCCAGTCCCAGAACGGTTTGTAGCCCATC
>JAGQXQ010000251.1:13619-23636 GCA_020436535.1 Phaeodactylibacter sp.
TTGGCCAGCAAAACTTCGTAGCCGCAGGCCTGCAGCAGCCGGGTGGCGGCAATGCCGATGTTGGGCTCGTGGTAGTTGAGGTAGGTATCGGCGAAGAGCACCACCCGCCTGGCGGTGGCGGTGGGAGAGGGGCGGTTCCTTTCGAACCATTGGTAGAAGGGCTCACTGGTATATGCCGGCAGCATCCGGTTCCGGGCAATGCCGACGGCTTTGTCCAGAAGGCTCCGGAAGAAAGGGGCGTTTTGTATACTGTTGACGAAAGGCGCAAGAGGGCCTGAGAAACGGGAAGCAACCTTTGCCGAATCCCGAATGAAGCGGTCCCGCCAGGGAATGCCGTGGGTATCGAATTTTTTCTGCCACACTTCGCTTTTCAATTTGGCCATATCCACATTACTGGGGCATTCGGATTTGCATGCCTTGCAGGAAAGGCATAGATCAAGCGTTTCGATGAGGCGTTTGTCGGAGAGGCCGGCGGTTGAGAGCTGGCCCGACATGGCCAGGCGCAGGGCGTTGGCCCGGCCACGGGTAGCGTGTTCCTCGTCGCGGGTGGCCTTGAAGCTGGGGCACATCGTACCGCCCAGCATCTTGCGGCATTCGCCCACGCCGGAGCACATATGTACGGCATTCTCAAAGCTGCCGTCTTCCCGGAACTGAAAAACCGTCTCCACCGGTTGGTCGCGATAGGCGGCGCCGTAGCGCAGGTTTTGATCGATGGGCGGAGCGTCGATGATCTTGCCGGGGTTCATGCGGGCTTGAGGATCGAACAGGAGTTTGACTTGTCGCAGGGCTTCGTATACCTGATCGCCAAAATAACGCCGGAGGTAGAAGCTGCGCACCAGGCCGTCGCCGTGTTCGCCGCTCCAGGAGCCGCCGTATTCCTTTACCAGCTCGAACGTTTCATCGGCGATGTGTTTAAAGCGTTCGATATCGGCCGCCTGCCGCAGGTCGAGGATGGGGCGGACGTGGATGACGCCTACGCTGGCGTGGGCGTACATGGCGGCCTGGGTTTGGTGTTTTTTACATATTTCGAGCACGCGGCGAATGTATTCCGGTAGCACGTCGGTGGGAATGCCGGCATCTTCGATGAAGGGCAATGGCTTTTTATCACCTTTCATGCCGAGCATCAGCCCCAGCCCTTTCTTTCTTATGACCCAAACGTCCTCGTATTTTGGCCCCTGCGGGAAGAGGGGAAAGGCATAACCCAGGCCCAGGGCTTTCAGTTGGGCGATCATTTGGCGGGGGCGCTTCAGGGCCTCCTCCGCCGTTTCACCGTAGAACTCGACGATTTGAATGGCGGCGGGATCCCCTTCGATGAAGTGGCAATGCCTTTGCGTAGTCAGGTTTTTACGACTCAGCTCCACGATGGAGTGGTCCAGGATTTCGATGGCCGCCGGCCGGAAGGGCAGCATGGCGGTGACGGCCCGGATAGCGTTCAGGAGTTCAGCAAAGTGCACCACGCAGACGGCCTTGAAGCGGGGCAGCGGCTCCAGGTTGATCTTGGCATTCAGAATGGTAGCCAGCGTGCCCTCGCTGCCACAGATGAGCTGGCTCAGATTCCAGTGCTCCTGGCCGGCGAATTCATCCAGGTTGTAGCCCTGCACCCGTCGCATGACCTTAGGGAAGCAGTCTAGTATCTCTGCTTCGTTCGACCGGATGATCTTTTTGAATTGTCGGTAAATCTCGCCTTCTCTGTCCGGTTGTTCTTCCTTTATCTGATAACCTTCCGGCGATTCTTCCTTCAGATGCAGGAGGGCGCCGTCGGCCAGCACCACTTTCAGTTCTAGCACATGGTCGACCGTTTTGCCGTAGAGGATGCTTTTGGTGCCCGAAGAGTTGTTGCCGATCATACCGCCGACGTTGGCCCGGCTGGAGGTGGCTGGGTCGGGGGCAAAGTGCAGGCCGAGCGGTTCAAGGGCGGCGTTGAGCTCGTCGCGCACGAGGCCGGGTTGCACCCGGGCCCACCTTTCCTCCGGGTTGACCTCCAGTATGTTGTTCATATATTTGGAAAAGTCGAGCACCATGGAATGGCCCACCGTCTGCCCCGCCAGGCTGGTGCCGCCACCACGCGGGAGGATGCTTACCCGATGGCTGCCGGCAATCCGGATGGCGGTGATGACGTCCGTTTCATCCTTGGGCAGCAATATTGCTACCGGCTTGATCTGGTAGACGCTGGCGTCGGTGGCGTACAGGCCCAGGCTGGCCTCATCGGTGAGCACGTCACCTTTGAGGTTCAGTTTGAGGTCGTTTAGGAAGAGGAGTTGGTTGGGCATGGTTATTTTTTGGATTTTCTTAAGTGTTTCGGTATTGGGGCGTTTTGGGGGTATTGAGGTATGATAGCCGGGTGCTGTACAGGTGTTTGAGGATAGGCTTGCATTAGGACAACCACAAAACCATAGCACAGAAATACCGTAACACCTGTCAATTTACTTCCTTTTTCAGAACCGGATGACAAACTTCCTTGCCAACTATTGAAAAAAATCTTTACATTCCCCTTAAAAATAAGACATGGCACTGGATATTCAACACACCTTTCTGGAGCGCTTTCTTCGGTACGTTCAGATCGACACGCAGTCCGATTCCGATTCCAAAACCATTCCGTCCACTGAAAAACAGAAGAACCTGGGGAAGATCCTGGTGGAAGAGCTGAAGGAAATCGGCCTCAGCGATGCCCACCTGGACGAGTACGGCTACATTTACGCCACCATCCCCGCCAATACAGACAAGGCCAATGTGCCGGTGATCTGTTTCTGTTCCCACATGGATACTTCGCCGGATTGTAGTGGGAAGGATGTGAAGCCTATCATCCATCGCAACTACGACGGCTCCGACATCGTGCTGCCCGATGACCCAACGGTGGTGCTTCGCCCTAAGGATCATCCGAATCTGAAAGAGCAGATCGGCAACGACATCATCACCGCCAGCGGGGCTACCCTGCTGGGCGCTGATAACAAGGCTGGCCTGGCGGAGATCATGGACGCGGCTAACTACTTTATGACGAACCCCAAGGCCAGGCACGGGAAGATCCGTATCCTCTTTACCCCCGACGAGGAGATCGGGCGTGGTGTTGACAAGGTGGATATGGAGAAGCTGGGCGCCGACTACGGCTACACTGTCGACGGCGAAAAGCTAGGCTCTCTGGAGGACGAAACTTTTTCCGCCGATGCCGTCACCATTGACATCCGTGGCGTGAGCATTCACCCTGGTTTCGCCAAGGGCAAGCTGGAGAGCGCCCTGAAGATCGCTTCCGAAATTGTGGCCGGCTTGCCCAAAGGCCGGCTTTCGCCGGAAACGACGGAAGGAAAGGAAGGCTTTATTCACCCTATCTCTATCAGCGGAGGCGCCGAGCTGGCCAAGATCGAGTTTATCATCCGCGATTTTACGGACGAGATGCTGGAAAGCCATGAGAACATCCTTCGGGATATTATGAACGAGGTCTTAACGCATTACCCCAACTCCCGCGCCGAGTTCAAAGTGACGGAGCAATACCGCAATATGAAAAAGGTTTTGGATCAGTATCCACAGGTAGTGGACAACGCCATGGAGGCCATGCGCCGAGCCGGAGTAGCGCCACTTCCCAGCAGCATTCGCGGCGGTACGGACGGCTCTCGCCTGTCGTTCATGGGGCTGCCCTGCCCGAACATCTTTGCCGGCGAACACGCTTTCCACTCCCGGGAGGAGTGGGTGTCGGTGCAGGACATGGAGAAGGCGGTGGAGACGATCGTGCAACTGGCGATGGTGTGGGAGGAGCGGGCGTAGATAAGGCCACTCATTTCCCTAAAGCTCTAAATTCAAAAACCCTATTATGAATCGTTGGACCCCACAGATTGACAAAACCACCCAGGATTTCAAGCAGGCTTTTGGTTCCCTGACTGCCGGGCAGATGAATTGGAAACCCCACTCAGGAACCTGGAGCATCGCCCAAAACATCGACCATTTGATAGTCATCAATGAGTCTTACTATCCGGTATTACAGGCTCTCAGGAACGGAACGTACCAATTGCCCTTTATGGCTAAACTCGGATTTATGGTTTCCTTTTTGGGCAAGGCCATCCTGAAGTCAGTCCAACCGGATCGAAAAAGGAAAATGAAAACTTTTCCGATCTGGGAACCCAGTGAAAGCCAAGTCCCACCTGGTGTTCTGGATAGATTTGCCCAACATCAGTCGGAACTGAAAAGCCTGATTGAGAACTCGGCGGATCTGATACAACAAGGGGTAATCATATCATCGCCCGCCAATAAAAATATTGTCTACAGATTGGAAACAGCCTTTGACATTATCGTGACTCATGAACAAAGACATCTTGAGCAGGCGAAGGAAGTTTTGCAAATGATGAATTCCGAGGGTGCATAAAAATCCTTTATGAAGCTTTCACTCTGGCCGGTATTGTTAATTGTTGGGATTGGCAGCTGTTGCTTTTTCCAGTGCAGCCAGCCGGAACCGGCGAAGCCGCCACCCGGCGCCATTCCTGCCGACTGGTTTTTCCGGCAACGGGCGTATCCCGAAGGACAGGTCGATCAGGCGAAATACCTTCAGGCGGTCCGCTGGCAAAAGAGGCAGGAGGCGGGTGGCGCTCTGCGCAGTATGATGGCCAATTGGACATTCCGCGGGCCCTTGAATACAGGAGGGCGGATCAGCGCACTGGCCGTTCACCCCGATTTTCCGGATACAATATTTGTAGGGGCCGCCTCCGGCGGGGTCTTTCGGTCTTATGACCGGGGCGACAGCTTTATACCGGTTTTTGATGAGGCGCTGAGTTTATCCATTGGCGATATCGATATCGCTCCTTCCAACCCTTCGGTGATCTACGTGGGTACCGGCGAAGCCAATGCCGGGGGCGGAACGCTGGCCTACGATGGGGTAGGGGTATATAGAAGCACTGATGGCGGAAGCACCTGGCAATCTGCCGGCCTGCCGGCCAGTGGTAGTACCGGGCGGATCGCCGTGCACCCCACCAATCCGGATCGGGTGTATGTGGCGGCTATGGGGCGGCTATTCGGGAACAATCCGGAGCGGGGCATCTATCGCACTTCTGACGGCGGCCAGCATTGGGAACAGGTGCTTTACCTCAATGATTCTACCGGCGGGATAGACCTCGCCCTTCATCCCACTCAACCGGAAACGCTCTATGCGGCTATGTGGGAGCGCACGCGCGGGCCGGGCTTTTATTATTATGGGGGCTATTCCTCCGGTATTTATCGTTCTCACGATGGGGGCGATACCTGGGAGCATCTAACCAATGGGCTGCCCAATGCTGAGATGGGGCGCATCGGCCTGGCGCTCTCACCGGCCAACCCACAAGTCATCTACGCCCAAATCATCGACCCGCTGGGCGCGCTGCTCGATGTCTATCGCTCCAATGATGGTGGAGACACCTGGTTTCCGACGGGTACAGCCGGCATCAACGCGCCTCCTTATATGTGGTGGTTTGGCCGGCTTTTTCCCCATCCAGCTGATCCGGAAACCGTTTTTTTGCCGAGCGTCAACCTACATCGCACCACCAATGGCGGCCAATTCTGGAACGGTATTGCCTCCTTCATTCACGTCGACCATCACGATCTTTACATCGACCCCAACCATCCCGATTATATAGTACTGGGCAACGATGGCGGGCTGTATATCTCAGAAGATAATGCCCAAACCTGGCAGCATAAAAAATCATTGCCCATCACTCAGTTCTATACTTGTGAGGTAGACTACAGCAACCCCAGCCGGCGCTACGGCGGCACTCAGGATAACGGCACCATTCGCACCACCTCCGGTAACGTCAACGACTGGAAACTCATCCTCTTCCGGGACGGCTTTTACTGCCTGGTCGATCCAACGGATAACAACTTTATTTATGCGGAATCCCAGTCTGGTACCCTGCGGCGCTCCATCAACGGGGGGCTCACGTTCTTGAACGCACTATCGGGTATTCCCGATGAGGAACAGCGCAATTGGAGTACGCCTTTCGTTTTCAACCCTCTTAATCCCCAAAGTCTCTACTACGGCGCTTCCCGGTTGTACAAAACAACCAACCGGGCCATATCGTGGGCCGCTATCAGCGAAAACCTCTCCGGCCCGGAAGATCCGGGGAATCTGATTTACGGCACCATTACCACCATTGCTGTTTCTTCAGTAGACACGAATCACATCTTTGTCGGCACCGATAACGGCCGGGTCTGGAAAACAGCAGATGGCGGGCAGAACTGGCAGCTGTTGTCGGCAGCGCTTCCCAACCGCTGGGTGACCAGGGTGGCCGCCTGCCCTGCGAATACCCAGGTTGCTTACGTCACTTTCTCCGGCTACCGCTCCGATGAATACCTGCCTCACGTATTCAAAACGCTGGACGGCGGCCAAAACTGGGTGGATATTTCGGGAGGGCTGCCCGAAGTGCCGGTCAATGAGATCATCGTCAACCCGGATGCTCCGAATGAACTCTACCTTTCCAATGACGTAGGCGTTTTTGTGAGTTACAATGCTGGAAACACCTGGGCGAACCTCGGCCAGGGCCTGCCCACTGTGGTGGTGGCCGACCTGGCCCTGCACGTGCCTTCGCAGGAACTCTATGCGGCTACTTACGGCCGTTCCATGTACAGCCTGCCGCTGTCTCAGATACCCGGGCCGGCGCAACCCATTAGCGGAACTGTACGCAGAGAGGACGGCGAGCCTGTGCCCGGCGCGGCTGCCTACCTGGACGGCCAGGACAACTTCCCGATTCTTACCGATACCCTCGGCGTTTACAGGATGGATGGATTGGCGGCGCAACAGGATTATTCCATCGGCATGGATCGGGATGGCGACAACCTGAACGGAGTATCTACTTTCGACTTGCTCCTGATTAACAAACATATTCTGGGGGTGGAGTTGCTGGATAGCCCTTATAAGCGCCTTGCCGCCGATGTAAACAACACTCAATCTATTACTACGCTCGATATGATCATCCTGCGCAGGCTCATTCTGGGGCTCGATATCGGCTTTCCTTCGCAGCCGAGTTGGCGCTTTGTTCCGGCCAGCTATATCTTCCCCGAGCCGGAGAATCCCTGGGCAGAGGATTTTCCCGAGCAGATACCCATCCAGGGGCTGCCGGTTTCGGGGCTGAGCGGGCGGGATTTTATCGGGATCAAGATCGGGGATGTCAACCTGGATGCTATTCCGTGACAGGCTATAACACTCCCTTAACGCACCTTTCAACTTTTTAACTACCCGCTTTCCTCCTTTAACTTCTCCTTAGTTTCGCCGGAGGCCTGGCCCCCATATCTTAGTGCCATAAAACGGAGTTATTGCTTTCACCTTGACCCCAAAGCCTGCTGAGCAACTCCGCGTCCCGTTGAAAACGATAGTGTATGGGTTGACCTTCGGAGATCCTTTTCAACAACAGAACTTTGAACCCGTAAAACGAGAACCATGATCAACTACAAAAGCAATCTACCGGCCTCTGCAGCATTTTTATTGCTCTTTATTTTGGCTTCCTGTACCTCTCCTCAGAAACTCGTTGAGTCCGGAAATTATGACGAAGCGGTATATCTTGCCGTAAAGCGCCTGTCCGGTAAAAAGAACAAAAAAGAAAAGTATGTCCTGGCGCTGGAAGAGGCCTTCGAAAGGGCCACCGCCCGCGATATGCGGCTGGCCGAGCGCCTGAAGCGCGAAGGGCGGCCCGAAAACTGGGCCAAGGTCAACGAAGCTTACCGCCGGGTGCGCAGCCGGCAGGAGCGGGTGGCGCCCCTGCTGCCGCTCATCTCCAAAGAAGGCATCAGAGCAAATTTTCAGTTTGTAAAAGTAGATGAGCTTGAATACGAAAGCCGTCAGAAAGCAGCGGATTACTATTATGTTCGTGCTCAGGAGTGGCTGGAGGCTGCCCGCCAGGGCGATAAGCTGGCTGCCCGCCGCGCTTATGAAGAACTGGATAAGATCGACACGTACTTTCGTGACTACAAAGACAAAACGGCCCTCAAGCAAACGGCCCGTCAGATGGGAACGACCCATGTGCTGGTCAAGCTGGAAAACCGCTCCCGGTCTATCCTGCCCGTTACGCTCGAAAGAGAGATTCGCCGCATTGGCGTTCGAGACCTCAACAGCTTCTGGCAGGCCTATTATACGGAACAAACTAAGGGGGTCGAATACGACTACGAAGTGGTGATGAATGTGACCAACCTGGAAATAGGGCCCCAGGTGGTCAAAGAACGCGAATTTGAGGAAGTCAAAGAGATTGAAGATGGATTCGAATATGTACTGGACAGCCGGGGCAACGTTTTGAAAGATTCTCTTGGGAATGATGTCAAAGTACCTCGCAAGGTGCTGATCCGCGCCCGCGTTTTCGAGACCTTCCAGACAAAGGTGGCCTCCATTGACGGCAGGCTGGAGTTTTACGATGCCCGCAACGGTAACCTGATCGATTCCAAGCCTTTGGCGGCAGACGCCGTTTTTGAAAACTACGCTTCTACCTTCCGCGGTGACAAGCGGGCCCTCAGCGAAGAAGCCTGCCGTTATCTCGGCAACCGCCCACAGCCGTTTCCCTCCGATGAAGCGCTGCTGCTGACGGCCATGGAAAGGCTCAAGCCCGTCATAAAAAGCCGGATAGCGGAGACTCGGAAGTTGATTTAAAACTTTATGGCAAAACTTAAATTCAACGTCCTCCCCAACAACTTAACCTCATTGCCCAGCACGACATTCTGAGGAATCTGGGCTCCATTCTCATCCGGAGAGAGGGAATAGATATACTGCCGATATTTGATGTTATCGTGATCAAAGAGGTTGAATACGGACAGCCCCGCCCGCGCCTGAAGGCCGGCAATAGGAAAGTAGTACCCTACTTCTGCGTCGGCGCGGTGGTAATCGGGTAGGTAGGTAATAAAATCTTCGATCATCACATCCCGGCGGTCTTGTTGTTGTTGGAAGCGGGCGAGGTCGGTAAACGGGCGGCCGCTGGCAAAAATATAACTTGCCGAAAGTTCCCAGCGGCCCAGCCTGGCCATATTGCCCCACTTCAGCTGATGGCGGCGGTCATCCTGGGACGGAAAAGGAACGTTGCGGTTGATCTCGCGGTAGTTCTGGGTTGTTTTGCTGAGGGTATACGCCAGCCACCCGGAATAGAGGCCCCAGTCTTTCTTCAAAAGGATATCGATGCCCCGCGATTGCCCCTCGCCCCTGAACAGGCGGTAGTCCGCTTCTTGGGAAGGCGCCATGCCGCCCGTGACAAAACCAGGAGACAGCAGGGCGTAGGCCACCACCCCTTCCGTCTGTTTGGTGTAGCACTCCACATCGAGCTCAAAGCCATTTTTTCGCCAGTTGAACCCAAACATGGCCTGATTGGCGTGGGCGATGGGGAATTCCTTATTATCTGCCATTACCCAGAAGTCGAAGGAGCGGCCAAAGCGGTCTTCGTAGTTCATTTCCCGCAAAAACTGGTTGTAACGGCTCAGGGCGCCCTTGAGGGCCCAGTCTTCATTTAGCTGATAATTCAGCTGGAGCCGGGGCGACAAGTATACTTTTTTATCGGTTTGGTAATAGGTGCCTCGCAGCCCCAGTGTGGAGGACCAGTTTTTGTCCCACTGCCTTGTATGTTCCAGGAACAGAGCGTGCTGATCGGCCGATTGCCGGCGGGCCAGTAGCGGCGCCCGTTCGATCTCCAGCCTTACATCTACCTCATTGTGCAGATAGTTATAGCCCCCCGTCAGAGATTCCTGATCAGAAAGGGCCCAACTGTTTTTCCAGTTGAATGCTAACCCTTGAGTCCGGTTGTATTGGCCGTTGGCCAGCATGAGCAGAGAATCATTTTGTAAGGGGCGGGTGATGGAAGTAGCAGTGCTTCCTTCCGTTTGGAAAGAAGAGTAACTCAGGGAAATATCAGATTGAAAATCGGCGCTCCACTGTTGTTTGCTCTGCAGGCTGAAGCCTGTATTGGCCCAATCTGCTTTCTCCTGATAGGTTTCCTGGGTGGTGATCAGTTTATTTCGGAACCGGCGGAAATACTGCTGTTGGTATTGATAATTAAACACGTCTTTGCTATGAAAAAAGCTGGCCGATAAGCTACTGGC
>JAGQXQ010000251.1:23712-24896 GCA_020436535.1 Phaeodactylibacter sp.
GGTTCGGTGGTAAGAACACTGGAAGCAGTGCTGCCGGCGCCTGTTCCATTCCCCAGCAATCGGTTAGCCAGGGGATTTTCATCGCGGATGAGGCCGTACAAACGGGTGTCGGCCACATCCCGGCCGGTAATGCGGCCACTGAGGGCCAACCCCATCTTTTTACCAATGGGGGTGGCCACAAAAGCATTCGCCATCAGCAGGTTGAGCTCGGCGGCGCCCTGAGCCCCGTCAACCGCCGGCTGTTTGGACGCCATTTCGATGACCCCTGCCGTCCGTCCGCCGTATTCAGCAGGAAAGGCATTTTTATACAATTTCACCTCGCCGATCATCTCCGGGTTGATCGCGCTGAAAACGCCGAAGAAATGGCTGATGCTGTAAAGGGTGATGCCGTCGAGCAGGATCATGCTTTCATCGCCGTCGCTGCCGCGGATTTTCAGGTCAGCCGACAAGTCGTCGTGGGCGCTGATACCGGGTAGCAGCTGCATCTGCCGGAAGAGGTCGTTGCCGCCCAGAAAGGCAGGCAGGCGGCTCAGTTGGGTGGCGTCTATCGTCAGGCTTTGGGCATCTTTGCGGGTGGAAAGAACGGCCGGATGGCTGGAGACGGTTACGGGTTCGATCTCCTGGATGTGTGGCGCCAGCCTCAGTTTTTGGTATTTCTGGCATTGTTCAGGAGACAGGAAGAGCGAAAAGGGGTGATAACCGATGTACTGGGCTTTTATCTTTAAGGGGCCCTGGACTGGCGCCAGCCGCAATGTGAACGCTCCGTTTTCATCTGCTTCGGCGCCCGTGAAGGGGGCTTCGGCTATGATAGCGGCGTAGGGCAGGGGCGCTCCGCTCAGCGCGTCCACGACCTGTCCGCGGAGAACCATTTGTCCTTCCTGCCGGGTGTCTTCGGGTTTGGGGCGGATCAGAATCTCCCGGCCAGACAACACCTGGAAATCCAAACCGGCAGGTTCCAGCAATTGCCGCAGGGCGTCCTGAAGGGTGAGCCCGTTTATGGATTGATTGATGGTGATTTGAGATAACAGGCCGTCATCGTAGGCTATTTGCAGCTGATAGTTGGCTTCGAGCCGCTCCATAACAGTAGACAGTGAGCTATTTCTGAACTGCTCACTGATGATAATCTCTCCATCCTGGGCCAAGCCGGACGCGTAGCAAAAGCATCCTAACGCGATCAACAATAA
>JAGQXQ010000698.1 GCA_020436535.1 Phaeodactylibacter sp.
TCCACAATGACCGCCTCTTCGTAGAAGGGGAAATAGTCTGCGTAATTACGGGAAGCAAAAACTTCGCGCAGGATGGCAAGCCCGTTGTGCTGTAACCGGTAGTTGAGTTGAATGCCGTTGGCACGGCAGATACGCCGGAAAGCTAACCGGTTGCCACCTAGCCTGGCCCATATCTTCTGTAGCATGTGTGGTTGTTTGTCGGGGTAAAAATACAAAAGTACCGGGACTTGAGGTTTTTTGTTGCCATTCCGTTTAGGCCGCCGGAAAAATGGCGGGCCGGTTGATTAAGCCCCCCCTTGAGATGGCCGGACTTCTGGAGCCATAATGTAGGTGTAACTTATAAAGTTAGATTGAACAGATGAGAAACACAAGGACAAAAATCAATGGCGTACCTGATCGATTTCATTGCATTTGCAGCCCTGAAAATTAATGATTGTCTTTAACTGATATACCACTCCATGTAAGGCCATTTTTCTTCACAATAAAAACAAAGATCATGAATCACCCGTTAATCAACACCATCAGGCCTCTTTTGTGGATCATGGGACTGGCGCTGGCCGCCTTTTCCTCCTGTCAGAAAGACAACAACGAGCCTGAACCTATCAACCTGGCTGACCTGCCGGGTGTCGACTTCCTGGGCCGGGGCTATGATGCCTTTGGCGATTTTGCATCTACCGACGAGCTGAAAAGCGTCCTGATCAACTTCGAGCAGTACAGAAAGGAAAAAGTTGGAGAGAAAGAATACAAGATACCCGAAGATGCGGATGTGCAGTTTATGGACGATAACACCTTCCAATCCATTGCGGGGCAAACTATTGAGGAATTCCAGAACAACCGTTCGGCCTCGGTGGGATTGAGTGGCGGTTATCCTTATTTCAGCGGCGCCGTCACCGGCAATTTTCAGCCCATTCATTACCGGACGATGAACTATGCTTTTGTCAATGTGAGCAATACGGTGAACCGTTGGAAGGTCTCGCTGCCTCATGATCCAAATCTGCTGAGACCAATGCTCACCGAAGAGGCTAAGATAGCCCTGGCAACGCTGTCGCCGGCTCAACTATTCAGCCAATACGGCACCCACCTGTTGACGTCGGCCACCATCGGCGCCCGTGCCGACTATTACGTCGCCGCCGAGAAGAGCGCCACCACTCAGCTCAACCTGGCCCAGGCGGCGGAGGCCTCCTTAAAGGCAAGTTTAGGGGTGCTCGACCTGAATGCGGAGCCTCAATATCAGGAAATGGTCAATAGGCTGCGCGAGCATTCTTTCATCGGTGTCAAAGTGCAGGGCGGCAGCCAGGCCTATGGGCAGAATATTTTCAGCGCAGGCAATTATCAGGCATGGGTTAATTCTGTAGACGGCCACCTGGCGATCAGCCAGCTTTCCAATCCCTCCTTATTGCCGATCTGGGAATTGTGCGAAAGCAGCGCCCGCAGTAAAGAAGTGGAGGAAGCTTTCCATTTGTATGCTTCCAACCATGAATTGCCCGATATCGTTACAGACTCTAAAGCCTGTATCACCGAAATTCTGATCAAATCCGGGAAAGAGGAGAATCCTTTCTATTATCAGGAACCTGGCTTCAAAGTGATCCCCGAAAACCTGAACGAAAGTACGACGGGAGACTACGTATATCTGATGTACAAAGAAGGCCTGGATATTGAAACCAGCATTTCGGAACTGGCCACCGTTAGTGGGGTGGGTTCTAAAGCGCCTACCGGTTGGTTCCGGATTGCCGCCAACCTGAACGAAGGCACCGGTAGCGGTGACCCGGAGATCTACCTATGCTACAAGAAGGCATTTAGCGAGAATCCGATCCGGCAGCTTAAAGTGGTCAAGGGTGAGAATACACCGGCTCCCGAAGGCTTCGAGTTTGTAAAGAACTTCTACTACGGCAACGTACAGAACCTCAACCACGGCGCCGGCGGGGAGTTTATCTACCTGGCCTTCTCCAGGCATGAATCGGAGCCGTAGTTGAAGAAGAAGGTGAGCGCCCACTTGCAGAGAACTAACAATGGGCCCTCACCTTCTTTTTGGCCTTGCCCGCGCGGCTTATTCTATCCGGCTCACAGAGCCGGCAATAACAGAACAGGAACCGTTTCCGGCCACTACGGCCTTGCCTGTTCCAACTGCTTCAGCAATTCCTGCACCGCCGCCTCCAGTTGCTGGTCTTTGCCCTGGCTGACCACGCCCGGTTCGTTAGGCACCTTGATGTCTGGATCCAGTTGGTTGTTTTCCAGGTATTCGCCATCGTTGGTGACGACGCCCACCTGTGGGATGCCGAATATGAGGTCGCCGGTATGCAGGCGCTCCCACCATACGGCGGTAGCGGTACCCGGCACCGGCATTCCGACCAGTTTACCGATATCCAGAGCTTTGTAGGCGTAGGGGAACATGTGGGCGTCTGAATAGTTGCTTTCACTCATTAACACCACCGACGGTTTGTACCATTTGCCCATAGGCTCGCTGCCCAGGTCCTGTCCGCGTGGCATCATGGTTACGTATTTCTGTCCGCTGAGGAAGGTAGCCAGGTTGTCGTGCAGCCAGCCGCCGCCATTGAAGCGGGTATCCACGATCAGGGCTTCCTTGTCGGCGTGGCGGCCCAGTACCTCTTCATAGACGGTGCGGTAGCTGTCGTCATTCATGCCCCGTACATGCACATAGCCGAGGCGGCCGCCGGAGAGCTCCTCTACGGCCTTGCGGTTGTTTTCAACCCAACGCT
>JAGQXQ010000252.1 GCA_020436535.1 Phaeodactylibacter sp.
CTCACGCCGAAGTCTCACGCCGAATCTCACGCCGAAGCCCTTAGACGGGTAGCCAGTTAGTGGGTTTTATTGTTATTGCCCGGGCTGAAGAAGAAGTTTTCCGGCTTAGCCTCTTCCACCCAACACAATACTTCGATAATTAGTATCTTGCCTGAAAGTAAGATTTGTATGGGATTGTTAACCCGTTAACTACCCTTCACTAATGCTCGACCGTTTTCCACATTATTACCAGCTGGATTCCATGGACTGTGGCCCGGCCTGCCTCCGGATGGTGGCCCGGCACTACGGGAAGAGCTATTCTCTTCAGTACCTTCGGGAACACAGCTACATCGACCGGGAAGGAGTTTCTCTAAAAGGCATTATCGAAGCGGCGGAGCACATCGGAATGCGCACCTTGCCGGTCAAATTGCCCTTTGATGGGAAGAGCCAGGGCCAGTCTTTTTTTGTCGATGCCCCATTGCCCAGCATCGTTCACTGGAGGCAGCAGCACTTTGTGGTGGTATACAAGATCAGCCGGAGGTACGTTTGGATAGCCGACCCCAATTCAGGGAAATTCAAACTGGACCGGGAAACGTTCAGGAATTACTGGCAGGGCGACGGGGAGGATGGCATTGCCCTGTTGCTGGAACCTACTCCTGAGTTCCACAAAAAGGGAGAACAGAGCAAGCGCCCCAATTATTTGTTCCTAACGACTTATCTGAAGCCCTATCGCCGGTATTTTATCCAACTGCTGATCGGCCTTTTTCTGGGCAGCGTTTTTCAGCTGATTTTTCCCTTTCTCACTCAGGCGATCGTAGATGTAGGAATTCAGAATCAGAACATCGGATTTATCTATCTGATCCTGATCGCCCAGCTGATGTTGTTCCTGGGGCAAACCTCGGTCACGGTCATCCAGAACTGGCTGCTGCTGCATATTGGAACCAGGATCAACGTATCGCTGATCTCCGATTTTTTAGCCAAGCTCATGAAGTTGCCAATCGGGTATTTCGATGCTAAAATGGTGGGCGACCTGCTGCAGCGCATTGCCGACCAGGACCGCATCGAGGCCTTCCTCACCAGTTCTACTTTGAATTTTATCTTTTCCGCCTTCAATCTGCTGGTTTTCGGCATAGTCCTCCTGATCTATGATTTCCGCATTTTTCTGATCTTCCTGATTGCCAGTATTTTGTACGTATTATGGATTTTTGTCTTTTTGCGCAGGCGGAAAGAAATAGACTACCATCGCTTCCAGGAGCTGTCTTATCACCAAAATACGCTGATCGAGCTCATCCAGGGGATGCAGGAGATCAAATTGCAAAACAGTGGCCACAAGCGGCGCTGGCAGTGGTCGGACATTCAGTCCAGGCTGTTTGGCATCAACCTGCAGTCCCTGGCCATTGATCAGTATCAGAATGCAGGGGGCGCTTTTATCACTCAACTCAAGGACATCCTGATCACATTTCTCACCGCAAAACTGGTCATTGAAGGAGAGATCACCTTGGGTATGATGCTGGCTGTTCAGTTTATCATTGGCCAGTTGAACGTTCCCCTCCGGCAAATGATCACTTTTATTCGTACCGGGCAGGACGCCAAGATCAGCCTGGAACGCCTCTGGGAAGTGCAGAATCTGAAGGCGGAAGAAGAAGATACGCCATTTAACGCCACCAGTTTCCCTTCCGATCATAGAGATATCAGGATAGAGGGCCTCAGTTTTCAATACAACAAACTGGCCGATAACGTGCTTAAAGGCATCGATCTGCTCATCCCTGAGGGAAAAGTCACGGCTATTGTAGGCGCCAGTGGTAGTGGGAAAACTACGTTGGTCAAACTATTATTGGGGTTCTACCCGCCGAGCCAGGGCAGTATTAAGGCCTGCGGGCTGCCGTTTTCCAACATCAACAAAGCTTTCTGGCGTAGCCAATGCGGGGCAGTCATGCAGGACGGCTTTATCTTTTCGGACACCATCGCCAACAATATCGCAGAAAGCGCCGGGCAGGTGGATAAACAGAAACTGTTGCAGGCGGTGGAAACCGCCAAAATACGGGAGTATATCGAATCCCTGCCCTTGAATTACAATACCATGATCGGCGCCAAAGGCAATGGCATCAGCCAGGGCCAGCGCCAGCGTATACTCATCGCCCGGGCAATCTACAAAGATCCTGAATTTCTTTTTTTTGATGAAGCGACCAACGCACTGGACGCCCAAAACGAGAAGGCCATCGTTCGCAATCTGGAACAATTTTTCCAGGGGAAAACGGCCGTTGTGGTGGCCCACCGCCTGAGCACCGTGAAAAATGCAGATCAGATCGTCGTGTTGGATAATGGGGAAATAGTGGAAAAGGGCAGCCACCAGGAACTCGTGGAGAAGAAAGGAGCTTATTATGAATTGATCAAAGACCAGTTGGAACTGGGGAATTGATTAATCGTTTTCCAGCACCCGGCTGTCAAGCAGCAACCAACGAAAAAGTATGCCTGAAAAAAAACAAGATACTACCCCCGACGGCCTCTCTCTCAACCGCGAGCGGGAAGAGATACAGCGCATACTGGGGTATCCGCCGGGCTGGTCTCTGCGTTGGGGGATTACCGCCGTCCTGATGGCGGTGGTGATCTTTTTGGGCATCGGATGGCTGGTCAAATATCCGGATGTCATTACGGCCCGTGTAGTCGTTGTAACAGAAAATCCTCCGGTCCGCCTGGTGGCTCGCAGCAGCGGAAAGATCAGCCGGTTATTGGTAGCGGACAAACAAGCGGTGGAGCCTGGCCAGTTGATCGCCGTACTGGAAAATACGGCGGTGCTGGAAGATGTATACAAGTTGGAAAAGCTGGTGAGTCAAGAAGCAAATATGGATGGGCTGGCGCAATTGTTGAGCCTGCAATCACCAGAAGCCCTTCAATTGGGCGAGCTGCAAAATGCCTATGCGAGTTTTCAACAGGCCCTCAAGGATTTTCAGTTCTTCGAACGCCAGCAAGGGGTTTTCGCCCAGATTGCTTCTCTGGAACAGCAAATACAGTATCTGGAGGGGCTCAACGCCTCTCTGGAGCAACAAGAGCTCACCCTTACCCGCGAAGTGGAAATTGCCGAAAGGAGCTTTTTCCGCAATCGGGGATTGCTGAAATCGGGAGCCATCAGCCAACTGGAGCTCGAGCAATCCGAAACAAACTATCTTCAGTATCGCCGCCAGCTGGAAAGCCTGCAATCGCAGGTACTGAACAACAAACTTCAGGCGGAGCAATTCAAATCGCAGATCATTGGCTTGAGGCAGGGTAAGAGCAGCCTGAGCATGGAAAAAGGGCTCGCTGCCCGGGAAGCGCTCGAGCGCCTGAAAAGCGAATTGGGGCGATGGAAGCAAACTTTCCTCATAAACACACCGGCCGCCGGCCGCATCTCCCTGTCCCGCATCTGGAGTCCGCAGCAGTTTGTACAGGCGAATGAGGAAGTAGCTACCGTAGTTCCCGGCGCCGGATCGGGGGATATGGTCGGGAAAGCATTTCTTCCCGTCTTTAATTCCGGAAAGGTCCACACCGGCATGAGAAGCAACATTCAACTGGATGGCTACCCCTATCAGGAATATGGCGTCTTGCCAGGGGAAGTCCGCAGCATTGCCCTGGTGCCGGAACAGGAGACTTTTCTTTTAGAAATCGCCCTTTCCGACAGCCTGGTTACTACCTACGGGCGCACTATTCCCTTCGCACAGGAGCTGTCCGGCAACGCCCGCATCATCACCGAAGACCGGCGTATCCTGGACCGGGTTTTTGATCGGCTCCTTAGTCTGCTTAAGAATAATTGACTGGTTATCAGTATTTTGAGACGTTTATGCTGATGGATCACGAACCCAATGCATCGCACCGATTAGGAAATCTTTTTAGTTTGGTGGTCGAAGTAGCTCACCAGGAACTAAGTCTAAAAAATAAAGGTGATGACGACCGCCTCGATATAAAAATAAAACTGGTGCGTCGCTTGCTACAACTCAATATTGAAAGAAGGAAAATCAGGAAATTACTCAACTTCATTAAGTTTTATATCTCCTTTGATGAAGACGATTTTTTCCATAAATTTGAAAGGGATATTCAACAACTAACAAAATCAAGAGAAGCTATGGGTATTGAAGAGGCTATATTGCAGGAATTTAAAGAAAGAGGCCTCAGAGAAGGGCGTGAACAAGGTCTGGAACAAGGGCGTGAAGAAAGTATTCGTCTCGTTGTATCCCGTGCCTGGAAGAAAGGTCTGCCAGTAGAAATGATCGCCGGCCTGGTAGGCTTACCCGAGGAAAAAGTGGAAGCTATTATTCGTGAGTTGACAGATAAAGAGTAGTATGTAAAGCTAATTATTCTAGCCGCCGGTATAACACTACCTTCACTCCACCTTTTCTCCACCTTTTTTCCACCCGCCATTCTTTCTCAAGGCGCTGGATCTCTTCATCACTAAAGTCATTCATAACATTGGAATAGAAAATATAGGAATCGGCCGACAGGTCTTTTTCCTTAAATCCACGCACTTCATCGTTCAGCTCTTTATACTTCAGTGGGCCGATCTCGGGGAAGGCCGTTCCCACTGATTCCAGAGGAATATTTTGTTCGTCGAGGTAGTCCAGCATCTGTCGGCGCAGGCTGTAATAGGGTAGATGGGCAAGGGTGGAATCCCAGCCCTGAGAAATGGTGTCCGGATAGATCCAGAGGTTGCCGGCCAGCAGGCCGGCAAGGGCCGCCCCCAAGAGCAAATGGCGAATGCGGGTGGTAAGCGAGGTATGCACCAGAACCGTGTAAAACAGGATGGTGATAGTCAGAAAAACAGGCAGCAGATAGCGGTGGCCGTGCAAGCCGCGGTAAGCCAGGAAGGTGATGCTGAGTAAAGGCAGGGTAATAGCCAGCAACCAGAATGCCTGCCTGGCCTTTTCATTGACGCCTGGCCTGTCATTTTTCCATTGCCGGTAAGCCAGCCAGCCTAGCGGCAACCAGATGAACAGGCGGCCGTAATCGAGCATCCGCCAAGCCAAGACCACTGTGTTTTTCAATATACCTCTTATACCCACCTGCTCAAAGCTGGGCGCCCAGGGCATGGCTTCGTCGTAACCGATCCAGCCCTTTTGCTGGTAGTGATAGATCAGAAAAAACATGGCCAGCAGCCCGCCGGGAACATAGGGAAGGGCCAGCCGTATTGGAGTCGTCCAGCTTTTCCTCCAGTTGATTACCAGGCGGAAAAGATAAAGCGCCACCACCACCATCATGCCACGGGTGCTGATGGCAGCCAGCCCCAATGCCCCCAGTATCTGCGCCCCGTTTTGCCGGTAAAGGATACCGTAGAGCACCAACAAGAAGCAACAGGCCAGAGCAATATCCGGGCTGACAAGCACCGCCTGCCCCGCCAGTACCGGATCGGCAAAGGCCAGCAGAGCCAGCATCCAACTGTTTTCCTTCTCTCCAAAGTAATCTCCAATGCGAAAGGCCAAAAATACAATGCCCAGCAGGAAGGGCAGCATGGCCAGGTGGCTCACCGCCAGACTTTTGCCAAATACTTTCCACACGAACGCCAGATACATACCAAAGGCAGGCGGGTGGCCGCTGTCGATTTCATCTGGCAGGAGCAAGTGCTGAAAATTATTTTCATAATACCAATGCGCATGCTTGGAGCCCAGCTGTATGGTATCCCAGAAAAAAGGGTGCTGCCGCACCAGGATCGTCGCCAGGGTAACCAGCAGCAGCA
This sequence comes from Phaeodactylibacter sp., assembly GCA_020436535.1. Classification (GTDB taxonomy): domain Bacteria; phylum Bacteroidota; class Bacteroidia; order Chitinophagales; family Saprospiraceae; genus JACJXW01. The sequence goes on from JAGQXQ010000252.1 coordinate 5,681, forward strand.
ACGCCCCCAGTGTGATATTTCGGGTGGATAGGTAGGAATGCCTCATTATGTATGAATAGAATGTGGTGAGGTGGTGATGTGGCGATATCACAACATCACTATATCACCACATCACATTGGCGTCCGGTCAAAATATATTCATTTCTCCTCTTTTTTTTCCTCGTACTTCTGCTGCATACAGGCCTTGATGAAGGCTACGAAGAGCGGATGCGGAGTTTCCACGGTACTCTTCAGTTCGGGGTGGAACTGAACACCTAAGAACCAGGGGTGGTCTTTGAGTTCCACAATCTCAACCAGGCCGGAATCCGGATTGATGCCGGAAGGGATCATGCCTGCCTTCTCCAAAGGTTCCAGATAAGCGTTGTTGAATTCGTAACGATGGCGGTGGCGCTCACTGATCTTGACATGGCCATAAGCCGCCATTGCCTTGGAGCGACGGCGGATCTCACAGGCATAAGCGCCCAGGCGCATGGTTCCTCCTTTTTTGGTGATCTTTTTCTGTTCCGGCATCAGGTCGATGACCGGATCCTTGGATTTGGGGGCTACTTCGGTAGAGGCTGCATGTTCCAGCCCCACTACGTGACGGGCAAATTCGACCACCGCGCATTGCATTCCCAGGCAAATGCCAAAGAATGGAATATTGTGCTCCCGCACAAAGCGGATGGCCTTGATCTTACCCTCGATCCCCCGTTCTCCAAAGCCGGGAGCAACCAGGACGCCATCCAGCCCTTCCAGCCGCTTGGCGACTTCTTCATAGCTTTTTTCCAGGTGTTCGGAATGGATGGGTTCTACCTTAATACGACACTCATTGACCGCGCCGGCGTGGACGAAGGATTCGTGGATGGACTTATATGCGTCCTGCAGTTCATTATACTTACCTACCAGGCCGATTTTCACCTCGTAGGTCGGGCTTTTGAGCCGCCCCAGGAATTTCTTCCAGGCGCGCAGGTCCGGCTCTTTCCGGTCCTTCAGGCGCAGCTTGGTAATTGCCACGGTATCCAGCTTTTCCCGCAGCATGAGCAGCGGCACGTCGTAGATGCTCTCTGCATCAATGGCCTCGATGACGGAGCCAACATCTACATTACAGAAAAGAGCCAGTTTCCGGCGGATATCCATGCCGATAGGATACTCGGTTCGGCACACCAGAATATCGGGCTGTATACCGGTATTGAGCAATTCTTTAACAGAATGCTGAGTGGGCTTGGTCTTCAACTCCTTGGCCGCCCGCAGGTAGGGGATGAGGGTGAGGTGGATGACCAGGCAGTTGTCGGTGCCCAACTCCCAGCGCAACTGCCGCAGGGCCTCCAGATAGGGTAGCGATTCGATGTCCCCAACTGTGCCGCCCAGCTCAGTAATGACAATATCAAAGTTGTTGGAATCGCCCAGCAGTTGGGCCCGGCGTTTGATTTCGTCGGTGATGTGGGGGATGACCTGTACCGTCTTGCCCAGATAATCACCAGCGCGCTCTTTCTGGATGACTGTCTGGTAAATCCGCCCGGTCGTCACATTATTAGCCTGCGAGGTCGGCCGGTTGAGAAAGCGTTCGTAATGCCCCAGGTCGAGGTCGGTCTCGGCGCCGTCGTCCGTTACGTAACACTCGCCGTGCTCGTAGGGGTTAAGGGTGCCGGGGTCGACGTTGATATAAGGGTCGAACTTTTGGATGGTGACAGCGAAGCCGCGGGCTTGCAGCAGTTTGGCAAGGGATGCGGAGATGATGCCTTTGCCCAGCGATGATGTGACGCCTCCCGTAACAAAAATGTATTTGGTCATAGTTTGTCTTTGGCAATGAACAGTTGGCGCCTGGCTGGAACAGGGCGGGGCACGCTAACTGTTCGTTACCATTGGGGCTGCCGGGGGCGCCTTCTGTAGTGTTTGTTACGGGATGCAAAGTTACGAATTGAAGTTGGGAATGTTAGGGCCTATCCCCGCTTTTATGTGGGCAGGCCTATAGAAATATATTACGCCTATATTTAATGCTTTGAATATGAAAGAAAGGTTGGAGAAATTTAACTGCCGCTCAGGTATTGCACCAGCAGCACGATGCCGGTGACGATAGCAATGCAGAGCAAACAAACCAGGATGAGTTTCAGTGCTTTTGACTTCATGCTGTAAAGATAATAAGTTTCAACCGGGTATGCCGCTTGAATTCAAGCCACTCGAGAAGCCCGGCCCGACAGTCAAATGGTCGGTTCGCTTTGGTTGGCCTTTTTCCGGCAGCCAGGATGCCATCTCCCTGCTCCCTGGTACTCCAATTTGCAGAAGTGGGAGCCAGGCGTGAAATAGGACGGAGGTATATGGGCAATTTGTACAGTTCGTGCTGGCTGCTGCGTTGCCGTTTGCGGCAACCCAGGATGACAGGTATTAGATCGGATGCGGCTTAGCCACGTTTATACGAAATTAATTCGAGGGATATTTGGAATGCCCTTACAAATACAGGAAAGGTAGGCCCCCTCAACGCACGACCACCCTTTTTACCGCTGTGCCGGCTTCCGTTGTAATAGCCATGTGGTACAGTCCGGCCGGCTGCCCTGTAAGGTCAACCGGCAGCAGCAAGCCGGGCCAGCCGTCGCGCTCACCGGAGTCATAGACGAGCTGGCCGGTAGGGCTGAACAGGCGCAGGCGCAGGTTGCGGAAATGGGCCTGTTGTTCTACTGTGAAGTACCCTGAGGTGGGGTTGGGATAAAGGGAAAAGCCCCGGCTGACTTCCGGCTCAAAAAGCTTTTCACGAGTATCGGTCAGTACGTTTTGCCCGATGGGCTGGTTGCTGTAAGTGATCAGATTGGTGGCCAACTCCAGGTGAGGGTTGAAGCCGTCGTTGCAGTTGGGGCAGGTGGCGCCGCTGACGCAGCCTGGGTTATTGACGTGGCACTGGTCTACATAGTTGGGGTACATGCGGTAGAAGAAGGCTTGTGGCCCCTGGCCGATATAAGGAGACAGTTCGTACTCAAAGAAAGGAGAGATGGCGCCGGGACACCAGCCGGCCCGGTTGAACCACCAGGTGCCATTTTGCGGAGAGCAGCCATCTGGGTTGGGGTCACATTGTGTCCAGTTGTGGTGCTCAAAGGCCTCCTGGCCGTTGATTAAAATGTGGTGGGTGGCATTATAAAATTCGGCTGCATTGAGACTGTTGTTCTCCCCCCAGCCGTGGCCAGTGCCAACCAGGTGCAGTTTGGCGGCCTGCACCTCCGGTAGAATGTCCACCTGAAAAGTATCGGCGGGCTGCCGGTTGGCAGGATCGCCGAACGGATGGTAGCCATACCACAGGCGTTCCACCTTGCTGTAGCGATAGGGGGCTGCTCCTGCCTCAAAGTCGAGGTCCAGCGTCACCGCCCAGCCCCGCTGGAAGGTGCCGATGCGCACCCGTAACTCGGGGTTACCTTGCAGCAGGGAAGCGTAGTCGGTAAGGTCTATCGTATGTTCACATTCCACACCGTAAGGGGTAATGTAGCGAATGATTTCCACCCACGCCCCGGAAGGGGTGCGTACCTCCACGTGCGCCAGACGGTCCCAGGCATCACAGCCGATGGCTGGGCAATTGATGTTAAGCGTACCCGTAATCTTGCTGAAGGCGCCCAGATTACCAGGCATCTGGTAATGATCGGCATAGGAGGAATTGACGAATGCAATGACCTCATCGCGGTCGAAAGTCCGCAGGGACACATCGCCGGTTTGGCTAACCACCTCAAAGTCTAAGTTCGTCTCTTTGGTGTTCCCATTGCTGGCCACTACTCTTGAAGTCAAGGTATGGGTGCCGTAGCCGGCCGGCGTCCAGTAAGCATAAACATGGTTATCGAGGCCTCTGTTGAACTCAATGGGCTCGCCATCTACTTCCAGTTCCACGGATTCTATAGAGAACCACTGAGGGTAAGCAATTCGCCCCCGGGCGCCTAGCGTCATCTGCCCCAGTTCCGGCATCACCATAGGGTAGAAGGAGCCGGGACTGGTGATAATGGCCTCGGGGAAAACGTCGGCGGGGTTGACCGCCTCGAACGAGCGCTCGATGGGTTCAGTGGCGAAGTACTCGCCGTCGCCCTCCTGGATGGCGCGTACAACCACCGTTCCTCCTTCGCCGGTGAGGGTGAGCAGGTTGCCGGCTACCGTGGCCGGCCCCGATACGATGGTAAAGGAAACGGGCAGGCCGGAAGTGGCGCTGGCTGACAGCTCAAAGGGTTCATCGGTAGAAAGGCGGCTGGCCAGAGGAGGAAAAGACAATATCTGGTAGGGCGCCTCGATGCCTCCATAGAGAACAACCTCTTTAAGGATTAAGCCTTCATTGATGTCAGCGCGTTGCTGGGCGTAAATCCGGACATAGCGGCTTTGCCAATCCAGTTCGTCCAGCAAAAAGGCAGTAAGGTTATTATCGTTGAAGGCCTGGCGGGTTTCCCAGTCCTCTGCATTGTCGGATGTCTGTATTTCAAAACCAGCGGCATAGAAAATATCATCCCATTGAATGGTGATGGCACATATCTTGTGCGCGATGCCAAGATCGATATAGGCCCATTGTGGGTCTGACCTTTCACTCACCCACTGGGATTCGACATTGCCATCCACAATGCTGGCCGGCGAGCCGGATAAGGTGGACGAAACTGTCACCGGCTTCCCCTGGGAGATGTTTTGGTCGAAACACTGAGCATCGGAAAGCTTGGGAATGAAAAGCAGGAGCAAAAAGAGCAGGTTGTAGCGAAGGGTTGCCATATCCGGTTGTATTAGTTTTTTTGTTGAAACTTTAAGGTCGAGAATTCCAAGTGGCGATAAAGATAGGAAATGAGAAACAATCAGAGTACCAAACCGGAAGTTCTGCGTTCGACTGAGCGTTCGACTG
>JAGQXQ010000253.1 GCA_020436535.1 Phaeodactylibacter sp.
CTACTGTTTTGGCCCTTAGTCTTTTGTTTTCATTTACCCTGGCCGCTCAGGGTTGGCAAAGAACCTATCCGGATACATCTGGCAGCCTTGCTTTTTTCAGAGAAGCGAAGCCCACTCCCGATGGCGGCTATATAGCGGTGGGCAGCCGTAACCTGCCTACCGGCGCTATACGCAACTACCTGCATTTGATGAAAACGGATGCAAATGGAGAACAGCAGTGGGCATATTCGTACCGGGAAGGAGAGATCAGGAGCGATGATGGGCTGGGAGTGGTAGTTGCTGCCGATGGGGGCTATTACGCTCTGGGCGTCACCTCGGCGGATGGGTGGCAATTTTCCATGCTGTTGCTCCGCCTCAACGAGATGGGGGATACCCTGTGGTCGAAAACCTATGCCTATCAGGATACCCTGCCTACTAACCTGGGGGGGTATGATGTAACCGATGACGGCGGTTTCATTCTGACCGGTAGCGTCAACAACCCTGATTCCACCACCGGCGTCTATTTACTGAAAGTCGATGCGGCAGGTAATAAACAATGGGACCAGTTCTACGGCTGGCCGGGCAACAACCCGTATCCGGCTTTAGAGGATATCGTGCAACTCGACGATGGCGGCTACATCGCCACCGGGCAGTGGGACAGCTACCAGACTCCCCGGCTGGTGCGTTTCGACGCACAGGGGGACACCCTCTGGACGCGGGCCTATCAGTTTTCTACCTATGATGAACTCTGGGCGGTGCGCCCCGCTCATAGCGGCGGCTTTATCGCCTGCGGCAGCGCCACCGGCTTTGCCGGGTACAACGCCCTGGTTATCCGGACGGACGATATGGGCAATGAGATATGGCACAAGTTCCATGCCTTGAATACCAAAGCCATCGATATAGAACTTACCCCGGATGGCGGTTATGTCCTGGCCGGTTCTTTGGACAACTACATCTGGTACCCTTCTACGACGTCTGGTTTTTTGATCAAGATCGACGACAATGGCACCCTACTTTGGCATCGGAATTTCACCAATCCAGTATCGGGCTTCGACCGCCTGGGTAGTGTGGAACTTACCTCCGACGGTGGTTATATCGTCGCCGGCGAATCGCGCTGGAACCCCTTCCTGGCCAAAACCGATGGCAACGGCTTCTCCGTCACCAACTGGCTGCAGGGAAAGGCCTTCCGGGACGATACGGAAAACTGCAGCTACGACGACGGCGAGGCCGGCATGGAAGAATGGATCGTTCGCGTAGAAGGCGGCGGTCTCATTCAGTATGCCACCACCGATGACGAAGGGGCCTACAGCCTGCTGGTAGACACCGGTGATTACACCCTCACCCTCCTGCCTCCCAACGCTCTGTGGACAGCCTGCGAACTGTCGGTGGACGTCAGCCTGCAGAATTTCTATGATACCACCCGGGTTGATTTTGCTGTGGCCACTTTGGCGGATTGTCCGCTGATGGAGGTGGATGTGTCCGTACCTTTCCTGCGGCGCTGTTTTGACAATGTCTACACTATTCAGTATTGCAATGAGGGGACGGTAACCGCTGAAAATGCCGCGGTAGAAGTAATGCTCGACCCCTATCTGAGCCTGGCGAGCGCCGAGCTGCCCTACACCAGCCTGGGCAACAACCTATACAGCTTTGAGTTAGGCGACGTGCCCTTCGATACTTGCGGGCGGTTCCACTTTACCGCCTACCTGGACTGCGATTCAACCGTACTGGGCCAAACTCACTGTGTGGAGGCCCACATTCTGCCGGATAGCCTGTGCTTTGATTCCATCACCAATATGGCCCTGATCGAGGTGGAAACGCTATGTGAAGGAGATTCTATACGGTTTAACTTACGTAACGTGGGCGATACCGATATGAATAATGCTGCGGAATATATCGTTATCGAGGATGATGTGATGTACATGACGACTCCCTTCGAACTGAGTGCCGGCGAGGCCCTTCAATTCTCCCGCCCCGCCAATGGCTTTACCTACCGCCTGGAGGCGCCCCGCCTGCCCGATAGCAACGGGAATGAATACGTCAGCTCCACCGTCGAGGGTTGTGGATTTAACCCCGGCGGCAGTTTCAGCACCGGATTCGTCAACCAGTTTACGTTGTTCCCGGGCGGTGGTTTCACCGATATCGAATGCCGGGAGAACATTGGCGCCTACGACCCCAATGACAAACAGGCCCTGCCGGTGGGATATAACGCGGAGCATTTCATCAAACCTGGAACGGATATCGAATACCACATCCGCTTCCAGAATACCGGTACGGATACGGCCTTTACGGTCGTGGTGAGAGACACCTTATCCGAATGGCTCGACCCTGCCGGTGTCAAGCCCGGCGCTTCCAGCCACGATTACCGGTGGGAGCTGAGCGGTGAAAATGTGCTCACTTTTACTTTCGAGCATATTATGCTGCCAGACAGTAATGTGAACGAGGCGGCTTCGCACGGTTTCGCGAAGTTCCTGATCAGCCAGCGCCCTGGCAACCCTCTCGGAACGCGCATCG
>JAGQXQ010000254.1:0-3068 GCA_020436535.1 Phaeodactylibacter sp.
AACAAAATTCTTCCGATTTTATCGGTGGGCTTGCCGTATATGCCGGATATGAGGATGCTCCTTCCGGAGAATACAGTGTAACCAATAGTACTTTTATTGCTAATGAAGGCAGGGAAGGGGGCGCCCTGGGCCTTTGGAGTAATGAAGGAGCGACCGCCAGCTTCCTGGTTGATAACTGCACCTTCGATGGAAACACCGCTACGGAAAGAGGCGGCGGTTTACTGATCAATCCTCATAGTGGAGATCACCATGTAACCATTAAGCATTCCCATATAATCAACAACCAAAGCCCGGACGGAGGGGCTGTTGAAGCCTATATTGTGATGGCGAATGCACCGTTTCCTGAAAACGCTTCCTGCCGGATTGAAAACAGCCTCATCGCCGGCAACAGCAGCAGCAATGCCGCCATCTCTATGGAGTTGTTCCCCAACTTAGAGTTGCTCAACACCACCGTTGCCGATAATACCGGCGGCGGTGTCGAGCTGGCCGGTTTGAGTGGCCTTACGCTGCAAAACACGATCCTGTATAACTCCAACGGCACTGAATTTACAGACCTTTTAGAAGATGCTTCTGTCACTTCCAACGGCGGCAACCTCATTGGCGATAGCAGCCTGGACGAGTGGCTCAACAACACCGATCAGCCTTCCACTGACCCGATGCTGGATGCAGAATACCACCTGATGCAGGGCAGCCCTGCGATAGATGCCGGGGTAGCCTATGAGGATATGCCTGACCTGGACCTGGCCGGCAACGACCGCGTGAGAGGCAATGCAGTAGACATCGGCGCTTATGAAAGCCCCTTTATGGTTGCCGCCCGGGAAGCCCTGGCGGAAGGACCTATCAGCCTGGCGCCCAACCCCGCAGGCGCCTTCCTGAAGGTTGAACTGCCGATAGCTGCCCCACAGGCTTTCCACGCCCAGGTGATGGACGCTCAGGGCAAATTGGTGGCCCGGCGACTGATCCGCAACGGCGAACTGCTGGATGTAGCGCGGCTGCCTCAGGGCATGTATCTGGTGAAAGTAGCGGTGGATGGAGTGGTTTACACCGCCCGGTTTATGAAGCAATAGGGGCTGTCAGCTGACTTTTCCTTTGCCAGGATAAGTGAGCAGGCAACTCGAAGTTGTCAGCTCACGGGGGATGACAGGAACGCAAGGCAGCCGCGTTCCATCATCCCCCTTGCTTCCGGTAAGCCGTCGGCGTACACCCCATCACCTTCTTGAATTCACGTGTAAAATAGGTATTCGAATTAAAACCCGTATCTCCCGCGATGGCGCCGATGTTACGCCCCGGCTCCTCCAGCAGCAGCTGAGCCGCCCGGTGGATGCGGATCTGCCGGATGTACTCCTTGACCGTCTGCCCGGTGAGGGCCTTTACCTTGCGCAGGCAGGTGGCGTAGCTGACGAAGAGCGCATCGGCCAGCTGCTCAGCGCCGAAGTCCGGGTCGCTGAGGTTGTCCTCGACGGCGGCCAGGAGTTTTTCGAAAAATTCCCGGTCGGCAGGGGAGGGGTGGCCTTCTCCGGCGGGCGGCCGCGCTTTTCGGCCGATGAATCCGTTGGAGGTGTAGTACTCTCGCATCCGTTCCCGGTTTTCCAGCAACCTTTTCAGGTGTACCTTCAACTCTTTTTCCTCAAAAGGCTTGGCCAGGTAAGCATCCGCCCCCTGTTCGAGGCCTTCCATGCGGGAGTCGAAGTCGGCCCTGGCGGTAAGCAGGATGATGGGGATGTGGCTGGTTGGCAGGCCGCCTTTCAGCCTTCGGCATACTTCGTAACCGTCCATCTCCGGCATCATCACATCGCAAAGGATGATATCGGGTATTTCCTGCATCGCAACGTCCAGGCCTGCTTTCCCGTTGGGAGCGGTGAGGAGGCGGTAGTCGCGCCGAAGGAGGGTGGAGAGGTAGTGAGTGACGTCAACGTTGTCTTCGATGATGAGCAGGGTGTCTTTTTCCGCTATCGCCTCACTAGGGTGCACAGAAGATGGAGCAGACGCTCGTTCGCCTGGCGCCGTTGCGATGGCTGTGGGCACAATGGCAGGGCCCTCCCCGCTTAAATCCTCCACGGCCCTTCCCTCATTCGCAATCGGCAAAACAACCATAAATTTGGTTCCCTTTCCAGGTTCGCTTTCTACGCTGATCTCTCCGCCGAGCAGTTTCACCAGTTCTTTGGCCAGGGTGAGGCCGATGCCTGTGCCTTCTCCGGAGCGGGTTGCAGAATCATCTATCTGGTAGAAGCGGTCAAAAATGTGAGGTAGTTTCTCTTCAGAAATGCCGGCGCCAGTATCGGAAACGGAAATTGAAAGATATGGGCCTGTCTTGTTTTTAGTTGTTTGTTGATTTTTGGGCCAGGCAACAGGCAACTGACAACGATCAACTGACAACGCCACCTGTCCGCCATTACCGGTAAACTTAATGGCATTGGACAGCAAGTTGCTCACGATCTGTTGCAGCTTTCCGGGGTCGAAGTCCATCAGGATGCCATCTTCGGTTGAGTGAAATTGAAGGGTGATGTTTTTGACTTCGGCCAGGGAGTGGAAAGACTCGAGCTGGTATTTCAGAAAGGGCATCACATCGCCCTGAACCTTATTCACGGACAGGCCGCCGCTTTCCAGTTTGGCAAGGTCGAGCATCTGGTTGACCAGGTTGAGCAGATGCTGTCCGTTGTGCTGGATGCGTTTCAGCTCCTCCCGTACCTTGTATTCAACCTTTGGTTGCAACTGGCCGGCGATGCCTTTGATGATGGTGAGCGGGGTGCGGAATTCATGGGTGATGTTGGTGTACAGGCGGTTTTTGACGGAGTCGAGTTCCCGCAGCCGGCGGGCTTCGGCCTGGGCCAGTTGGCGGGTCAGTTGGAAGCGATAGAAGGCGTACAGGCTGCCGGACAGCAGGGCCGCCCACAGGGCGTAGGCCCACCAGGTGCGGTGCCAGGGCGGACGGATGGTGAAACGGTACTCAAAAGGTTTGCTCCAGACCTGGGCTTGGCCGATGGCCCGGACTTTGAAAGTGAACGTGCCAAAGGGCAGGTTGCGGAATTCGATCTTGCTTTCATTGGTGGGGGGGCTCCATCCTTCGT
>JAGQXQ010000254.1:3083-4398 GCA_020436535.1 Phaeodactylibacter sp.
CTTCTAGTTGATAGCTGTACTGTAGCTTGTGTGGCGCCGCCCAATCGATACCCGTAAAATGAAAGGCGAGGTCATTGATGTAATGAGGCAGCCTCATATTAACCGGATAGTTGAAGAAAGGAACGATGCTATCGAAAGCCCGGGCGAGGGCCTCTCCAAAAGAGAACGTATGGAGGTAGGCCGTATCGCTCAACCGCCGAAAATCAATGAACGCCTGCTCTATCTCAATATGGTCCAGCAGGATGCGGGGAGGCTGGGAAGGCAGTTCAAATTGGTTGAGATCCAGCATGGTAATCCCACTGCCGGTTCCCCACCAGATGCGGTTCCGGCTATCTGAAAAACCATCTGCTATCCTGTTTTCCCTGGTATTTAATCCATCTTCTTTTCCGAAAGTGAAGCATTGATATGGGCCGGGTTCGCCGGACAAAGGCGCTTCCGGCTGCGGAACCATTACACTGATGCCTCTTTGGGTTCCCAGCCATATCCTGTGCTGGCCATCTTCCAGGATAGATCTGGTAAAATTGTGACTTAGGCCGTCTTTGGTGGTGTAATAGGTGAAACTTCCCTGATCGCCATCGGGGCTATAAAGGTTGACTCCGCCTCCTTCCACTCCGATCCAGAGCCTCTCCCGGCTGTCTTCGAACAGAGATACAATGGCATTACCCTTCAGGCCTTCTTTTTCGGAATAATGGGTGAAATTGCCGCCATCATAGTAGCTGATCCCGCCGCCGTAGGTTCCGAACCACAGGCCTCCCTGCCGGCCCTCTACCATACACAAAACCTTGTTGAAGCTCAGGCCTTCTTTTTCGGTAAAATGGGTAAAGCTCTTTCCATCAAAACGGCTCAGGCCGCCCCGCTCTGTCCCCAACCATATATCACCCTGCCTATCCTCCAGCATGCACAGGACGCTAAAGTCGCTTAAGCCTTCCTTTTCTGAATAATGGGTGAAGTTTTTTCCATCATACCGGATAGCCCCGCCGCCGCCGCCAAACCAGATGCTGCCCTGGTTATCCTCCAGGATGGCCTCGACGCCCCTCAGCCCCAGGCCCTCTTTTTGGGTGAAATTAAAAAATTGAGCGCCGTCGTATTGAAGGGCGCCGTTGGACGTTCCAAACCACAGGTTGCCCTGGCGGTCTTCAATGATGGAAGAAACAGAAGAGTATGCTAAGCCTTCTTTTCCCGTAAAATTTACAAAACTTCTGGTATCCAGGCGGCATACCCCATTTCCACCCCCCATCCAGAAGTTGCCCTGGCTTTCTTCTTTTACAAAATTGAAACTATTGCTATTTAAGCCCTCATTTTTGGTGAAAGAGGT
>JAGQXQ010000255.1:0-1879 GCA_020436535.1 Phaeodactylibacter sp.
TATAGAATACTTTTCCTTCGATACCTCTGCTGTGGGAAGTGCGCAAACCTTCCATTTTAACATCAAGGATAGCATTTTTCATCAGTCGGGTACCCTCAACACTCAAAAGTACCCCAATTATCAAATTCACGAATTTTATGAAAGGGCCGAGCCCGGTATCGGGACGCTCCTGGAAAAACACCCCCTGGCCGGCGTATGGAATATTGAAGAAGCTTCCTACGGCGGCAAAAAAAGCGACCTTGCCGCTCGTTACGGCAAAGTCATCAAAATCATTACCCCCACTTACTTTTACGGGGTTTTCTTCAACCCGGAAACCGGCTATTTCAATGGGATTGCCTTCGGAACCTGGAAAACAGAAGGCGATCAGTACATCGAAACCATCAAGGCCTATTCCTGGGATGCTTCCGCCGTCGGCAAAACCTATTCATTCAACTGGAAGGTGGAGGGAGATAAATTCTATCAAACCGGCAAGATCAACTCCAACCGCTATAAAGATTATGAGATTCGGGAGGTGTCGAGTAGAATGGAGTAGGGTAGGATCTAAAAAGCCCACCCCCACATCATGCTCCCCATCCACGCCCTCAGCCCATCCGACCGGCGGTAGTGGGCAATCCGCAGGCTGATGCTCTTGAGTTCACCGCGGCTCTTTCTTCCCGGCAAACGCCAGCGCCGGGCCGGGCTAAACTGCATCCCGATGCCCATCTTATGGCTGTTAAAACCCGAAAGGTCGTAATCGGAAGAATAAAAAGTAGCGTCCGGCTGGTGGCCAAGATAGGGCTGGAAATAGTCCGAAGCACTTTGCCGGTGGTATCGGTAGATTGGCGTAAGGGTGAAGTTGGAGCTGAGTTTCATGGGCAGCTCCAGTTCCAGGCTGTGCGCCTGTATGCCGAAGCCATCCAGATAGTAGCGGTAGAAAAAGCGGGTGATCACGCCGCTGCCGGCAAAATAGTGCAAGCGCAGGCTTAGCGGCCACTGCCAACGCTGGGCTGGCAGCCGCTCAATACGAGGCAGTTCCTCCTCCGGGAAGTAGACGCGGTGGAAAGGAGTGGACAACAGGCCGTGCTGGTAGGAAAAACCGGTGCTCAGCGCCAGGTTCATCCGCCGGTTCAGCACTTGCTGATACTGGAGATTCAGATGATAGGAAAAACGCCGGTCGGTCGTGATGAAAGGCTGCACCGTATCCCGTAGTTCTTCAGGGAAGTACAGCACCCAGCGGCCGAAGAAAGCCTGAGCATCGACAAACAGGGCGCTCTGATCTTTCTTCAGCGGCTGGTAATAACTGCTGTGAAAGTTCATAGATAAGTAGTCGGACTCTACCGAGCCGCCCATTCCCCAACTGTTGGACTGTCCGGTTTTAGGGTTATCCTGCTCCCATCCCAACTGTATGGCGGCCCGTATATCGCTGCTGGAAGCCGAAGACATGCGGCTGTCAATCCGGTCAGTGGAGGCCGAAGAGTAGGTGTTGAAGCCCGCTTCGGCCGACAGGCGGCTGGCACTGTCTACAGGGATGAGTACGATGATCCGCGTATCGTAGTCCGTCAGTTCTTCCGTCCCGATACCGCCGGTGACAGCGCTGTGATCGCCCTCCTGAGTGTAATAATTGAAGAGAATGTTGACATCGACAGGCGCCCGGACGGTACTGTCTGGTGGCGGCTGCCCCAGCAGTTGGTTCACAAAAATGGCCAGGAGGAGTCCGGTGATGTATGCCAGTCGGAGCGCTTCTATTGACTTTTGCATGTTGAGTAGTCCATTTTTTCTAACCAGCTTGGAGGGGCTATATGCCTGCAATAAAGCAAACCAACAAATAAACTATGAGGGCGATCCGGAAACTCTCCGGAAGGAATGAAGGAACGCAGGGATTGAAGGAATGAATAGGAAT
>JAGQXQ010000255.1:1906-9492 GCA_020436535.1 Phaeodactylibacter sp.
TCAATTACATATGTAAAATATTCAATCATTCGCTAATTCAGTCCTTCATTCCTTTCCTGGAGTTTCCGGAGTGCCCTCAACTATAAAGCCATCCAACAATTCAACAATTTCACCCTATAACTCCTCAGTTGCACCCACATCCTCCGCTTCCCTTGCCCCCATTTGCTCCGCTGGCCCCTTCCCGATATCCCTCGACGTTCATTTCGTATGCGGCCTCCGGCAGTGGTTTTAACACCATATTCCGGTCGTTGAGGTAAGCGCGCTGATAGGGGCGCACCGTTTCGCAGGCACTGAGAAAGAATAGGGTGGACAGCAGAATTAAAAGTCTTTTCATAGTATTATTGGTTCAGAACAAATACCGCAATCCCGCCAAAATACCCAAGGAAAAAATATGGTGCCTCGCATCCGTCCCTTTTCCGGTGATGCTGTTCCACTGATAGGCTGGGCTGATGGTAAGCCAGGGCCTGCCGATGCGGGCCAGGCAGGTAAGGCCGCCTTCGATGAAGCGCCGTTGTTGTAGTTCCGCCTGTTGCGGGTAACCGGTAGTGGGTTGGAAAAAGCCAGCCCGGAGGCTGGGCCCCAGGCGGAATCCCTTCTTTTGTATCACATACCATTCTCCCCGGATAAATACATGGACAAATTGGATGAAACTTTCCGCAATTGGGTAAATATAACTTCTGTCGCGCTGATTCTGGTTGACCCGCAACTCGTTGTCAAAAAAGACAGTGTAGGCGAGACCGGCGCCGATGCTGTAGCCCTTCGCCTGATAACCTCCCTGGAGGTAGCCTTCCAGAAAGGGCGAGAAGTGGCTGTAGTGCAGGCCCTCGCCGCCATATACGCCCTGGCTGTTTTTCCCCAAATTATATTGCCAGATGCCGGAGCGGAAAGCGGCGCCCGGCTCGACGAACCAGGATTGGGCATACAGGGATAAAGGGAGCATCAGCAGCAGGGGTATCAATATTCTCATAAGCCGTATTTCAGCGGCACAAGTTAGAGATACTCCGATTGGAATACAACCCCCACTATGTCTCCGGTTTTTCATTTGCTGCCAGAGACACCTGGGATTGTTCATCGAAGGGTTATTTGCCTGGAACCATTTTCATCTTCCTGCCATAAAGACTCTCTGGTGAATAGCTTTTTCCGTTCCGGTATTTGGCTATCGAATATTTGTTAAAGAACGAATGCTGCCCAATGGTAGGTCAATCTGAGTAGCGTATCATTTATCCGGCCAAATGTGGCAAATTTCCTGTTCAGAGCAAATCACCCTCTCACCACATCACCCTCTCACCCTACGGGATCGGCTTAGACAATCGAAATTCCACCCTCCGGTTCTTCAGCCGGCCGGTAGAAGTGCCATTGGATGCAATGGGGTATTTTTCTCCGAAGCCCTTGGCGGAAAGGCGCTTGTCGGGGATACCCAGGCCATTCAGGTAGGTGGCCACAGCCTGGGCGCGCCGTGCAGAGAGCTTTTGGTTAGCTCCGGCGCCCCCGACATTATCGGTATGTCCAAATATGTCGAGTTTTAAGGCGGGATATTCTCGCATGATCTCCGCCAGGCGGGCCAGTTCTGATTTGGAGGTGGGCAGGAGGGTGGAGCTGCCGCTTTCAAACTGCAGGTTATTCAGCGTGATGACCTCGCCTTTGAGCAGTTCCTCTTTCTTTTTTCCATCCAACTCCAGCGGTTTGGCTTCTTCCACTTTGGTGAATTCCAGTTTTTCAAAGCAGAGCTCCTGCCGGTTGTTGTAGGCGCCGGTGGCGGCGGTGACGCCCCAGTACACTTTGCTGTTGCCCCGGAAGATCTTGCTCACGATATCGCCGCGATAGGAGAGCACTCTTTTCCCATCCAGCTCAATGGTGAGCTGTTGGCTACCGGGCGACCAGCGTACTGTCAGCGGGTGCTCCCGGCAGTCTTCGATATTGGGTATGCGGACCGGCCCGGCGAGGCTGTTTCCGTGGTGTACGCTGCCGTCCCGAAGCAGGGCGATATGATCCTGGTAGGGGTCGCCCAGGTGCTCGTTCAGCCAGGTGTCGATCTCGATGCCCAGCGAGGGTTCCAGGCCGGCGAAGCCCATGCCTTCCCCCTGGTAGCCGGTGCGGCGGGCGTGGGGATGAAAGACGAAGACAATACCATCGGCGCCGGCGGCGTCCTTACAGCCCAGCATCACCTGGAGTCTCATCTCAAAAGGGCCATTGAGGTCGATGGGTTGCTTGTGCCAGGCCGATCCGCCAGACCAGATGCGGTCGGGCGTCAGACGGATGCAGTTGGCCCCGGTTTTAACGGCGTCGCCGGAGAGGTTGAAATCGTCGATGCTGGCTTCCTGCGCGCAGGTAGCGGAAATTGCAATTAGAAAAAAGGAAAGGAGGTGCAATTGCTTCATAACAGCCGGGTTTTCACCTTCAAGATAAAAAAATAATTGGAAAGATGAAGGCTGGGTTGTCGGCTGATAGGTTAAGGTGGAACGAAAAATCCTTGTTAACAGGATGTACCTGATGCCTGCGCCACGAGGTTAGTTTATATAATCATCCCCGCCCCCACCGTCTCATTCGTCCCTTCATCCACAAAAATGACGCTGCCGGTAATGCGGTTCTTGCGGTAGCTGTCATAGAACAGGGGTTTGGTGGAGCGTATCACCACCCGGGCAATGTCGTTCATCCGGATATCCTTATCTTCCAGGTCGCGGTGCAGCGTTTTGATGTCCAGTTTGTAGCGGATGTCTTTGATAACACAGCGGGATTCCTGGGTAGTGTGCAGCAGGGTGTACTTACCGCGCACTTGCAGGGGCCGTTCGTTGAACCAGCAGACCATGACTTCCAGGTCCTGCCCCACTTCGGGATGGTTGTTTTCACGGACGATCATATCCCCCCGGCTGAGGTCCAGGTCATCTTTTAGTAGCAAGGTGACGGACATGGGAGCATAGGCTTCCTCCAACTCTCCATCGTAGGTGTCGATCTTGGCAATAGTGCTGGTAAAGCCTGATGGCAACAACATGACCTTATCGCCTTTCTTGAAAACCCCGCCAGCTACGCGCCCGGCATAACCCCGGTAGTCGTGATAATCATCTGTATTGGGGCGCACTACATACTGCACCGGAAAACGGCAATCAATGAAGTTGTGGTCGCTGCCGATGTGGACGTTTTCGAGGTAATAGAGTAGAGTCGTGCCACCGTACCAGGGCATGTTCTGTGACTTATCCACTACATTATCTCCGTTCAGGGCGGAGATGGGGATGAAGTGCACATCGCGCACGTCCAGCTTGTAGGAAAATTCCTCAAATTCCTGTTTGATCTCCTCATATCTTTCCTGATTGTAATCCACCAGGTCCATCTTGTTGATGCAGACCACCAGGTGGGGGATTTGCAGGAGGGAAGCGATGAAGGCGTGTCGGCGGGTTTGTTCCAGCACTCCCTTCCGGGCGTCGATGAGGATGAGGGCCACGTTGGCTGTCGACGCCCCGGTCACCATATTGCGGGTGTACTGGATGTGGCCGGGTGTATCGGCAATGATGAACTTGCGGCGCGGCGTAGAGAAATAACGATAGGCAACATCGATGGTGATGCCCTGTTCGCGCTCGGCCTTGAGCCCGTCAGTCAGCAGCGCCAGGTTGACGCCTACCTCACCGCGGCGCTCACTGCTCTGCCGCACCGCCTCGTACTGGTCCTCAAAGATGGATTTGCTGTCGTACAGTAACCGCCCGATAAGGGTAGATTTCCCATCGTCCACGCTGCCGGCGGTGGTGAAGCGCAGCAGTTCCATGTGTTTTGGGTCTAGCATATTATTCTTGTTTCTATTTATTCAATTTGGTGATTGTTTCTGGTTTCTGGGTTTAGTTGTACGGTGTATGGTGTGTAAGGTTTTGGGCAATTCCCGGCAAAGCAGGATCACATTCAAAGCCCATACTTTAAATCGCTCCAGCAGAACCTCTTTATTCATTTATCCTTTTTTAAAATTGGGACTTTTGCCCCTCTTATCTTTCACATTTCACCGTCCACTCTCGTCCACCGTACATCAAAAATACCCCTGTTTCTTCCGATCCTCCATCGCTGTTTCCGAGCGTTTATCATCAGCGCGGCCGCCGCGTTCGGTTTGCCGGGCGGCGGCGACTTCTTTGATGATATCTTCGATAGTGGCCGCTTCGGATTCCCAGACACCGGTGCAGGTCATATCGCCGATGGTGCGGCAGCGAACGGTCATAGTTTTGGTGGAGGATTCCTCTTCCGGGCGTTTGGAAATGTACTCACAATCGGCCAGCAGGATGCCGTCGCGTTCGAAAACCTGGCGCTGGTGTGCGAAGTAGAGATTCGGTAATTCGACCTTTTCCTGGGCGAGGTACATCCAAACGTCGAGTTCAGTCCAGTTACTGATAGGGAAAACGCGGAAATGTTCCCCGAAATGTTTCTTGCCGTTAAAGATGTTCCATAGCTCCGGGCGCTGGTTCTTGGGGTCCCATTGGCCAAACTCATCACGATGGGAGAAGAACCGCTCTTTGGCGCGGGCTTTTTCCTCATCCCGGCGGCCGCCACCGAGAGCGGCGTCGTATTTTCCGTTTTCCAGCGCTTCCAGCAGGGCGGCGGTTTGCAGGTAGTTGCGGCTGGCGTTAAAGCCTTTTTCCTCCACTACCAGGCCTTTATCAATGGCCTCCTGTACCGAGCCGACGATCAACTTGGCGCCCGTTTTTTCAACCATCCGGTCGCGAAACTCTATGGTTTCAGGAAAGTTGTGGCCCGTATCGATGTGCAATAAGGGGAAAGGGATCTTCGCCGGGTAAAAGGCTTTCATGGCCAGATGAACCATGAGGATGGAATCTTTGCCGCCGGAAAACATCAGTACCGGCCGTTCGAACTGGGAAGCTACCTCGCGAATGATATAAATGGATTCAGACTCCAGCTCTTTAAGGTGGTTCAGGTTATAACTCATGATGTAGTTGTCTGTTGAAAATTGTTTCTTTCTTGGTTGTCAGGATTTGCGGTACTTAATGATGGGCTCTATGAATTCGAAAATGACCCGGACGCTATCATTCAGGTCCTGCTGGTCGGTACGAACTTCCAGCGCCGGGTTTTCCGGCGGCTCGTAGGGCGCGTCGACACCGGTAAATCCTGGTATCTCACCAGCGCGGGCTTTTTTGTAAAGGCCTTTCACGTCGCGGGCTTCACATACTTCCAGAGGAGCATTGATATAGATCTCGATAAAATCATCCTGGCCGATGATCTCACGCGCCAATTGCCGGATGGCTGCCGTCGGGCTGATAAAAGAGTTGATGGTGATGATACCACTGTTGATATACAATTTGGATAGCTCGGCGATGCGACGGATGTTCTCCCGACGTCCTTCATCGGTGAAGTCCAGGTTGTTATTGATCCCGCTGCGGATGTTGTCACCATCGAGCGCCTGGGGATAGTATCCTTCATTGTAGAGGCGGCGTTCCAGATGCTGGGCAATCGTGCTTTTTCCTGATCCGGATAAGCCGGTCAGCCACAGCACCTTGCTATGCTGCCTGAGGCGGCGTTCGCGGTCAGGGCGCTGCAGAAATCGGTCGAAAATGGGATGGAGATGCTTGTTCAAGGCAATTTAACTTTGGTAAAAAATAAAATTTCACGGTCAGCTGAAAGCCATCAGAAAGTTGTGTTTCCGGTTTAGGGGCTTTGTTGCATGAACATATGAAATTTGGAGCAGTATCAGATTACTAAGCCAGAAATAAAATGAAGGGATTGGTAATCTGATTATTTACAAATGGCAAAGAAACGGTAAATCTGTTATTTTCCCAAACCCGCTTCCTGCTTTCCGCTGCGTTTGAAAATGTGTCGCACAGTTCCCCGGGGTACGCTCTGCCAGGCCCGTTCGTGCAGATAATAAATAGCCAGCTTGATCACCAACTCCAGTCCGGCAACGATGGTCGATTTCTGCAGCACGTCTTCACAACCTGTTCCGGAAAAGACGAAATAGGCGAGAGTGAAAGTAGTTCCCGTAGCAATCAGGCGCCAGGTGACAGCCTTTAGAATGCTTCGAAGTTTTGATTCTTTTTCCATAATTGATTCTTTTTGCGAGCTGCAAAGATGGCAATTAAATTGATATCCCCTATTAACCCTATAGGATTTTAATGAAATTGAAGGCGCTCAAAGTTAAAAAGAAAAGCATTATACTCGTTGTATTGTTCGGAGCCAACCCAAAACTTTCACCATGGAAAAAAACAAAAAACAATTTGAGACCGAGGCCATCCGGGGGCAGATGGAGCGTACGGCGTATCGCGAGCACAGCACGCCCATGTTCCTTACTTCCAGTTTTACCTTTCCCAACGCGGAGTTGATGGCCGATACTTTTGCCGGCCAGGCGGAGGGCATCATCTATTCGCGTTACAGCAACCCGAACACGGATGAACTGATACAAAAAGTGTGTGCAATGGAGGGGGCAGAAGATGGCTTTGCCACCGCTTCCGGCATGGCCGCCGTTTTTGCAAGTATGGCTGCTTTCCTTCAGGCGGGGGACCATATCCTGGCTTCCCGTGCCGTATTTGGCTCTACGCACCAGATTCTTAGCGAACTGTTTCCGCGCTGGGGCATCACCTTCACCTATGCTGACCCGAAAGATATTGACAACTGGGAACAGCATCTGCAGGCCAACACCCGGATGATCGTCCTGGAAACGCCTTCCAACCCCGGGCTGGCCCTGATCGACCTGGAGAAGGCGGGTGCTCTGGCAGGTAAGCACGGATTGATCCTCAATGTGGACAACTGCTTCGCTACACCCTACTTACAAACCCCCTTGCGATACGGAGCCCACCTCTCGGTCCACTCCGGCACCAAATGGATGGACGGCCAGGGCCGCGTGCTGGGCGGGTTGATCGTTGGCGGCGCCGGGCTGATCGAAAAGGTACGGTTTTTCTGCCGCCACACCGGCCCGGCCATGTCGCCTTTCAATGCCTGGGTCCTGTCAAAAAGCCTGGAGACCCTCGCCGTACGGATGGAACGTCACTGCAGCAACGCCCTGCAGTTGGCAACTTTTCTGGAGCAGCACCCGAGCGTGGAAAAAGTACACTATCCTCATTTATCGTCCCATCCTCAATACGAGCTGGCGAAAAAGCAGATGCGCCTCGGCGGCGGCATCGTCGCCTTTGAAGTGCAGGGTGGGGTAGAGGGTGGTATGCAGTTCCTCAACCGCATTCGGCTGTGCTCTCTATCTTCCAACCTGGGCGATTCCCGGACGATCGTTACTCATCCGGCTTCCACTACTCATTCCAAACTCAAAGAAGAAGAACGACTGGCCGTAGGCATCCGCCCGGGCATGGTGCGAATTTCCGTGGGCCTGGAACATATCGAGGACATCATCGGAGATGTGTTGCAAGCATTGGAAAAGTAATAAGAGCTGAGTAGCAGTGACATAGCCTCGGTTCGCAGAGACAGCCCATACTACTGGACATTTTTGAGTCAGGCCTGAGTTTATGGCTTTAGGGATCCCCCGGTGGTTTATGGCTAATTTCGAGCCTTACCGGGTTTATTTGGGGAAGCAATAGGGGCCTCACAGGTGGGCTCCCATAGAGCTATAAACCCCAGCTGGCCCTCAATAGCCCATGAACCCTAGCCAGAACTCAAAA
>JAGQXQ010000256.1 GCA_020436535.1 Phaeodactylibacter sp.
GGCCAATGCACGGGATTTTGTAGCTCTTTGGCAACCAACGGCAGCTATTTTTGTCAAATACGAATTCTGGTACTACCATCTGCGAGCCCTGCGTACAGCCGGTATCCCCATTGTACTGATCTCCGCCCTGTTTCGGCAGGGCCAGCTTTTCTTTCGTTGGTACGGAGGCTTCTTCCGGCAGCTACCTGGATGGTTCACTCATATATTCGTTCAAAACGAAAGTTCCGCCAGCCAGCTTCGCGATGCCGGTTTTCACAATTTCACCGTAGCCGGCGATACCCGCATCGACCGCGTTCAGCAAATCGCCGAAAAGGCGCCGGCGTTTCCTCTGGTCGAACAATTTGCAGGCCAGGCCCCCATTTTGGTGATCGGCAGCTGCTGGCCGGAAGACGAGGCCTACCTCCTACCCTTCTTAAATGAACAATTCCCTTCAGATTGGAAGGCCATTATTGCTCCTCACCAGGTCGATGAAGGGCACATTCAGCAAA
This sequence comes from Phaeodactylibacter sp., assembly GCA_020436535.1. Taxonomy (GTDB): domain Bacteria; phylum Bacteroidota; class Bacteroidia; order Chitinophagales; family Saprospiraceae; genus JACJXW01. The sequence goes on from JAGQXQ010000256.1 coordinate 489, forward strand.
TCCTTAAAAAGGTAAAATTGCCTTATTTCCGCTATTCCCAAGGGCAGGAAGAGCCAGAGGCCCGGGTGTTGGTGATCGACAACGTGGGCATGCTCTCTGCCTTGTATCAGTACGGACGGATCGCCTACATCGGTGGCGCCTTCGGGTCGGGCCTGCACAATACCCTGGAACCCATCGCCTTTGGGCTTCCAGTCATCTTTGGCCCCAGGTTTCAAAAATTTGAAGAAGCCCGCTACCTCGTCCGGTCAGGAGGTGGATTCAGCATCAGCAGCCAGGTAGAATTACAGGAAAGATTCTGCGGCCTCCTACCGGAAGACGCCTACCGAAAAGCCTCTCAAAAGGCCAGAGAGTATGTATTGTCGAATAGCGGCGCCAGCCGGAAAGCGGTGGCCTTTATCCAACAGCTGATAAAAGAAGGGTAAAGCACATTTAAATCGGGAGAGCCTGGCAGCGTATTTGAAGGCCTCCAAAAGCAGCTAACCAATTCGTTATCTTTATTTTGCCGCACACTTTTTCTACCTTTGCCTTCAACCTTTTTATAGTAATTAAGAACAATGACCTTAGCTTTCGACTCCTTCCAACAGCAGAACATCCTGATCGTCGGCGATGTAATGATCGATCGTTACCTCACCGGGAAAGTCGACCGCATATCGCCGGAAGCCCCGGTCCCGGTCGTGCACCTTCAGGGCCGGGATAGCCGCCTGGGAGGGGCCGGCAATGTAGCCCTCAACTTGAAAGCGCTCGGGGCTACCCCTTATCTGTGTTCGGTAATTGGCCAGGATGAAAATGCCCGGCAACTGATGGGGCTTCTGCCCGGACTCCAGCTTTCCGCCAAAGGCCTGATCCGGTCAGCGGAAAGAAAGACTTCCGTAAAGACCCGCATTATCGCTGCTAATCAGCATTTACTCCGGGTCGATGATGAAGACACCTACGGCCTTTCGGAGGAAGAAGCCGGCCTGCTGCTGGATGGGGTCCGGGATATCCTCGACAACCGCAACATTCATGCTATTCTCTTTCAGGATTATAATAAAGGAGTACTCACCCACAAGGTGATCCACGAGGTGATGCTGGAAGCCATCAAACGGGATATCCCCACTGCGGTGGACCCCAAGTTCGACAATTTCTGGGCCTACAATCATGTCACCCTCTTCAAACCAAACCTCAAAGAGATACAGGCTCAGCTTCCTTTTCAGGTAGAGCCGGAGCTTACGTCCCTGAAGAAAGCCACCGAGCAGATACATGGCAAGTTGGGCAATCAGTATTCTCTGATCACGCTCTCCGAAAAGGGCATCTTCTTTGACGGCGAAGGGAACAGCGAGATCCTGGGTACCCACCCCCGCACCATCGCTGACGTTTGCGGCGCCGGCGACACCGTCTTTGCGATTGCCGGCCTGGGCCTTTCGCTGGGTATGGATATCCGGGATATAGCCTTATTGGCTAACCTCGCCGGCGGGCAGGTCTGTGAAAAGGTGGGCGTCGTCCCGGTCGATAAAGCACAGTTGGAGGCCGAATACCTTATGGTTCGAAAGAACGGCACGCTTGCCCATTAATGGCCGGGGTGGCCCATTTAGTAAGCCAGATGACCAGCCCACGAATTCAGGCTTTACAGCCTACCCATTTTTTGGCTATATTTCTGCCTATGAAATGTATCTCTACACTACTGCTCTGTAACATAAATTCCTATCGGCAATTTCGGCCTATTTTTGCCCTGCTCTGCGTTGCACCTCAGTCGCAGAACCCCGGCTATGCTCCTTCGGTGCGCCTTGATCAGCACCAAAATAGACTCGAAATTCTTCGATCAAACTTATGTTACAGAGCACTACTGTGCTTTGCTCTTTTTCTGTTGAATGCCCCCCAGGGCGCCACCCAGCCTTTTCTGGAGGTTGACTTTGCAGGCGGCGCCCTGCCTGATGGTTGGGCCTCTGAGGACATTTCAGGCAATGGCGTCATCTGGCAGGGCTGCTCTGCACCCGTAGAGTGCGGGCTGGCAGGTATGCCGCCGGTGCTGGCTAACTTCAGATCCACTACCGCCGCCAACGGCTTTGCCGTGGCCAACTCGGGCGCTACCGGCAATCTACCCAACGATGGGCACATCAGCCGGCTGACCAGTTCATCGATTGACTGCAATGGCCAAGGCCAGGTATTCCTGCAGTTTCAAACAGCTATTGGTACCGCCAATAAAAATGCCGCCAACAATGCGATCCTTAGGGTAATGTCCAACGCAGGCAATAGAGTTTACCGCCCTTTTTCTATGCTGGAAAAAAATGGTTCCTTCGAATTGGCTCCTATTCAGGCGTTGGCCCACGGCAAGGCCTATTTTGTCACCCTGGATATCAGCGAGATCGCCGCCAACCAGCCGCAGGTCTACCTGGAATGGGAATGGCGCGGCAATAACGAATTTGCCTGGCTCATCGACGATGTTCTGCTGAGTGCAGAACACCCCGCCCGGCCCCCTCATGCGATCTTCTATGAAAGATTCAACAATGGAAGCAACGGATGGGTTTCCAATCCGGTTTTCCCTCCCGACTCCTTATGGAAATGGTCACCTGCCGGCGATGTAGGCGGAGGTTTCGGCCTCTTATTTGCCGGCAGGGATGCCTTTATTCACGGTCCCTCCGCTTCCGATGGCGCCATGACATTTAATGCTGATATTTACAATACTGGCGGGGCCCCACCCGGACAGGGGTTTCAACCAAAAGCCTTTGTTTGTGAATTGATCTCTCCTCCGATCGACCTTTCCAATGTCGAAAAACCGCTTGCTTTACAATTTTCACAGCTCGGATGGCTGGGCAACCTCGCCAACGGAGCGCCTCAGACCCAGGGAGGAGCGCGTTTTATCACCTCCTTTGCCTACAGTACCGATGGGGGAGGAAGCTGGAGTGACCCTGTCAATATCAACCCGTATCAAACACCGGTTACCAGGATTAATTTTGAAGAGGTTCCCCCCTTTAATAACAGGGCTTATTTTGCCTTGCCGGAGGTGGAAGGCACGCCTGATTTTCGTATAAAATTTACCTGGGCCGCCGATTTCTACTTCTGGGTACTGGATGATATTGCGCTGGTGGAAAGGCCTGCGCGCGACATGAAAGCCAACCTCAATTTTTTTGCCGTCACGCCTAATGCGATCACTCCGAAAAGCCAGCTCCAGGATCAGGCCCTGTTGTGTGATGTCATCAATATCGGGAGCGAAACCGCCGAGAACGTAAGGCTGGAGGCGGTCGTCCGCAAAAAAACCGACCACTCCATCGTGTATGCCGACACCCTTTTTTACGGTGATATTCCGGTCGACTCCCTGGTAGAGAATATCTTTTTCAATCGAAGCCTGGAAGCAGCAACCCGCCAGGCAACCGGCGAATACGAGGCCTTTTATGCCGTTGGCCACAATCAACCCGACGCCAGGCCTCAAGACGATACCCTGCGTTGGCATTTCCAGGTTTCTGACTTCACCTTCGCTAAGGAATTTGGCCCTACCCGGGACATTGCGCCTTCCGAAAGCAGGTCTTACAGCTACGGCAACATTTTTTACGTTCCTAAGGGACAAGGTTTCTATGCCTGCGCTATGAGTTTCGGTATTGCCAATGCTGACCAACTCCAGGGGGACGAGGTCACGATCCTACTCTATGAATGGAACGGGGAAACGGATGGCAGCGGCGAGATCCTCCCGGAAAGCTACACCTTCCTGACCGGTAACTCCTACACTTTTTCCGAGTTGGACGGGACTAACCTGATCCACCTTCCCATATCCGCAGATAGTGGGGGCGAAAATCTCAAAGACGATACCTATTATATGTTGGTGGTCCGCTACGACTCCTTTTTTAAAAACTGCTTCATGCAGGTTTGTGACACCATCGATTACCAGGCTACCTTTTTTGTCAATGATTCACTCGAACATCCCCAGTACGCCAGTGTGCTGGATGTGGGCAATACAGGCACCTTCAGTACCATCGGCTTTGGTTACAACGTCGTGCCTGTTATTCGCCTGCATCTGGGCGCTAATGCAGAATGCCTCACCGCTACCGACGAACACGCGCAGGGCCATATTGCCCCGTTGAAGTTATCTCCTAACCCGGCACGCAGCCGGGCTTATCTTGACCTCAATGGCCAACAGGCCTATATCAATGCTTGGTTAACCATTTCTGACTTGTCCGGGAATGAAGTCCGAACAGAACACCTCGGTAAGGTCCAGGCAACATCTCTGCCGCTGGATGTCAGCCAACTGCCGTCAGGAATGTATCTGGTGAGGCTCAAAGCGGATGGATTTGCAGGGGTTGGGAAGCTGGTGGTGCAGCGGTAACCATTCGCTACACCGTCAGAAAAAGAGCACTGGAAAAAGCACGGTGTGTTTCCCAACCTCAACCCGATAAAATTGGTGTCAGATTCATGCCTGCCAATAACGAATAACAAATACCCCACCTCTTCTACCCCAACTGCCCCAACGCTTCCTCCAGGCTCCTGATCTTCGACTCCCCGTCCGCCAGCTTCTGGCGTTCTTTTTCAACCACGGGCGCCGGTGCGTTGTTGACAAAGCGCTCATTGCTCAGCTTTTTCATCACCGACTGCACGAAGCCCTGGTAGTATTCCAGTTCCTTCTGCAAGCGTTCGCGTTCTTCTTCGACGTTGATCTCCTGCTCCAGTTCCAGGAAGAACTTGTCGTTCCCGGAAAGGAACGATACGCTATTCTCTATCTCGTCTTTGCTGAATTCCAGTACCTCCAGGTTAGCCATTTTGATGATCATCTCATTCAGTCCGTTCAACTCCAGCAAGTGGCGTGCTCCCGGAGTGTCCTGAACGTACAATTTCAGCAGGTCCTTCATCTTAATGCCATTGTTGTTGCGAACCTCACGTACGTTGGTGACTACCTCCTTGGCCTCCTCTACCCGGCCGATCAGGTCCTGGTCGTAGGCCCGAGGCTGGGGGTAACGGCTGATGATGCAGTCGTCGCCCTCCTTCCTGTCTCGCAGCTGGTGCCAAATCTCCTCAGTGACGAAAGGCATAAAGGGGTGCAGAACGATCATGAGCCGTTCGAAGAGGCCAATCGTTTCCTCGTAAGTCTCCCGGTCGATCGGCTGGCCGTATTCAGGCTTGACCATTTCCAGGAACCAACTGCAAAAGTCATCCCAGATGAGCTTGTACAAGATCATGATGGTATCGGAAAGGCGAAACTCGGTGAAATTGCTCTCGATCTTCTCGATAGACTGGCTGAGCTTTTCTTCCATCCACTCCGCCGCCAGGCGGTTGATGGCATTGGCCTTGCCCTCCCTGATCTCCCAGCCTTTAATCAGGCGCAGGGCATTCCACATTTTATTGCAAAAGTTCCGGCCCTGTTCACAAAGGCGGCTCTCATTGAGTATCTCTTTGGTTTCCTTGTCGAACGGCGCATCGAAAATGATGTCATTGCCGGCAGCGGCACTGGATAGCAGGCCAAAGCGGACCCCATCGGCGCCGTAATTGGCAATCAGTTCCAGCGCTTCCGGAGAGTTACCCAGCGATTTACTCATTTTCTTGCGGTGAGAATCTCGAACCATCCCTGTAAAGTAAACATGATGGAAAGGCTGCGCGCCTTTTTCCTTCACAAACTGTTCACCCAGCAAGTCGGGCGCCCACTCATAGCCCATCATGATCATACGAGCCACCCAGAAGAAAATGATGTCCCAGGCAGTAACCAATACGTTGGTGGGATAATAATAGCGGAGCTCCTCCTGGTTTTCAAATCCGTCAAAAACAGAGATGGGCCAGAGTTGGGAGGAAAACCAGGTATCCAGCACGTCCTCATCCTGATGTAAGTCTTCTATCTTCAATTCCGGTTTTCCCAGTTCCCGGCGCGCCTGTTCCAGTGCCTCTTCAGCTGTTTCGGCCACGAAGAATTTATCCTCATAATACCAGGCAGGTATGCGTTGGCCCCACCAAAGCTGACGGGAGATACACCAATCACGGATGTTCTCCTCGTTGAGCCAGCTGTTGAACATATTCCAGAAGTGGCCAGGGTGAAATTTCACCTCGCCCTTTTCAACAGCTTCGAGCGCCGTCCGGGCAAAGCCTTTCATATCCACGAACCACTGGAGGGTCAGGCGGGGCTCCACGATGGCGTTCGTCCGTTCGGAACGGCCTACTTTATTGCGGTAGTCTTCAATTTTAACGAGGTACCCGGCCTCCTCCAGATCCTTGACGATGAGTTTGCGGGCCTTAAAACGATCTTCGCCGATATACAATTGGGCGGCTTCGCTCATGGTGCCGTCTTCATTGAGTACATCGACCACATCCAGGTTGTGCCGCTGGCCGATCTCATAGTCATTGGGGTCGTGGGCGGGGGTGATCTTCAGTGCACCGGTACCGAATTCCTGCTCTACATAGGTATCCTGGATAATGGGGATGGAACGGTTGATCAGGGGAACCAGCGCACGCTTGCCTTTGAGGTGCTCATACCGGCCGTCATCAGGGTGCGTGGCGATGGCCGTATCGCCCAGGATGGTCTCCGGGCGCACCGTAGCGATGGTGATCCACTCGTCCTCCGTTCCTTCAATTTTATACCGAACGTGGTACAGGCGGGAGTTTTCCTCCTTATAGATTACTTCCTCGTTGGAGAGCACGGTTTTGGCCTCCGGGTCCCAGTTGGTGATACGCTGGCCGCGGTATAACTTGCCTTTGCGGTAAAGGCGCACAAAGGTCTTGAGCACCGCTTCCGACATTTTGGGCTCCATGGTGAAGCGGGTGCGCTGCCAATCGCAGGAAGCCCCCAGCTTCTGGAGCTGGTCCAGAATGATGCCACCGTATTTGTCTTTCCACTCGAAAGCGTAGTTCATGAACTCTTCCCGGCTGATATCCGATTTTTTGATACCCCGGGCGCGCAGCATCTTCACTACTTTGGCTTCCGTGGCGATGGAAGCATGGTCGGTGCCCGGCACCCAGCAGGCATTTTTGCCATCGAGCCGAGCCTTGCGGATGAGGATATCCTGAATGGTGTTGTTCAGCATATGCCCCATGTGCAGCACGCCGGTCACGTTGGGCGGTGGGATGACGATCGTAAAGGGCTCCCGCTCATCCGGCTCCGAATGGAAGTAGTTCTTTTCCATCCAGTGCTTGTACCATTTACCTTCTGTTTCCTGGGGATTGTACCTTGTAGAGAGTTCCATAACTGCTGTATTATTATTTTGAAGGCCCTATTGTTTTACGATGGATATTCTAAAATGCTGCAAAGATAGATTTTTATTCTTTTCTCCTATTTCTGGGTTCCAAATTTTGCTGTTCGCTTTTCAGAGTTCGGAGTTGGCGCATCCGGGCGCCATCTTCAGGCAATCGAATGGCGAATGGCGAGCTGCGAATGGCCACAAAAAAATTATTCTACCCACACTTCCCCATACTTCAGTTGCAGCACCTCTTTATCGCCTTGCTCATTAATAGCTACTATGTAAAAGTTGCTGTAATCCCGCTCATCAATACGTTCCAGCACTCCGCTGGTTACGAGCCGGTTGATGAGTTCCGGCGTAGTGTCGGAATGGCCGACGACCAGAACCGATTGCCCTCCATGTTTGCGGCGCAGGCGGAGCGAAAAGGTGGTAAGTTCATCCGCTGGATACAACTTCACCTCCAATCCTTTTTCCCGGGCTACCGGCTGGGCCGTCTCCTGAGTGCGCTTGTATTTGGTGGCGTATACCGCATCCAGGGGCAATTTCTTAAAGATCTTGGCAAGCAGGCCGGCGCGCCTCACCCCCTGGAAGGTAAGGGTGGGGTCGGCGCCATAGCCTTTTTCGGCATGGCGCACCAGGAATATCCTGGTGACATGCTCCTGGCCGGCGAAAGGTAGTGGTACTGTTTGCCCATTATTGAACTGGATGCTTTCAGTTGTGAGGGACTGGATGGATACAGGCTGTAGCTGCCTCAACAGAGGAGGGTTACAGGCCGACAGGCCCAGCAATATCAGCAGGAGGATGTTCAGCCGGGAGCAGTAAGGCATGGTGTTTCATTTTCCCGCAAATATAACCACTGGCGGGCAAAAGTGCGGGGAAACGGATGGAAATAAGATTTTCCAAGATTTTCCAGATTTCGAAAACCTGGAAAATCTGACTGGAAAACCTGGAATCTCCTACTCCACCACCTCTTTCTCAAAAATACTGGTTTCCACCTGGTTCCGGAGCAAGTCCTCCATCGTTTCCCGCTGTCGGATCAGGTGGGGTTTGCCCTTGTAAATGAGCACCTCTGCCGGGCGAAACCGAGAGTTGTAATTGGACGCCATCGAGAAACAGTAGGCCCCCGCATTGTGAATACAGAGGATGTCCCCTTCGTTGA
>JAGQXQ010000699.1 GCA_020436535.1 Phaeodactylibacter sp.
CTTCGGCAGCCGGTGAAAGTTGTCAACTCCCATCTTGAGGCAAGCAAAAATCACCAAAACATAGCATAAAGAAATACCAGGATCAGGCAAATCACCACTGCGCTGATATTGAACGCCCGCCCGGTGGAAAATAGCTGCCGGGAAAGAGGGATCCCCTTCTCAGAGTCAGCACCTTTGCCCCCTGAATAACTGATGCCGGCGATGATCACCATGGTGGCAATGCACGTCCAGAACATCTGATTCATAAAGGGTAAATGCAAGAAAAAGGAGCTGTCCGACCAACCGTTGGGCGCCACTTTGAAGTACAATGCAATAGGGATCGATAACAACGCTCCCCAAACGGCGGCCTTATTAGTGGCTTTCTTCCAGAACAACCCCAGCATAAACACGGCAAGGATGCCGGGGCTGACAATACCCGTATACTCCTGGATGTACTGAAACACCTGCCCGAGGTTTTTTAATTGCGGCGCCAGGGATACAGCAATAAGCAGAGAGGCCGCAGCTGAGATCCTGCCGACGTTTACCAGGCTTCCTTCAGAGGCATTTTTATTAATGTAGGGCTTGTAAATATCCATAGTGAAAATAGTGGCCGTAGAGTTGAGCATCGAGGCCAGGGAAGAGACGATGGCCGCCGCCAGGGCCGCCACCACCAGGCCTTTCAGCCCGGCGGGAATAAAATTGCTGATCAACCAGGGGGCCGCATTATCATTGATGACGTTGCCATTTTCGCCAATGAAGGAAGCGGCTGCCGACTCTGCGGTCACCATACCGTCCGGCCCGACATTCAGTACGAAGGCAACTATACCGGGCACTACTACGATCAGGGGTATCAACAACTTCAGGAAAGCGGCAAAGGCGATACCTCTCTGGGCTTCTCTCAGGGATTTTGCCGCCAGGGCCCGCTGAATGATGTACTGGTTGAACCCCCAATAATATAAATTAGCGACCCACAACCCGCCGATCAGGACAGCCAGCCCGGGCAGGTCCCACCAGGCGTCCTTCCCATTTGGAGTAATAATCTCCCCCTTTTCGAGGATCATAGAAAATTTACCCGGAACCTGTTCATAAATCATCTTGAAGCCGGCCATCACCCCACCGTCCGGCGAAACGTGAGACAGGGCGATGAAAGAAGTGATAAGCCCGCCCGCTATGAGCAAAACGACCTGTATTACGTCTGTCCAGGCTACGGCCGCCAGGCCGCCCCACAGCGAATACAGGGCGGCAAAAAGAGCCAGCCCGATAATGCACGGCAATAAGATGGAGCCACTCCCCTGCCCCAGGATGGTATCCAGGGCAGTTGCACCGAGGTACAGGACGGAAGTCAGGTTGACAAATACGTAAAGGCCGATCCAGAAGACGGCCAATATCGTTTTTAGGTTTTCACTGTATCGCTGTTCTACAAACTCAGGAATGGTATACAATTGCTTCTCGATGAAAATGGGGAGGAAGAATTTCCCTACGATGAGCAAAGTAAGCGCCGCCATCCATTCGTAAGAGGCAATGGCCAAGCCGATTGCAAAACCTGAACCGGACATACCTATGAATTGCTCTGCGGAGATATTAGCTGCAATTAATGAGGCGCCAATTGCCCACCAGGGCAGTGACTTCCCGGCCAGAAAATAATCCTCCGAAGTCTTTTCTCCTTTCCGGGTGACCCAGAAAGCGATTCCGATGATGATAAATCCATAAGCGATGAAAATGGCGTAATCAATCAGTTCGAATTTCATAATTCTGGATGATTTTTTTAAAAGGCGGAAGGATCAATTTTAATTTATTTTTTGTAAGTGTAAATTACACGCTTATTTTTGGGCATTCAAAATTTTCACTTGACTTTTATGCTTCCATCCATTAACAATACTTTTTATTCCGGTGCAGGCCCAATACTTGTCGCTGTAGATTGCATCATTTTCGGCTTCGACAAGCAGCGGCTCAAATTGTTGTTGTTCAAGCGCAAGGTAGAACCTTTCAAAAATGAATGGTCCCTGATCGGCAGATTTGTAAAAAGCGACGAGAGTGTATACACGGCCGCGGAAAGGGTACTGGAAGAGTCAACGGGCCTGAGTGGGGTGTTTATGGAACAACTGGCCTGTTACGGCGCCGAAGGCCGGGACCCGGGAGGCCGCGTGATCTCGATAGCACACTATGCCCTTATTCGTTTAGAAGAACAGGAAGAGCAGGCAGTAGAAACATATCAGGCTCATTGGTATGAAGTGGATAAAGTCCCTCCTCTGATCTTAGATCACAATGATATGGTTGCAGATGCTTTCTCTAAATTGAGGCGCAGGGCCAGATACCAGCCGGTTGGGTTTGAACTACTTCCCGAAAAATTCACGATCCCCCAACTCCAAACCCTTTACGAGGCCATTTATCAAAAACCATTGGACCGCCGCAATTTCAGGAAGAAGATCCTGTCTATGAAAATCCTGGAGAAATTGCCGGAAAAGGACAAATCCGGTTCCAGAAAGGGAGCATTTTTGTATCGCTTTGATGAAAATAAATATCAGGAACTTATGGCAAGGGGGGTTGATTTTGAGTTGTAAAAGATTGTCACTCCAGCAACCTATGTACTCTGTTAAATAAGTAAATTAT
>JAGQXQ010000257.1:0-1526 GCA_020436535.1 Phaeodactylibacter sp.
ATCATTCAAAAGAAGGTCTCCCGGACCCTCTTTAACAAGCGCATCGTTATGCTCGACCTCGCCGCCCTCGTCGCCGGCACTAAATACCGCGGCCAGTTCGAGGAGCGCATGAAAGCCATCATGAACGAACTGGAAAAGTCGAGGGATGTCATCCTGTTCATTGACGAGATCCATACCATCGTTGGCGCCGGTGGCGCTACCGGTTCACTGGACGCCTCCAATATATTCAAACCGGCGCTGGCCCGCGGCGAGCTGCAGTGCATCGGCGCCTCTACCCTGGATGAATACCGGCAACACATCGAAAAAGACGGCGCCCTGGACCGGCGCTTTCAGAAAGTGATGGTCGACCCGCCTTCGGCAGAAGAGGCCGTCCACATTCTGGAAAACATCAAGCCGAAGTATGAGGAGTTTCACAATGTAAATTATTCGGACGAATCCATCAAGGCTTGCGTTAAGTTCAGTGACCGCTATATCAGCGACCGCTTCCTGCCAGATAAGGCCATCGACGTACTGGATGAAGTAGGCGCCCGGGTTCACCTGAAAAATATTCACGTTCCGGAACACATCGAAGATCTGGAAAAGAAGATCGAAGAGCTGAAGGAACAGAAAAACCAGGCCGTCAAAAACCAGCAGTATGAAAAGGCTGCCGACCTGCGCGACAAGGAATCCAAACTGGTCCGCCAGCTGGAATTTGCCAAGGTGCAATGGGAGGAAGAAGCCAAGACGAAACGCTATCCGGTAACTGAAGAGGATATCGCCGAGGTGGTTTCTATGATGACCGGCATTCCCGTCCGGCGGGTAGCCCAGAGTGAAAGCAAGAAGCTGGTCGGTATGGACAATGACCTCCAGCAGGTCATTATTGGCCAGAACGAGGCGATCACCAAGATCACCAAGGCGATACAGCGCAACCGCGTGGGCCTCAAGGATCCCACCAAACCCATTGGTTCCTTTATCTTCCTCGGCCCAACCGGGGTCGGTAAAACGGAACTGGCAAAAGCGCTGGCTCGCTATATTTTCGATTCCGAAGATGCCCTGGTCCGTATCGACATGAGCGAATACATGGAGAAGTTCTCTGTCAGCCGCCTCATTGGAGCGCCTCCGGGATACGTCGGATACGAAGAAGGCGGCCAGTTGACCGAGAAGGTTCGCCGCAAGCCATACTCTGTGATCTTACTGGATGAGATCGAAAAAGCACACCCCGATGTCTACAATATCCTGCTGCAGGTGCTGGATGACGGGCAGCTGACTGATGGCCTCGGCCGCAAGGTTGATTTTAAAAACTCACTCATCATTATGACCTCCAACATAGGCGTACGCCAGTTGAAGGACTTCGGACAGGGAGTAGGTTTTGCCACCAAAGCCAGGCAGGAGGCCTCTGATGATTACACCAAAGGTGTTATCCAGAATGCACTGAAGCGCACCTTCTCGCCGGAATTCCTAAACCGTATCGATGATGTGGTGATCTTCAACAGCCTCAGCCAGGAAGATATCTTCAAGATCATTGACATCACCTTGAAGGACCTGCA
>JAGQXQ010000257.1:1640-3076 GCA_020436535.1 Phaeodactylibacter sp.
GTACGTTGAAGACCCGCTGGCCGAGTTCATCCTCAATGAGAACCCGGCTGAAGGCAGCAGGCTGGAAGCCGTCCTCAACGAGAGCGGCGATGGCCTCAACATCACTCTTTCTAAAGAAGTCAATACAGACGTGAACGAATAGGTCAGTAATTGACCAAAAGGTGCACCTGCCCCAGGTAGGTGCGCCTTTTTTTATACCCTTATGTTAAGCGCCCATCAGAACAGCATTATTAACGGATTTCAGGGGGCTCGATCCTATAAAAATTTTCAAAGGATCATTTATTTTATGCATTGTATTCCGGTTTCGGTTTTTTGCAGTAAATTTATTGCGAACTTTTTTCACAAAATTTTCATTAAAACAAATACATGCCTGTACTGCTGATCAAGCAGTGAGGTTTTTTAACGTTATTTTTTCACTAAAAAATTTTCTATTGGCAAAGAGATATTCCAGAAGGAACGAAGCGTCCAGTACCAAATTCAACTTCAGAGTCAACGAACAAATACGGGTTCCAGAAATACGCCTGGTAGGTGATAACCTCGAAGAGGTTGCCGGCATCATAGGCCAAACCATAGAACCCGGTATCGTCTACCCTACCCGCAGAGCCCGAGAATGGGCCGAACAGGCCGAGCTCGACCTCGTTGAAATTTCACCTAATGCGAAACCTCCCGTTGTAAAGATCATTGACTACAACAAATTCCTTTACGAACGCAAGAAGAAGGAAAAGGAGATCAAGGCCAAAGCTGCCAAAACCGTCGTCAAAGAGATCCGTTTCGGCCCCAATACTGACGACCATGACTTCGATTTCAAACTTCGCCACGCCAAAGGTTTCCTCGAAGATGGCGCCAAGGTGAAAGCCTACGTCCACTTCCGGGGCAGAACCATTGTTTTTAAAGACCGTGGCGAACTGCTACTGCTCCGTTTCCTAAAAGAACTGGAAGAGTACGGAGCTGCCGAATCCCTCCCGAAAATGGAAGGGCGCCGCATGAATGTCGTTGTGGCTCCTAAAAAGATCAAAAAGAAATAGCGCTCCAGTCCTCCATTTGCCGCCTCGCTTATGTAGCGAATGTATTTTCGGCCTGGCAAAAATAAACGGCACAGAGCCAATTATCTGGATATTATTCCCTATCTTTGCGATCCGTTTTGCGGAAAGAATTGATTTATTGAATTCTAAAGATACTCGTAATGCCGAAGATGAAGACACACTCCAGTGCAAAGAAACGTTTCAAGCGCACTGGTTCCGGTAAGATCAAGCGTTTTCAGGCGAAAACTTCCCACATGATGCGCCGCAAGAGCAAAAAAGCTAAGCTGCGCCTTCGGGATTCTACGCTTGTACACCCCAACGATGAGAAGCGGGTAAAGCGCCTGCTTGCTATCGGATAAGTAACAATTTTTTAACGAGAACGCAGGATCAAAGCGCTGCCACAAAACCAGCCTC
>JAGQXQ010000043.1:0-279 GCA_020436535.1 Phaeodactylibacter sp.
GATGATAGCCATACTGCATTCCGGCTGGGGCTGAAAGCGCTGCAATTTTCTCCGCAATTACGGATCCTCCCAGCGCCCCTACCCCACCACCTCCTCCTCCCCGGAAGCCACGCTTCCCACCGATGGCGGTTCCTCATCAGCTGCCTGCCCAAAACCATAAGTTACCTGCCCCAAAAAACCATTGGGGAAGCGCTCCACCCCCGGAAAACCAAGCTTGATATCGCGTCCGTTGTGGGGGATGGCCGCCGTACCGAAGAGATAATCCCACATCGCCAGGCT
>JAGQXQ010000043.1:366-10464 GCA_020436535.1 Phaeodactylibacter sp.
ATCTTTTTCATAAAAGGGCCCAGCAACAGGCTGCCACCTGCAGCAGAAACCACCACAACGCCCAACTGCTGAAGGGTAGAAGGATCGGAAAGCAGGTTGATGTCAAAACCATTGGTAGCAATGGCAATACCAATGAGCAAGCCCACTACCCCACCGGTCACATAACCCGGCACGGTAATATTAGAATGGTTGTAATGCCCGACTGCCAGAGTGAAGATGTGAATGATGAAGAAATCGTACAGCCCGATGCCCATCAGCGCCAGGGGAATATATTCAATAGAACGGTAAACGATCGTTTCCATCCAATGGTAGCGGAGGTGAGCGGCAAAGCCCATCTGCTCTACCGAGTGGTGCACCTTATGGAACTCCCACAGTGCGGGCACCCGGTGCAGCAGGCGGTGGGTCCACCACTGGACAAAATCCCGAACGAAAAAACCGACAATGAGGATCAACCAAAGAGGTGCTGCCCGCAGAGGATTGGAGGACTGAAGATCAAAACCTGTGACAGATTCAATGATGTTATTGAAAAATACCACCACCACATCGGATGCAGCATTGTAAATAATGAGCGAAAAGAGGAAGAAATTGAAGAACATGTAGAAGAAGTCCAGCCAGAAATCTTTCCGGAACCGGGGCTGGCCCTTGCGCCAGGGCGACAAGAGTTCCAAGGCGAAAAAGAAAGCGGACACCAGGATCAGCCAGTAAAAGTAGTTGTGCCAGTCCGGGTGCGTAACTTCATGCCAAAGGTATCGGGCATAGCCGCGATAACCATCTACAAATTCCTGCCAGTAGTTCATTGATTTCGAATAGTTGAATACGGTAAATGAAAAAGCCCCGGGAATGTTGTCATTCCAGGGTCAAAGATACGGCAAGTGGAGGTTTTTATGGTGTGATATCGGTCACCAAATGCGGCCATGCTTTCTGGCCGGGCAGCGGCAGGGAAGCCGTTGGCAATCAAAAAATAGCCCTGAAAGTATACGGCGGGCATACCATCAGGGCTATTTTTTAATGGTCAAAGAAAACTTACTTATCCGGCTGTGGGGTCATGCGCAGGTAAGGTTTGATCTCTTTGTATCCCTTCGGGAATTTCTTATCGGCATCCGCATTGGACACTGAAGGGGAGATCACCACGTCCTGGCCCTGTTCCCAATCTACAGGAGTTGCTACGCTGTAGTTGTCGGTCAGTTGCAGAGAGTCGATAACGCGCAGGATTTCGTGGAAGTTGCGGCCCGTAGAGGGTGGGTAAGTCAGGGTCATACGCACCTTCTTATTGTGGTCGATCACGAAAACAGAACGCACGGTAAACTTCTCCGTAGCATTGGGGTGAATCATATCGTAAGCCTCCGCCACCTTGCGGTCCTCATCGGCAATGATGGGGAAGTTCATCTTAACGTGCTGGGTTTCTTCGATGTCCCCCAGCCACCTCATGTGGTCTTCCAGCGGATCAACACTCAGCGCAATAACCTTGCAATTGCGCTTGGCAAACTCTTCCTTGAGAGCGGCGGTACGGCCCAGCTCTGTGGTACAAACCGGCGTAAAGTCAGCAGGGTGCGAGTAAAGTACACCCCAGCTGTCACCCAGCCATTTGTAAAAATCAATTTCGCCTTCAGTGGTTTTAGCTTTGAAGTTGGGAGCGGTATCGCCAAGTCTTAGTGACATAATGTGTAGGTTTTAAGATTAGAAATGAACAGGATTGCTTTCTTAGTAGTGTAACAATACAAATCGGTTTTAGTATGAGTTGTTGTGAGCCTTTTCTCAAATAAAATAGCAACAATTTTTCAACTCAAAGCTCAAAATCTTTCCGTACCCGGCAACGGCGGTTTAACGAGTTGACCAAAACCATTCTTTTTTCGCTGCCGTAAAGTGTATTTGGCATACCCGTTCAAATGAGCCTTACCTTCTACAAATGGCCGAACCAGCCGCCCGATCTCCTCGCTTTCGATCAGAAACCCATCGTGGCCGTAGATGCTGTCAATGAGCTCCAGCCGGGCGCGCGGGATATGGTTGGACAAGAAGGCCTGCTCCTCCACTGGGAAGAGCACATCTGACTGAATCCCGATAATCAACGCATTGGCCTGAATTTCCTTCAGTGCCGCTTCCTGATTGCCCCTGCCTCTGCCCAGGTTGTGGCTATCCATGGCTTTGCTGAGGGTGAGGTAGGAAAGAACGTCAAAGCGCTGGTGTAGTTTATAGCCCTGATACCGCTGGTAGGAACTGGCGCGGAAATCGTCCAGCTTGTCCGGATCCTCTTCCATCTGTGACTGCTGATAGGTCCGGTAATTGCGATAGGAAAGCATAGCAATGGCGCGAGCCGCTTCCAGCCCCCTGCGCCCTGCCTCCTCTCCGTCATCATAGAGCGTGGGGTCAGCGCCGATCGCCATACGCTGGGCTTCATTGAAGGCAATCCCCCAGGGCGAATGCCGGGCATTGGAGGCCAGGATGCAGATATTCTCAAACAGGCCCGGATCCGCCACCGCCCATTCCAGAACCTGCTGCCCTCCCATAGAGCCGCCGATAGCCAGGCGGATCCGCTCAATGCCCAAATGGGCTTGCAGCAACTGATGCGCAAGAACCATATCCCGAATGGTCAGTATGGGAAAATCGCGGCCGTAGGGCTGTCCCGTAACCGGATTGATGCTTCGGGCATTCGTACTCCCGTAACAAGACCCTAAAATATTAGCGCAGACAATATAATATTGCCCGGGATCAAATAATTTCCCCTTGCCCACCAGCCCCGGCCACCATTCCTCCGCCTCTGAGTTGGCGGTGAGTGCATGGCAGATCCACACTACATTATCCTGCTTGGGAGAAAGATGCCCGTAAGTGGTGTAGGCAATCTTTAACCTGGGCAAAGACTCTCCACTTTCCAGAGCGAAGGGGGTATTGATGTTTAAGAGTTCCACGATAAAATGTTTTGGGCTGGGAATGGGAAGGAGGGGGATGGCTATATTGTAATATGGTTACATTGTTATGATGCAATCCATAGGGAGCAGCCCCATGGGAAGAACCATATAACCCTATCTGTCCTACAACCATTCTTCGTCTCATTCCCAGCCATTACTACTAGGAGTTTATTCAAAACTCTAAACCAATTCCGGTTCACCTACTGCTATTTTGGCGAAAGCCTGCTCAAAATCGGCCTTAATGTCATCGATATGTTCGATACCGGAGGAAACCCGGAGCAGGTTGGGCAGTACGCCAGCGGCCCGTTGTTCCTTGTCGGAAAGCTGCTGATGGGTCGTTGCCGAAGGCTGGATGATCAGCGTCTTGGCATCCCCGACATTAGCCAGGTGGCTGACCAACTGCAAGCTGTCCACAAACCGGGTAGCGTTGTCCTTGCCTCCTTTGATCGTGAAAGAAAATACACCGCCGAAACCATTGCGCAAATATTTTTTTGCATTCGCATGAGTCGGGTGGCTCTCCAACCCCGGGTAGTGGACCGTATCCACCTTGGGATGTTTTTCCAGCCATTTTGCCAGGGCCAGCGCATTATCGACCGTGCGCTGTACCCGGAGGGAAAGGGTTTCCAGCCCCTGCAAAAGCAGGAAGGCATTGAAGGGGCTCAGCGCAGGCCCGAAGTCGCGAAGGCCTTCTACTCGCGCCCGGATAATGAATGCAATATTGCCGAATGGCCCGTCTGTTCCGAAAACTTCCCAGAACTTAAGTCCATGGTAACCTTCAGAAGGTTCGGTAAACTGCGGGAACTTGCCATTGCCCCAGTTGAAGTTGCCGCCGTCAACGATCACCCCGCCGATGGAAGTCCCGTGGCCGCCGATCCATTTGGTGGCGGATTGAACCACTATATTGGCGCCGTGTTCCAGCGGGCGGAACAGGTAGCCGGCAGCGCCAAAAGTGTTGTCGACCACCAGCGGAATATCGTGCTCGCGGGCTACCTTTGCAATGCCTTCAAAATCGGCCACATTGAAGCTGGGATTGCCAATCGTCTCCAGGTAGAGCGCTTTGGTATTCTCGTCGATCAGCTGTGCGTAAGCCTCCGGCGATTCATCCTTTACAAACCGAGCTTCAATGCCGAGGCGCTTAAAGTTGACCTTAAACTGGTTGTAAGTCCCGCCGTAGAGGTTGGTGCTGGAGACCAGATTGTCGCCTGCCCCTAAAATATTGGACAGGGCAATAAACTGGGCGGCCTGCCCCGAGCCTACTGCCAGGGCGGCAACCCCTCCTTCCAAAGCCGCTACCCGCTTCTCAAAAACATCATTGGTAGGGTTCATAATGCGGCTATAAATATTGCCGAATTCCTTAAGGGCAAATAGGTTGGCGCCGTGTTCGGAATCCTTGAAAGTATAAGAAGTTGTCTGGTAAATCGGCACGGCACGGGAGCGGGTGGTGCCTTCTACTTCCTCCTGGCCTGCGTGCAATTGCAGGGTTTCAAATTTTAACTTGGACATGGTCTATTGTATTAGTTAAAGGTGAAAGAATTGAGTTCATGGTTCAATTTGCCGACAAATAGGACAAAAAAACAGGCGACATGAGTCTTTGCAGGTTTTGAGTGATCAAAACTTACAGTTGCCTGAGCCCGTAAAATAGCTGGCTAATTGACTAACAGCAGCGACAACAACACATACAGGAACACATGATGGACGCTGTAACAGATGTGTAAAATTCAACTGGAGTAAAAAAAAGGAGATGGCCAGAGTTCTTGGAAATCATTGTTTGTGATTTTATTTTCCCAAAAAATTTTGGCGGGATTTGGCACCTTTTACCAAGTGGTACGGTTGCCAGGGTTTCGCAGAGCCCGGTCTCTCCACCCTTCTTTATAAAATCATTCTTGTGAAAGAAGTGATCGTGAGGACAAAAATAAGTAAAAAATCAACGCCACGCCACCCCTCTCCTTCTTCGAGCCCCTGAGAGCACGTTTGAAGCGCCCGAAAACGCAAAAAGAATGAGCGGCTAAAATAGAAAAAATCCTATAGACTTTGTATAGATTATTGTTTTTTCAGTGTTTCATCAAAACAAATCGCATTCAAACCCCAAACCAACAGGGGAAGAAGGCGAATGCTAAAAAAATGTTAATCTTTTGCAACGCTTCTCAGGCAGCAAAGCCCTGTTTCATTTTTTCGGCCGCCAGGCTGGGCTTGCGCGCTTCTTTTTGCACCCGCTCCGGCTTAGGGGGCTGGGTCAGAAGCATAATAACCGACCCGGCCAGACAGGCAACGCCTGCTACGATAAAGGGCGCCATCCATACCTTGGGGTCGCTGCTGTTTTCGGCCGCATCCTTAAACCAGCCGGCCAGTTGCGGCCCGGCGATACCGGCAATACCATAGGCGGTAAACATCCAGCCATAGTTGTTGCCTACTCGCTTGTTCCCAAAAAAGTCGGCAGTGATGGCAGGGAACAGGGCAAAATTGCCGCCGAAATTAAAGCCGACAACAGCAGCAGCAACGATGAATCCCGTTGCCATCCCCACATGGATGAATCCGTGGTACATGGCCAACATGATCGCTCCCTGCAATGCCGTCATGGCAACGATAGCCGTTTTTCGGCCGATCCGGTCAGATACCGTTCCCCAAACAATGCGGCCCAGGCCATTGAAAATAGCATACCAGGCCATAGCTGTACCGGTGATGGCCCCCGCATTGACAACCCCATTGTAGGAAAGGGCGTCCAGCCCGAACAACTTGATACAATAGATGACCATCAGTCCAGCCAGAGCAGAGAAAACGAACACCAACCAAAGCATGTAAAACTGTGGGGTTTGCAACATCCTGGCGGAAGTGTATTCATCCGTGCCGTTGGTGATATGGCCCACCGCTTCCGGCGGCGCCCATCCTTTCGGCATATATCCTTCGGGCGGGTTCACCATCACCAGGCTTCCGAGAGACACCAGGACGGCAAAAGCGATGCCGTAAATGACAAAGACACTCTGAACCGCCGGCAGGCCGAACACCTCAGTGGTATTGAGCAAGCCTCCGAACCAGGACCCCGCCAGCTTCACCCAGATGGTGGCGCCAAAACCAAAGCCGGCCACCGCCAACCCGGTGATCATGCCTTTCTTATCGGGGAACCACTTTACCCCTACCGCTATCGGCACTACATAAGCCAGTCCGATACCAGCTCCACCCAGCACGCCAATGAAGCACAATTGCACCCAGAAGGTGGAGCCGAAAAAACCGCCCAGGATGTATCCCAATCCCAACAAGAGCCCTCCGGACAAGGACACCAAACGGGGCCCTGCCTGGGTTTGCCACTTTCCCGCCAACACCATCACAACTGCAAAGGCCGCCAGGCCGGCAGAGAATACCCAGGCGGCCTGGGTAGCAGAGAAGCCATATAAACCCTCCGCATCGGTCAGTAGCTTGGTAAATACTGACCAGGCATAGATCGCCCCCAGGGCTAATTGGATAAGAATCGCCCCAATGACTACTAACCAGCGGTTCCGGATCAAAAAGTTTTCCATTGCAAAATATTTTTTGGTCAAATATTTACAAATTGGTCAGGAATTACAATAAGTCTAATATTCACTTCAAGGGAGACAAGCGCGCAACTTTTTATTCCGAGTAACAATCTTTATTTTTATCCAAACGAAATTTATGCTCACAACCTTTATCCACCCATGCTTTTTGTCAAATGGAAAGATGACTTATGTCAGTTTTAATTTTACGTTGTACAACCTCAACAAAACCATCCGGGGTCCAGCATAGTTATTCCATAAAAATAGAATCCACCTCATGAAAATAGAGATCAAACGCCTCGACGACGCCTTCCACCTGCAAGCTACCAACGAATCCGGCCTGACTTTGGAAGCAGATGGCGCCGAATCCATCGGCGGCCACAACCAGGGCATGCGCCCCATGCAAATGGTGCTCTCCGCCCTGGGTAGCTGCAGCGCCATCGACGTCATCCAACTCTTGCGCAAACAACGCCAGCAACTGGACGATATCCAGCTAATCATCACCGCCGAACGGGAAAAGGACAAATCGCCCTCCCTTTTCACCGATATTCACATCCACTACAGACTTCATGGCACAATGGATGATAAAAAAGTGAAGCGGGCGGTAGACTTATCTATGGAGAAGCTGTGTTCGGTAAAGTTGATTCTGGAAAAGACGGCGAAGATTACGTGGAGTTGGGAGGTTCTAGGATAGTGTATCTGTGCTTTTGTGCATCAGTTTATCAGTGATACACTGATACACTAGAACACTGATACACTACAACACCGATCCACCACAACACCAATACCCTCTAAAGAATGCCCACCTGCGAGAACCCTCCATCCACCGGCATATTCAGTCCGGTCAGGTAAGAAGATGCAGGCATAGCGAGAAAAGCCACCACCCGGGCCACCTCCTCCGGCTCCCCTACTCTGCCCAAAGGTGTAGCCTGGTTGATCTGCTGTACCTTTTCAGGAACTTTCATCACGCGTTCTACCCGGGCGGTGTTGATGAACCAGGGATTGACCGAATTGACGCGGATGCCGTCTCCGCCCCAATCGACAGCCAGATATTGGGTCATGCGGTTCATCGCGGCTTTGGACATGGCGTAAATGCCAGTCGTCCACATGACTCCGGTCAGGGCGGCAATAGAGGCTACATTGATGATGCTGCCTCCACCGTCCTTCTTTAACAATGGATGCAGGCGGCGGCTCAAGTCGAAGGCGGCGCCCACATTGATATCCATCACATGCTGAAGGTCTTCGAAAGTGGCTTCCAAGGTGGGTTTGCGCACATTCGTTCCTACGTTGTTAACCAGGATATCCAAACGGCCCCAAAGGATTTGCACTTTCTCAAAGATGGCGGCCCGTTCCTTTTCCTCGCCGATATCGGCAACCATTCCGTATGCTTTCCAGCCGTTGGCCTTGAATTCCGCTTCGGCCTCCCGGATCAAATCTTCAGAGCGCGCCAGAAAGAGCACCTCTGCGCCTTGCCGCAGCAATTCTTCAGTAGTAGCCTTGCCAATGCCTTTGCTTGCGCCGGTGACGATAGCGGTTTTTCCTTTCAAAGTCCAGTGGTTCATGGATGTATGTTTTTGATGAGTCAATCGTGTGCGTTTTTATAGTCTGACAACTTAGGATTTGTGAAAATATGACGAAGCTATTTTTTTGGCTCGCAAGGCGGAAAACGTAGCCATCCGTACGGACGGCGAGGCTTTCCAACGCCGCGAGCCGGAAAAAGAGCAAGTCAGAATTCACAAATTTTGGGTTGTCAGACTATAAAACGCAGGGAAGCGCTGTTATGTTGGCCTGGCTGTATGGCTGTCCCTTCGACAAGCTCAGGCTGAAATTGCATATGGTTTATTGTTATATGGCTGTGGGGTTGCTGATAAGGATGTTGCCGGCACCGTTCCAACCTGTTCACCCTGTGAAATAATACCATGCTCCTTCATAGGGTAAATCTTGTTCGTCTTGTCTATCCTGGCATCCTGTCCATAAAAAAAGCGCCCCGCAAAACGGGGCGCTCAAAAGGTGCTATTATCCCAAAAATAACTCGATTATCACGTGTTATCAAAAAATGTGCTTATTTGTTGGCGGCTATTCGCAGCCCAGGTGGGCGCGGGATAGCGGGTCGTTATTCGGAAAGCAATTGCCCGACAGTACCGCTTCCGGCATAAAACGTTCCAGGTTCGGGTCGTACAAGCCATGGCTCAGGAACTGGACCAGGTCATCCATTTCCCGATCTGTAAGGTTGAGCGGATGGAAATAGGGAGAAATATTTTCCTGTGGCACGTTGGGATTATCGGGTATCCCTTTGTTGAAATACTCCACTACTGCTCTCAGGCTGTGGTGGCTGCTACCGTGGAAATAGAAGGGGGAGTCTTTCATATTGTAAATGCCGGGCACTTTAAATTTGAACATATCTTCCTCCCGTCCGGTAAAGCCTCCACGGCCAAAATTCCGGATATCATCGGGGCCGGTATTGAAGCCTCCTGTTTCGTAAAGGTCGTGGACCCCCAGGGCGTGAAACTCTACTGAATTCAGCGCTCCGCCTTTGTGGCAGCGGAAGCAACCGGCTTTGGAGAAGAACAGCATGGCTCCGCGTTTTTCCGGTTCGCTCAACATATCTTTTTCTCCCTTTAGCCATCGCTGCAGAGGTGCTTCGTTGGGCAGCAGGGTGCGCAGATAGGCAGAAAGAGCAAAGCTGGCGGTCAAGCGGTTATAGCGTTCTGATTCCGGGAAATCGGGGAAAGCGGCATCGAACATCGGCAGGTACCCCAGGGTATCGAGCCATCCTTTGGTGAGGCGCATGCGGTGGATCTTCGTTCCTTCGATGTTCTGTGCTTCCAGGCCATCCAGGCCCAGATGATTCACCTCGGTATCGTCTTTCCAGAGGTCTTCGGTATGTTCATTGGCATAGCGGGCGCCGAATTTGCCACTCCAGGTAGTATTGGTCACGAAGGCTACATTGAGCAGGCTCAGGGGCCGGGCGCCCTGGACATCGATCTCATCTTCTTCATAATTGTTCATCATGCCCCGCGATTCCCCATTTTGGCCATATCCCACCCCTCCGTCGGCAATGCCCTGTACGCGGCCCGGCATAAAGCCGGCGCTGGGCAGATGGCAGGTAGCACATGAATAAGTTCCTTTGCCTTCTTCGTACACCGCATCCTCCGCAAGGCCCGTCTCGAAGAAGAGTAGCTTGCCTAATTCAACTTTTTCAGGAGTCAGTGGATTGCCAATACCTTGAGGAATAGCATTGAGGTCATCACTCTGGGGCAGTATGAAATGTCGGATATCACCATCGGGTGATAATTGTTCAAGCCTGTTTTCCAATTGGATGTCCAGGGGGTCGGGGAGCTCATCACTGGAACAGGAAGTAGCCAGCACGGCTACAAACGTCAGTAGTAACAAGTGCTTCATAATTGTTCATGAAATTATCGCTAGTGCCGGTTCTTTGAAGTCAGTCTTGCATTTCTCACAACTCTTTCCCCGTGCTATCATCTTTACGGAATTAAAGGACGAGGGTTGCAAATAGATGTGAAAAAAAATTATTTTTCCTACACATATAATACGGGGAGGTAAAAACAGGCCAGCCTAACATTCAATGTCAATAACCATGCCAGCGATAGTGGTAGAAAATACTTACAATATACGGAGTACTCTGTAAATTAAGTGAATTCTCGTTTATGAACGATGTATTTTCGTTC
>JAGQXQ010000043.1:10584-10823 GCA_020436535.1 Phaeodactylibacter sp.
CGGAGGGTGGCGAAAATTACTTCCTTTCCGGGAAACGCCCAATGACATTTGTCACCCCTCTCTACTACAGTAGCGAATTCCCCGGCAGTTCCCGTCTTTATAGCCAGCTCCAGAAACTTAAACCCAGTTACAACTGAATGCGGATGCACGGCCCAAAGAGCAGCAACCATTTAGATTCTGAGAGAAAATACTCGCCCCCGGCGTAAAGCGGGAAGGACAGGCGGCTGCGCTCCGAGGTT
>JAGQXQ010000258.1 GCA_020436535.1 Phaeodactylibacter sp.
CCAAGGCTCTGAAACAGGCTGAAAAATACAGACATTACCGGGAATAAAATAATGATGCGAGAGGAATTCTTATCCTGTCATCATGTCCCTTCTCAAACCTGACTAATGCCAATATCCGGCTTCCTGTTCTCTTCCTGTTTTTATAATTTTAAAAAACGTTTTTCTCTCACCCTAAGGGGGCCTTAAACTTCAAAGCTATGAAAAAGAAATACACCAGCCTTCAGCTTCAAATTCCGGAACCCTGTCAGCAGAGCTGGGAGGAGATGACACCCCTTCCCGGCGGGCGTTTTTGCCGGCACTGCGAAAAAACGGTGGTGGATTTTACCCGAATGACCGACCGGGATATCGCCCGCCTTTACCTGCGCCGCGAGGGCCGGGTTTGCGGCCATTTTCGACAGGATCAGCTCAATAAACGATTACCTCTGCCGGCGTCGGTTAGCCGATGGCAAAAGTTCAGAGCAATTGGCGCTTTGCTCTCCGGCTTGCTACTGAGTGGGGCCGCCGCTGCCCAAACTGCTCTTCAAAAGCCGTTGATAATTGTACCATCTATTGGTCAAAAACCAGGACTTCAAACGGCTTCCCGGCTGCTGAAAGGAATTGTCACTGACGAAGCGGGAGAACCGCTGATCGGCGCTGCCATTGCCCTCGCCGCCGCAGATGGGCCCGGGCGTATTCTGGCCGGAACGGCCAGCCTGGCGGATGGCCGGTTCGAACTAAAAATACCGGAGAGGGCGAAGCAATTTCATTTGACCATCTCTTACCTGGGTTACGAAGAGCAGATTCTGGAATTGAGCCCGGCGGAGCTTGCCGGAAACCAGGCAATTCAGGTTCAATTGAAGGCGGCCTCCTATAATTTGGAAGAAGTACAAGTAATTGCTTATAACAGTTCCATGACTTCTACGATGGGCTTGATATCAGGGGTAGCCGTCGTTCATAAGGGAAAAAAAAACAGAAAAAAGAGCTGGAAGCAACCGCCGAAAAAGTGGAGGCTCTCCAGCTTTTCCCCAATCCCTTCACCACCTTTGTCAATGTTGAATTCGACCAGCCTCAGCCCGGCCGCCTGCTTTTTCACCTCTACGACGCCTCCGGAAAACTGGTTTTTGCCCAAACCGGAGAACTATCCCAAGGGGAGCAACTGCTCCTTCTCGACTTTTCCGGCCGCCACTTGCCTCCCGGTACTTACTTCCTTAGGATTTCCGATGAAGTAGGGGAGATCCGGACGAAACCGCTGGTGAAGGTAGATTGACAGCAATTCCTGTTTTGGCTTCTCAAGAAGGTTTGGAGGTGTCATCTGCGGCGATAGTTACAGTTTTGCGCCGGGAAGAGTGTATTGCCGGTGGAGACGGAGTGCCATCATCAATTCCTAGCTCTGAACCTCCCACCCCTGCCCCTTGATTTGTACGTAACTATTGTTTTTTGGCTTATTTCTCGTACATTTGTACAGTGAAATCTATTTTTGCTCGTACAGTGGTTGGAAGCTGCGTGTGCGCAACTTTCAACTGAAACTCACCCATGAAAAAAAAGATCATACAAAAAGCCATTGAGCTCTTCAACGAAAAGGGGTATTTCGACGTGCGCATGCGGGATATCTCAGCCGCACTGGAAGTCAGTGTTGGCAGTTTGACCTATCACTTCAGGAGCAAGGAAGCCTTGATGGATTCCATCTACCGCTACATGCTCAAGACCCTGGAAGGCCTGGCGATCAGTGACCGCCTGTTCCAGAAGAAAGGCGAAGAGCTGGAGGTAGCTGCGGTTTACATGGGCTATATGCAGCAGTTTCGCTTCTTTTTCCAGGATACGCTGGACATCATCCGAACGTATCCGAAGATTGGTGAGCGGCACAGGCAACAAATAGAGGAGGAGGTCAACATCATCAAAAACCTGCTTTACATGCAGGTTGGAAAAGGCACACTGGTTGCGGAACCGGCGCCCGGCCTTTATGATACCCTGGCGGAGGTGATCTGGCACACCCTTCACTTCTGGTTTGCCCGGCAAGCCATTCTGGGGGACACCAATCCGGGATGGGATGACGCCATCAAAACCATTGGCCATTTGGTTTACCCTTACATCTCTGAGGAGCGAAAAGCGGAGGGCCTGGAAATCATTCCCGGGATAGAGGTATTGGAGTAGGTCGGAAGGGGGAAGTCGGAAGGCGGAAGCTTGCCCGGCCGAGGTACGAGGACGTGCCGGAAGTCGGAATTTGGAAGATCAGTTCAAAAAAATCAGCTATTATTTCATGACGCAGACAGCATTTGATAAAGTAAAAGTAAATAAGGAGGGCAATGCCTCATTCGAACCCAACCCCATACTCAAGGGAGGTTATTTCGTGACCGGTGACACCCGGCCGGAAGAAATATTCATCACTGAAGAATGGAGTGAGGAGCACCGGATGATAGCCGAGATGGTAACCGAATTTTGTGTTCGGGAGATACAGGAACCCTTTTTCAGCCGCGGCCGCGAGTTGCTGGTAACCAACAAAGCGGATAAGGAGGAAGTGCTGGGGTTGCTCCGGAAAGCCGGAGAGCTGGGGCTGTGCGGGGTGAGTGTGCCGGAGCAATACGGCGGAATGGCCCTGGATTTTAAGGGCAACACCCTGTTTTCCAAAGTCATGGCCAACGGCTTTTCCTTTGCGACTACCCTGGGGGCGCAGACCTCCATCGGCAGCCTGCCCATTGTTTATTAC
Organism: Phaeodactylibacter sp.; assembly: GCA_020436535.1. Classification (GTDB taxonomy): domain Bacteria; phylum Bacteroidota; class Bacteroidia; order Chitinophagales; family Saprospiraceae; genus JACJXW01. The sequence goes on from JAGQXQ010000258.1 coordinate 2,684, forward strand.
GGCAACGAGGTTCAGAAAGAAAAATACCTGCCCGGTATTGCCAGCGGAGAGCTGATCGCCGCCTATGCCCTTACCGAGCCTGGCGCCGGCTCAGATGCCAATTCAGGTAAAACTTCCGCCACCCTAAGCTCGGATGGCCGGCATTACCTGTTGAACGGCCAAAAAATATGGATCACAAACGGAGGCTTTGCCAGCCTTTTCATCGTTTTTGCCAAGATCGATCAGGATGAAAAGCTCTCCGCATTCATCGTCGAACGATCCTATGAAGGGTTCTCCGTAGGGCCGGAAGAAAAAAAGATGGGTATCAAAGGGTCCTCGACGGTGCAGATTTATTTCGACAATTGTAAGGTGCCGGTTGAGAACTTACTGGGCGAACGGCAGGAGGGCTTCAGAATGGCCCTCAACATCCTCAACGGCGGGCGGATGAAAGCCGGCGCCGGAGGAATTGGGGGCGCCCAGTTTTCTTTGACCAAAGCGGTGCAGTATGCAATCGAGCGGCAGCAATTCGGCCAACCTATCGCCAACTTCGGCGCCGTCCGGTACAAGATCGGCGATATTGCTATGCAGGCTTTCGCCAACGAGGCGGCACTATTCCGAACGGCCGATTATATCGACCGAAAAGAGCTAGAACTGAAAGCCGCCGGGCTTCCCGAAAATGAAGCAAAGGTCAAAGCAATTCGGGAATTTGCAGTTGAAGCGTCCATCATTAAAGTAAAGGGGTCTGATCTTGCCTGTTATGCAACCGATGAAGCCATACAGATCTATGGCGGTATGGGGTATGCCCAGGAAACCGGCATGGAGATGGGCTACCGCGATGCCCGGATCACCAAGATCTATGAAGGCACCAACGAGGTCAACCGCTTGCTCACCGTTGGGGAGCTGACCAAGCGCGCCATGGTGACTAAAGAGCTGGACCTGTTGAGCGCCGGCAAAAAAATACCGGCCTTTCTGCTGCGCCAATTGTCGCCTTTCCGCTCGAAAGGCGGTTATGCAGCAGAAGAGCGTATCGTCCAGGGCCTGAAACATGCCTTCCTGTTCCTCTCTGGTACGGCAGGTAGAAAACTGGGCAAAAAGATGATTGACGAACAGGAAATTGTCATGAACCTGTCCACTATCTTAGCCGAGGCCTATGTGGCGGAGAGTGTGCTGCTGAAGGTGAAAAAACTGGAAAATAGAGCCGCTGCTGATCCGGGCAAACTGGAAATCCAGCGGCAAATGATGCAGCTGTACCTCTACGAAGCGCTGGCCATTGGCCGCAAAGCCGCCCTCGAAGCGGTCGCCAGTTTTTCGTCGGGCAACCAAAAGCGTACTTATGCGCTGGTGGCCAAAACCTTGCTCAAACCCTATGATGTCAATCCCAAGGAAATGCGAAGGAACATCGCTGGGTTTATTATCGAAAAAAGAGGATATTGTTTTTAGGGGAGTTTGGAGTTTGGAGTTCGGATTTCGGAAGTTCGCAGAACTACCCGTGAGCCTGCCGAATTCCGAAATCCGGACAACCGAACCCCGAATCATCGAACAACCGAATCCAATCATGCAT
>JAGQXQ010000259.1 GCA_020436535.1 Phaeodactylibacter sp.
TTCGGGAATACGGGCAGGGGCTCTCTGCCATCCTCGATGCCTCCCTGGGCTTCCTGCTGCTCTACCTGCTCCTTTCTATTCTCTTGACAGGGGGCGTTCTACAGGTGTTTCGGCAGCTTTTGGAACCCTTCAGATGGGTGATTTTCCGGCAAGGTTGTTTCCGTTTTTTCTGGCCCTTGTTACGGTTAACGGTTTATTTTACGCTCATGCACGCTGCGCTGCTGGCCTTTTTTGGTTGGGTCTTTTACCTTTCTACCCATGGCTTTGCCATTTTTCAAATGGAAACGGAGTTCGAACTGGTAAGGCCCCTGTACTTTATCCTGCCCATTTATTTGCTGGTGGCCGTGGCTTTCTTTATGGTGCAGGATTACGCTAAAGTCCACGTCGTACAGGTAGATGAGGCTTTGCTCACCAGGCCCATCCGGCAAACCTTCGGGCTGGTGTTTCGAAACTTTGGCCCTTTTTTCCTGCTATATCTGCTCAACATCGCTTCTCTCCTGCTGCTCTTTGTTGGCTACTGGTGGGTAGCCGGCCGTATTCAGGTTGCATCAGGAGCAACCATCGCCATAGCATTCTTTTTGGGGCAGGCTTTTTTGTCGGGCAGGGTTGGCCTGCGCTTGCTGAACCTGGCAAGTGCGACGTATTTGTATCAAAAGGTAATAAGTTTGGACGCCCCAGCTTCAACTGGGGCGTGACCATTACCTGCTCCTATAATTTCTTATGCGTCCCGTCACAAAAACCGGGATTGCCCGTCTGCTTGCACAAGCACATATAAGCGGTTTTGCTTTTTTCTGCGGTGAAAACCGTCGGAACAAAAGCGGTTCCCTTATGGGAGCCGTCGCAGAAAGGCTGTTTGGAAGATTGTCCGCAGGCGCACCAGGCGTATACCTTTCCGGCTTCCAGCTCTACAGCTTGAGGTTGTTTGCCGGCAATGATTGGCTTATCCATATTAGTAGGATTTTGTCGTTAAAGTTAATGCTGCAACCTTAACACAAAAGAACCCTTTAAGTTTTCATCCACCGAAATGCTTTTCATTCCCGCCAGCTCGTCTTCAGTTGCTTGCGGGCCTCATGGCGGCTAATGGACAACTCAATCAGCCGGGTAATCAACACCGGATAGGCGATACCCGCCTCTTTCCAAAGCGCGGGGTACATGCTGATATTGGTAAAGCCCGGAAGGGTATTGATTTCATTGACGTACACCTTGCCTTCGGCCGTCAGGAACATATCCACCCGGGAGAGCACCTCACAGTTGAGCGCCTGGTAGGCCCGGATAGCTACTGAGCGCAGGCGTTCCAGTTCCGCTTCGCTCACTTCGGCGGGGATCATCAATTGGGCGGCGTCCGCGTTTTCGTATTTGGCGTCGAAGGAATATTCTTCCTCAGAAACGATAACCACTTCGCCGGCTTTTGTGACTTTCGGCAGCTCATTGCCAAGCACAGCGCACTCCAGCTCCCGGCCGTGGATCATCTCCTCGATCAGCAATTTAGTGTCGTATTGGAAGGCATCTTTTATAGCCGCATCGAATTGCGCTGCCGTTTTGACTTTATGCACCCCAACGGACGAACCCATATTGGCCGGTTTTACAAAAACAGGGCTGCCGAATTGCTTCGTTAGTTGTTCGTAATCCAGCGTATCCCGTTCGTGGGCATGGACGACGATGCCCCGGGCCACATTCAGCCCCGCCTCTTTCAACAGGCGTTTGGCCACGTCCTTGTCCATAGCCACCGAAGAGCCCAGTACATCGGGCCCGACAAAGGGCAGGTCCAGGATGCGCAGCAGGCCTTGTATGGTCCCGTCTTCCCCCTGCGGGCCATGGAGGATGAGAAAGATGGCGGCCGGCTGTTCAATCGGCTGCCCGTTATCGAGGCGAATGATCTGGCCGGTTTCGTTCCCCGGCAAAAGGGCGAGCTGCGGCCCTTCGGCAGCAACAAATTTGCCCAGTTGAGATTCTTCCTGCAGGCGCCAGCGGCCCTGCCGGTCAATGGCGATCAGCGTTACCCTAAACTGGCTTCGGTCGATGGCGCTCAGGATATTTTTGGCGGAGCGGACGGAGATTTCATGCTCGGGAGACTTGCCGCCGCAGATGAGTGCTATGTTCTTCATGGTCTTTTTTAGTTTGTAGGGACAAAAACGAACTGCCCCGGTAAGGGGGGGCATAAGAGGCAGTTCCTTTTTATCCCGGCCCAAGGCTCTGAAACAGGCTGAAAAATACAGACATTACCGGGAATAAAATAATGATGCGAGAGGAATTATTATCCGGTTATCTGCCTCTGACGCCAGTTAATGCCGCGAACCCTGTCAGCAAAGCTGGGAGGAGATTACGCTCCTGCCTGGCGGCCGTTTTCGCCCCGGCCAAACGCTGTTATTCAGTCATTCCTCCCACTCCTCTCCACTTTCTTGATTTGTACATGACTATTGTTTTTTTACTTATTTCTCGTACATTTGTACAGTAAAATCTATTTTTGCCCGTACAATAGTTGAAAGTTGCGTATGAGCAACTTTTAACTGAAACTCACCCATGAAAAAAAAGATCATACAAAAAGCCATTGAGCTCTTCAACGAAAGGGGCTATTTCGACGTGCGCATGCGGGATATTTCAGCTGCGCTGGAAGTCAGTGTTGGCAGTTTGACCTATCACTTCAGGAGCAAGGAAGCCCTGATGGATTCCATCTACCGCTACATGCTCAAGACCCTGGAAGAACTGGCGATCAGCGACCGCCTGTTTCAGAAGAAAGGAGAAGAGCTTGAAGTAGCGGCGGTCTATATGAGTTACATGCAGCAGTTTCGCTTCTTTTTCCAGGATACCCTGGACATCATCCGGACGTATCCGAAGATCGGTGAACGCCACCGGCAGCAGGTAGCGGAGGAAATCAATATCATCAAAAACCTGCTTTATACGCAGGTTGGAAAAGGTACGCTGGTTGCGGAACCGGCGCCCGGCCTATACGACACGCTGGCAGAGGTGATCTGGCACACCCTGCACTTTTGGTTTGCCCGGCAAGCCATTCTGGGAGACACCAATCCGGGTTGGGATGACGCCATCAAAACCATCGGCCATCTGGTTTATCCTTACATCTCCGAGGAGAGAAAGGCGGAGGGGCTGGAAATTATTCCCGGGATAGAGGTATTGGAGTGAGGGGGAAGGCGGAAGTGGGAAGTTGGAAGTTGGAAGTTGGAAGAACAGTTTATAAATCAGCTATTATATTTCATGACGCAGACAACGTTTGATAAAGTAAAATTAAATAAAGAGGGTAATGCCTCGTTTGAGCCCAACCCCATACTCAAGGGAGGCTATTTCGTGACCGGTGACACCCGGCCGGAAGAAATATTCACCACCGAAGAATGGAGCGAGGAGCACCGGATGATAGCCGATATGGTGACTGAGTTCTGCATCCGGGAGATACAGGAGCCCTTCTTCAGCCGCGGCCGCGAGCTGGTAGTAACCGACCCGGAGGATAAGGAAGAAGTACTGGGGCTGCTCCGGAAAGCCGGAGAGCAGGGGCTGTGCGGGGTGAGTGTGCCGGAGCAATACGGCGGAATGGCCCTGGATTTTAAGGGCAACACCCTGTTTTCCAAAGTCATGGCCAATGGCTTTTCCTTTGCCACCACCCTGGGGGCGCAGACTTCCATCGGCAGCCTGCCCATCGTTTATTACGGCAACGAGGCCCAGAAAGAAAAATACCTGCCAGGTATTGCCAACGGGAAGTTGATAGCCGCCTACGCACTCACCGAGCCCGGCGCCGGCTCGGACGCCAATTCCGGCAAAACGTCCGCTACCCTAAGTGCTGATGGCCGGTTTTATCTGCTGAACGGCCAGAAGATATGGATCACCAACGGAGGCTTTGCCGGCCTGTTCATCGTTTTTGCCAAGATCGATAAAGATGAAAAGCTCTCCGCTTTCATCGTCGAGCGATCTTACGAAGGCTTCTCCGTCGGCCCGGAGGAAAAAAAGATGGGCATCAAGGGCTCCTCTACCGTGCAAATCTATTTTGACAACTGTAAGGTGCCGGTGGAAAATCTCCTGGGCGATCGTCAGGAAGGCTTCAGGATAGCCCTTAATATCCTCAACGGCGGCCGGATGAAAGCCGGCGCCGGAGGGATTGGCGGCGCCCAGTTTTCTTTGACCAAAGCGGTGCAGTATGCGATCGAGCGGCAGCAATTCGGCCAGCCTATCGCCAGCTTCGGAGCGATCCAATACAAAATCGGCGATATTGCCATGC
>JAGQXQ010000260.1:0-4911 GCA_020436535.1 Phaeodactylibacter sp.
TAACCGCTAACCGCCAAAAGCTAACGGCTGAATAGTTACGTTTCCTGTTCAATAATAGACTTTATGCATAATCAATAATTCTGTATAAAGTATAATATCAACTGCACTATGAATATTCACCAACTTGGCCGGGCTATAGCCATTTTATGCTTCCCCCTCCTCCTGCCGTTTAGCTGTGGCCGGGCCGGCAAGCTTCAATCGCCCCCCCAAGATAGTCAATCGGAGGCTAAATCACTATCCACCTATGCTTCAGATTGGAATGAGCTCTTCTTCCGGAATTCCGGATGGTTTGGCGGTGACGGCATATTCGCCATACCTCTGGATGGCAGGGAGTTCGTGCCGGCCGGCCCGCAAACCAGGACGCTTTTCATTTTCAGCGATTCCGTGATCGGCGATACCGAGAATGGCACGGTAAAAAAAGGCGGTTTCAAGATGATCCACAACCTGGTGGCTGTCCTGGAAGGCAAAGAGCCCGTAGAAGAAAAATTTGAATTTTACTGGCCCGAAGATGAAACAGGCGCCCCCACTTCCCTCTTTGAACCTCAGACGCCCAATACCAAGCCGGGCGAATACTACTGGTTGGGCGACGGGTTTGTAAATATCGATGCCGACAGCACCTTGTACATTTTTGCTTATCGGGTGCAGGACGTTCCCACCGGTTCCTTCTTCGAATTCGAACAGGCCGGCGTATCGCTTATCGCCATCCCCCCCGGAAGCAAACCGCCTTTCCGGGAGCAGCGGCAACTGGATACGCCCTTCTTTTTCCCTCTGCCGGACGGTTCGGGCAAAATCAGCTTTGGCAGTGGCATTTTTGCCAATACGGCCTCCGCCGGCGCACCAGACCCCGACGGTTATATTTACGTTTACGGCGTAGCCGGCCTGCACCTTGGCTTGTACGTGGCGCGCACGAAACCGGAGTTTTTTGAAGATTTTGCGGCCTGGGAATTCTGGAACGGCATGGCATGGGCCAAAGAAAGGGATGGTGTTGCAGCGGTCTCGAACAGCGTTTCCCACGAGCTTAGCCTCAGCCCATTGCCCGGTGGGCGTTACCTCCTCACCCACCAGCGCTACGGCATGCTGCCGGAGGTTGCAGTACAGGTGTCCAAAAGCCCCGTAGGCCCCTTTTTCCCAGCTAAAAACATCTGGTTCTGCCCCGAAGTCAATCAAGACATCGATTACTTTGTCTATAATGCCAAAGCATATCCGCATTTGTCTGCCCCGGGAGAATTGCTGATCAGTTACAACGTCAATTCCTTCGATTTTTTTGTAGATATTCTCAACGACGCCCAACTGTGCCGGCCGCGTTTTATTCGGTTGAAACTTTGACCCGCCCGGGCCTTTTACGTTCTAAACCCATAAATGAATCGCTATGCCCTTTTGCTCTAAACTGTCGTTTTTTGCTACCTTATTCCTGGTAAACTTTACGCTGCCGCTGGCGGCACAGCAAAGACAGCCCCTGTCCGATTTGTGGCCGGTTCGTTCGGCAACGTTTACCCAAGGCTTTGCCACCTCTCTGGCCGGCGAGCGCCTCGATTTTTTGCCTAACCTGAAGGATGGCGCCATAGCATTGTTCCTCCAATCTTCTGGCGAGGAAAAAGGGATCGAATTTGAAACGGATCCCATGCCTGCCGGCCAAAGCGAACAGCAGACTTTCCTCTGGGAGGCCGGCCTGGCCAAAACGATAGAAAAACGCCCCATGCAGTTCTCTCTGGAAGTGAATGGAGTGCCCTTGTTTGTTTTCGAAACTGGCGGGGGCCTGGCTGGGCAACACTGGATCTATAAAGAGGAACAGGGTTACGAGCTTGCCTTTGTAACCTCCTTCATCGATCCTGAGAAAGGCGACCTGTTCGGTTATATGTTCCTCACCGTGCCCCGGGCTATTGTCCCTGCCGGCGAATCCCTGAAAGTAAGGATCACTGCCCGGGAAGGCGGCGGGGCGGGATGGTTCATGGCCTTTCAAAACCGGGTGCAGGCCGCATCTTCGGCCTACGCAATGCCGGCTCTCGTCCGGGATGGAGGTGTGCTGCGCCAGCCGGTCAATATTGAATACGTCCATCTGGGCGCTCCGGCTACCGCCAGTATTCTGATGAACGGAGAGAAGCGCATGGAAACTACTTTTCATCCCGGAGAGAACAAAGTGTCTTTTCTTACTGATCAGGTAGAAAACCCCACCGGCGCCGTGGTTGAGATCGTGCTGCCGGAAACCACCGCCACCCATGACATTCAGCTCAAACCTGTGCGCCAGTTTGAAGTATATTTGTTGCCCCACTCTCATGTCGACATCGGTTTTACGCACAAACAGGCTGAGGTGGAGCAAATGCAATGGCGTAATTTAGAACAGGGCATCGAACTGGCTCAAAAAACAGCTGATTACCCGGAGGGTGCTCAGTATAAGTGGAATGTGGAAGTACTCTGGGCAATTGATGGCTATCTGAAGAACGCTTCTCCTGAAAAAAAAGAGGCTTTCCTGGATGCCGTCCGAAAAGGCTGGATCGGGCTGGACGCCCTGTATGGAAGCGAACTCACCGGCCTGCAACGCCCGGAAGAGCTGATGCACACGGCCGCCTTTGCCAACCGGATCGAAAGAGAGTATGGCATCCCGGTCGAATCCGCCATGATCACCGATGTGCCTGGCTATGCCTGGGGCATCGTACCAGCCCTGGTGCAGAACGGCGTCCGGTATTTCTCCATCGGCCCCAACCACATGCCTCATTTGGCACACGGTGGGTACCAGGTCGGCTTCACTTTTGAAGCCTGGGGAGACGTTCCGTTCTACTGGGAATCCCCTTCCGGCAAGGAAAGGGTGCTCTTTTGGATGACCCGCCATGGTTACTCCTGGTTCCACGACTGGCTGCTCGGCAAGCTTAGAAAATCAGGTGGCGCCCCCATTTTGAAATTCCTGGACGAACTGGATGAGGAGGGCTATCCTTACGACCTCGTCCAACTCCGCTATACACTGGCTGACAACGGAGGCCCGGATACGGACATGCCGGACTTCGTCCGGGAATGGAACGAAAAATACGCTTACCCCAAATTGCAGATCGCCACCACCATCGAAATGTTCCGGGATTTTGAGCAACGCTACGGGGACAAACTGCCATCCTACCGCGGCGACCTTACTCCCTACTGGGAGGATGGCGCCGCTTCCTCCGCCGTGGAAACGGCCGCCAACCGCAACGCAGCCGAACAATTGGTGCAGGCGGAAGCCCTCTGGGCCATGCTCGCTCCCGAAAAATATCCCGCCACCGCCTTCGATGAGGCCTGGACGAATGTTGTCCTCTTCTCTGAACACACCTGGGGTTCTATCACTAGTAAATCGGACCCGGACGGAGACCTGGCGCAGAGCCAGTGGAAGGTCAAACAAGGCTTTGCGCTGGACGCCGCCCGGCAGGCGCAGGCTTTAACGGCCCAGGCAGCAACATCTTCTCTGGGAACAACCGTTCGCCCACTGAATGCTTTTGTGGTTTTCAATACTACCTCCTGGCCGAGAACGGAACTCGTAAAGCTTCCGGCCGAATGGAAAGTGCAGGGCCGCCATATTGTCGGGGCGGATGGACGGGAGGCGCCCAGCCAGCTATTGTCGGATGGGCGCCTGGCTTTTTTGGCGAAAAATGTGCCGCCCTTCGGCGCGCTCCGTTTCAGCCTGCAGAAGGGAGAGCCCAAAGCTATGAAAAAGGAAGCCAGGGTGAAGGATAACCAGCTTTCGAATGAGATCATAACGGTTACCGTTGACGAAGCCGCCGGGAGCATCAGCAGCATCATTTACGAAGGAAAAAACCTGGCCGATAGCGAGAATTCTTTTGGTTTCAATGAATACTGGTACACCGGCCTGAATGCTGCCAACCCGCAAAAAAGCAGCAACCCGAAAATACGCATTAAGGAAAATGGGCCGCTGGTGGCTTCCCTCCTGGTCGAGTCCGATGCGCCGGGCGCCCGCTATCTGCAGCGGGAAATCGAACTGGCGGCAGGCCAGGATCTGATCCGCATAACCAATACCGTCGATAAGATAAAAGTGCTGGAAGATGAGAACGTCCGTTTTTCCTTCCCCTTCCAAATCCCGGAAAGCCAGGCCCGGATCGACCTGGCCTGGGCAGTGATGCGCCCCGAGTTGGACCAGCTGAAAGGCGCCAATAAAAACTTCTTTTGCCCCCAGCGGTGGGTGGATCTGTCCAACACCGAAGGAGGGATCACCTGGGCCAACCTCGACGCCCCCCTGGTAGAGATCGGCGGCATGTACGGACAAAACTGGATGAGCAACATGAAATCCAGGCCCTGGATCGAAACCTACCGGCCCTCCAACCTCCTGTTCTCCTGGGTGATGAACAACGCCTGGTTCGTCAACTACAAAGGATACCAGGAAGGGGACGCCACCTTCCGGTATGTACTTCGCCCTCACCATGGATTTGAAAGCAGCGAAGCCAAAAAATTCGGCATCGAACAGAGCCAGCCGCTCCTCCCGTTTCCCGCAACAGAAGACCAGGAAAACGTTCCCTCCCTCTTTACCCTGGAAGGTAGTCCTTCTGTGATCGTCACCTCCCTCAAGCCTGCCCGGGACGGCAACGGCTGGGCCATCCGATTGTTCAATACCACTGAGCAGGAGGCAGCCGTGAAGCTGAACTGGGGGGATAAAAAGGACAGGCCGATGTACCGGAGCAACCCGAAAGAGGCTATTACGGATCCTTTGGGGCCGGAGATAAAATTGGGGGGATGGGAGATTTTGACGGTGAGGGTGGTAGCTGGAAACGACGGACGATAGACGTCTGGCCCGTTGATCCGCCTTGATCCCGGTTGGCCGGCCAACCATTCAACAAAAGTAACTATTCAGCATCATCGGAGACAGCGGCAGAAAATGCCCTGTTTTGCCCCAGCCCTGAAGGGAGACAGCGCATTTTCTGCCTTTGCTCCCTTCAG
>JAGQXQ010000260.1:4926-11929 GCA_020436535.1 Phaeodactylibacter sp.
GGGGCAAACAAAGGCAGAAAATGTGGCTGCCCATTGATGCTGAATAGTTACCACTAAAATCATCCATAACTCTTGCTCATGAAAACTTTTCTCCTTATCCTTTTACTTCTGGCCTCAGGTTTCATTTCCGCCCACCCCATCTCCATCAGTTGGGCCACCCTTCACGCGTCGAAAGAGAAAATAGGGCTTCAACTCAACATCCTGGCTGAAGATCTTTTCCTGTACCAGGGCATGGAAGCAGACAGCAATGGTTTTTTTTCTGTTAAGCAACTATTGGAAGCAGCCGAACAGCATAAGGAGTTCCTGGGCCGGTACTTCTTCCTGGAAGACCTTGAGTGCCGCCGGCTTCCCTCAAAATTTCTGCGACTTCAGTTCTCCGGCATACCGACAGGCGGCATCCACAAAGACAGCCTGATGCAATACAGCCTGCTTTACTTTTTCGAATTCAAAACACAACTCCCCCTTTCCGGCATTCAAGCCCATCAACAATTTGGTGGAAACCGCTCTCCCATTCCCGCTCTGGTAATGGCAACAGCCTATCAGGAGGGAGCTGGAAACTCCTTGACGGCGGAGCTGAGCAGGGAACGGCCCTGGGTGCTGCACTTCAACTGGGAAAACCCGGAGCTGTTTGCCCGAAAAAAGGGGTTTACCCGCTTCAACCAGGAAAAGGGCCCTTCAGCTTCTATCCGCATTGATGAAAAAGGAATTTTGCAGGAACTGGTTTTATCTCTTGAAAAGTTGGAGACCTTATTACCGCTCAAACGAAAAGAGCCGTCCTATTTCTCGGCAGTTGAGGAACAACAAGTACAACAAGAGGCCATCGCTTTCTTTACCAACCGGATCAAAGTGATGGCCAACGGCAAGCCGGTTGCGCTTTCTTCGGCAGAAGTTGTATTCGGAGAGTCTCCACAACCCACTGACATGACGGCCCCATCCCTAAGCCTGTTGCCCGACACTCCTGTGAAAATCTCCCTGGTTTATTCCACCGGGCCCGCTCTATCTTCCGTTTCGATCAACTGGGAAGTATTCAACTGGCAGGCCCGCAGATGGAATGCCAAGATACAGTCATTTGGCAAAACGGAAAGCCACACTTTTTCCCGCTACCAGCAGGAGTATTTTTGGGCCCGGTAGATTTCTGGGCCCTTAGTCGCGCTTACTCCCGGCCACCCTCAGGCCCAGGCCTCCGTCAATGCGAATGGCCTGGCCGGTTATAAACGGGGCTTTATCACTGGCCAGAAAAGCAATCAGTTCTGCCACTTCTTCCGGCGAGCCAACCCTTTGGGCCAGATGCATATCAACGCATTCCTGGAAAACCGCTTCCGGATCGGGGGAAAGCGCCAGGGAATCCCGTAACATAGGGGTATCCACTGTCCCGGGGCAAACTGCAACGCTGCGAATTTTCGGGGCATAATCTACTGCGATACTACGAGTGAGCCCCAGCAGGGCCGTCTTGGAAGTGGTATAGGGCGCGACGTTATTCTGGGTAATAAATGCCTGCACACTGGATACGTTGATAACGATGCCCGCCCCCTTTCCCTGCATAGACGGAATGGCGTGTTTGGCGCACAGGAAAGCACTTTTCAGGTTGACGTTCATTACCAGGTCCCACTCCTCTTCGGTGGTTTCCGTAACCGTAGAGTACCGCTGGATCCCCGCGTTATTGACCAGGATATCCAGTCCGCCAAAGGCTTGAATGGCCTTGTCCATAGCCTCGCGAACTTCAGTTTCCTTTGAAACATCACAGTGTAGATAGAGGGCTCCCCGGCCCAGCTCTTCGGCCAATTGGCCACCCTGAGGGTCAATATCCAATATTACTACATTGGCGCCTTCCCGGTGGAGCGTTTTGCTGCAGGCGCCCCCGATACCCTTGGCGCCTCCGGTGACCACAGCGTTTTTTCCCGTTAATGACATAATCAGGCTTTTTTCAAGTGAGAAGGTAAAGGCAATCCCCTAATCCCAAGGTCAATTTGGGTGATGTGCCAGCGCCCCAGGTTGGAAGTGAACAGCTGGTCTAGCTCCGGTCCGCCGAAAGCGATATTGGTGGGATTGGCCAGCGTATGGCCGTCCCAGTCGTAGGTAAGCAGGCTGACTTCGCCTTCCGGGCTGGCCCGGAAGATCTTATTGGGAGAATAGCAGGAGACAAAAAGGTTGCCGTCGGCGTCGAAGGCCAGCCCATCCGGTACGGTTTCGGGGAGGGTGCACACCAGGGAGCGTTCGCCCGCCGAGCCGTCAGAATTGATAGCTACCTTTTCTACTCCCGGCAGAAAGGAAACCGCAATGTAAAGGGCCCCTCCGCCGGGCCCCAGGGCCATTCCATTGGCAAAATTGAAAGGTCCGGGGTGCCAGATGCTGCCTTTTCCATCGGGGAAAAACTTCAGGATCTTCCCTGTTACTTCCCGAAAGGCGCCGCTTTCGCTGACGTAGAGGTTGCCCGCCCGGTCGAATACAGGATAATTGGGGATGTTAAATTGGTGCCCCTCCGCCCCGGAAGCAAATAGTTCCAGTTTGTGATCGTCCAGGCCTAGTTTCCAAACACAGTGTTTGTCCAGGTCGCAGATGGCCAGCCATTCGGCTCCCGGGCTGAAGGCGATCCCAAGGATAAAACCTCTGGTATTGGCAACTTCCTCGACTTTCCTGCCGGCTTCCGTGATCCGGTAAACCTGGCCGGCTTCCCCGCCTGCCCAAACGCTGCCATCCGGATGGACGGCCACACCTTCGGGATGGTCAAGGCCATCGGCATAGATGCTTGCTTTTTGAAGTATTGGGTCCATTATTGTCGGTTTGCGGTATGGCGGTATTACTACCCATACATTCTTCAGGGTAATTTTTCCGGTATTGCGGAAGAATGCTTAGGGAAACAGTGCCGGGCCTAGAGCTTGCATCCCGCCAACCGAAATACCATCATACCTAAATTTAAGTTCACTCCTCGAATTCGCCTTCAAAAACCGCCGCTTCCAGGCTGGTGTTCAACACCTCCCCAGCTTCCAGGCGCAGCCAGTCGCCGGAATCAATTGCCTGTTGGGCATCTGCAGGAAAGCGGGAAGTCCAGGGTTCCAGGCCAATGGCGTAGGCGCTGCCCCACCAGGGGGCATCCTGAGTGGCGTACCGTTCCTGCCAGTACCAAAGGTGGCGGAATACCGTCCCGTCCCACCGCACGGTAAAGCCGATGTTTTTCTCTTCATTTTGAATGGCATAGTAAGCCTTTTCCCCGTAGCCGGAGAGGTAGGCCAGGTCGCTGTAGGGAGTGCCTGCCTCCGGTGGGATGAGGCTGGCGTCCTCCCACCGGCCATCGATGCTTTTGGCGCGGGGCCAGTCCGTTTCCACCCCGGCTGTAAAACGGCGGTGGGCAGGCATGGCTGGTTCGGCTACCATCGTCCGGGCGTTGGTCGTTAACCGGCCTCCTTCTCTGAGAAAAGGCAACCCGAAGGCGATGTGGTGGCCCCACATAATGTCCAGGTGGGTACGAGATGTGTTGGACAGCCGCTCCTGAACGAAAAGGGTAGGCTGATCGGCGCGCAAGGTAAGGGTTTTCTCGATCCGTACCGGCACCCGCAACGGACTGGCCCACAGTTTGACAGCTACCTCCTCCGGCCGATCCTTCACAATTGCACATTTCCAGGGGATCATCCACACCTCGCCGTGCTGCCCCAGCGATGCTCCGCGGTAACTGAAGGCAGGGCTGTTGGGCAGAGCCTCCTGCCATCCTCCGTAGTAATAATCCTCCATCTGATTAGGCGTATTCCTGATCTGAGAAAAGTGATGGTGAGGATTCATGATCCCTTTCGAAAGCCGGAGCATAAAATCAATCCCTCCAGGCTTATAATAAAACTCAAAAATATCGCTTCCCCTGCCGGCCAGAATGCCTATGCGGAGATAATCGTTTTCCATCCATACGGCCTGCATGCCTTTGTATACCCAGTCGTCGGAGATAGAACAGCTACCAATTGGAAAAAGGAGTGATGTTGGCATTCGTTATTCGTCTTTACCCGCCATAGCCTGACAGGAGGAGGGGGTTCGTTAATTTGGGCCGAAGGCACTAATCTGCTATCGCCTGCATCGCGCCCTTCATATATCCAAGGGCAAAGGCCATGCCTGCGTGCCACGGTGCTTTACACGTCATTTCCGGAGTATGATCCGGGATAATTACTCCCTGATAATTGTTTTCTTTCAGTATCCGAAGAGCGTGAACCATATCAATATCTCCTTCATCGACAAAGGCTTCCCGGTAATGCGGCACTTTGCCAATGACGTTGCGGAAGTGAATATAGCCGATCCGCCCGGCAGCAGCGTAGCGGCCGAGCAATCCATAAATGTCCCCTTCCTGCATTTCCTGAAGCGTACCCATGCAGAATTCAAAACAATTGGCAGGGCTGGCCGATACCTCAAGTAAACGTTCATACTCCGAAGGTTGGTAGAACAGGCGGGCAGTGCCCCGCAGCTGTGCTACCGGCGGATCATCAGGGTGGGCGGCCAGCCGGACTCCGTTCTCTTCCGCCACCGGCAATAATTCATTCAGAAAATAGCGAAACCGTTCCCACATTTCCTGCCGGGAAACCGGCGCTACTACTCCTTCCGGGGCCTCGGGATTATAGGCCATATTCCAAACCATACCGTTGGGGATCGGGCTGTTTGTGTCGATGGCTTCCTGTTTGAATTCAACGGACATGGCCTGCCCTCTGCCGGAGGGGGCGCTCCTCCAGCCCCAGACCCCCGCCAGGCTGAAGTAATAGCCCATCACGGGGATGCCCGCCTTTCCTACATTTCGAATGGTGGCCTTGAGGCCTTCCATCTGGCTGGCTTTTTTAGGGCCATCCAGCAAAATATCATACCAGTGGGCCGGGTCGAAATTTTCGATAGCGGCCAGGGTAAGGCCGTGAGATTCCACCTGTTTCCTTAAGGAAACCAGCTCTTCATACGTCCAGAGCTTACCCTCATTTAAGGTTTCCCCCCAGCCTCCCAGGTAATCGTGGGTAAGAGAGGGGCTGTCGCCTCCCTTGACATAATCGACCAGTTGAGCGACGATATGGGTAGCGCCCGCTTGCCGGGCAAAGCGAAAGTTGCTGTCATTGAGTAAACTTCGGTACAGGCCTAGTCCGAGTTTCATATGGTTTCCGATCTTGAAGAGATGTTGTTTTTACAGCCTTTGGGGTACTCCCCAAACAAAATCTTAAGATAGAGAATTCCCGCCAAAAGAACCCAAGGAAAACAGGCATATTTAGGCACTTTTCCCTAATTTTGAACAAGAGCGCCTTTCCCCTTACTTAACCAATAATTTCTGCGCTTTTTAATCCAAAACCTATGAATTTTTTTTCATTGCGGCCCGGTGTTGTTTTTCTGTTTTTCGCTTTGGCACCCCTGATCACCCTGGAAAGCTGTAAGAATGAAGAAGGAGACTTCACTTCCGGCTCCTTCTACCCCGACCTGGGAGAGCCTTCCGACACCACGGGGAACGACACCACCGTCGTCGTGGAAAATGGTTGCTGGGAAGAACCCATAAGTATCGAACGAGCAGAAAGCTTTAACGCCCTCTTCACCCGTTTCGGTGGAGGGTGGACCGGAGGCGACGCCACCTATTCGATACCGTTACCGGACGGGCGCAACCTGTGGCTGTTCGGAGATACCTTCCTGGGAACCGTCAAGGCCGACCGCTCCCG
Organism: Phaeodactylibacter sp.; assembly: GCA_020436535.1. Taxonomy (GTDB): domain Bacteria; phylum Bacteroidota; class Bacteroidia; order Chitinophagales; family Saprospiraceae; genus JACJXW01. The sequence continues at coordinate 10,581 of JAGQXQ010000260.1, forward strand.
CCCTGGTACCGGCCTCATCAACAACACCTTTGTCGTTCAGGATGGAGAACAATTGACGACTCTCTACACCGGATCGGCAGGAAACGCCTCCGCCTTCGTGCAGCCGGAAGAAGAAGGATGGTGGTACTGGCCAGGGCATGGAGTTGCCAGAAACGACACGCTTCAGGTTGTCCTTTTCGGTTTTAAAAATACAGGAGGTGGCGCCTGGGGTTTTGAATATACCAGCATCGATATCGCCCGTTTTTCTTTGCCGGATATCCGCTTATTGTCTATTGAACGGAAGGTAACGGCCCCCACCGTTAATTACGGTGCTTGTATCATGGAGGAGGATGGCTTCTACTATCTGTACGGCGCAGAAAAAAACGGCTTGTTGAAATACCTCCACCTGGCCCGGGTACCGGTAAGTGAAGGGCTGCAAGGCGAGTGGGCGTATTATGATGGAACGGGTTGGGCGTCAGGCCCTGGCCAAAGCGCACGGCTGTTCGCCAATGTCTCAGAGCAATTTTCCGTCTTTAAGCACGAAGGCCGGTTTTACCTGCTCACCCAACATCATATTCTTGGAGGAGAGATCTACCTGTACCGGTCAGAAGCCCCCTTCGGGCCTTTCGCTGAAAAAACACTCGTTTATTGCACACCGGAAACAGAGGGAAACATTTTCACCTATAATGCTTTTGCCCATACACAGTTTCTGGATGACGGAGCACTTTTGGTTTCCTATAATGTCAATTCCTTCAATTTTTCCGACCTGTTCACCAACGCGGACAATTACCGGCCGTATTTTGTTTGGGTGAAGGGATGGGATGAATGAAAGCCTGCCCTCGCTTCGCCTGCTTTCCAAGGCGGGTGAAAAGGGGGAAATGAATGACCGACTTTGAACGAACCAACCTGATATGTTACACAGATTTTTTTATGCCGTCTGCTTATCGCTGCTTGCCATTAGCTGCGGGTCATTGAACAAGCAGGCCCCGGCGCCTCCAGCTTCTTCAGAACTGAAGTTCACGGCCGAACCGGCGCCGGAATGGACGCAGCTCTTCTACCGGAAGTCTGGCTGGTTTGGGGCCGATGGGATCTTTTCCTTTTCCCTGGACGGAACAGAACAACCCCGCGATGATCCGCAACGGGAAGTGCTCCTGACTTTCAGCGATACCTTCATCGGCGAAGTCAAAGACAACAAACCAACCGAAGGGTATAAGATGGTTAACAACACCGTGGCTTATATGAAAGGGCAGGCGCCTCATCCGGACAGTATTCACTTTTTCTACAAACAGGATGAGGATGGACGTCCCCAAACCTTTTTCGTCCCGGAAAACGAAAACGCCAGGGTAGGCCAGTACTACTGGCTCGGCGAT
>JAGQXQ010000261.1 GCA_020436535.1 Phaeodactylibacter sp.
TCTACTCCTTTGCGGGCAAAATCGATGACGGCAGAGCCGCGGCCGGCGATGGAGGCGTTGACTCCTCTCTGTTCCAGGGCTACTTTGAGAGGTATTGGTTTCCAGTCATTGATGTGTAAGGTAACAATACCACAAAGATGCTCGCCCCGGTCAAGTAGTTGAACCTCTGGAATACCGGATAGCTGTTCACGCAGGTTTGCCGCGAGCCGGAAAGTACGTTCCTGGATAGCGCCCAGTCCGATTTGCAGGGCATATTCGGCTGCCGCTTTGCTACCCAGTAGCAAGGCATAAGAGCGTTCCCAGGTCTCGAATCTTTGAGCATTGGTTTTGGGAACATAGCGCCCGGCTTCGGCCCAGTCGGCGCTATGGAGGTCCAGGAAGAGCGGAGCCAGCCCGGCATTCAGCACTTTGTCGGAAACATAAAGAAAGCCAGCGCCACGTGGGCCGCGCAGAAACTTTCGAAAGGTAGCGCTGAGGAAGTCGCAATGCAATTGTTTTACATCCAGGGGCATCTGGCCTGCCGACTGGCAGGCATCCAGGAGGTAAAGGCAACCGTACTGGCGGCAGAGCTGGCCGGCAGCCTCCACGTCCTGCACCAGTCCGGAATTGGTAGGAATATGGGTGACAGCCACCAGCCTGGGGTGGTGTTTTCTGATGAGCGCTTCCATAGACACGGGATCGAACCCTCCTTCCGGGCGGCTGGCGGCCCGCAACAGGCGGACGCCAAACCTATCCTGTACCTGGAGGAAGGCAATCTGGTTGGAAACATAGTCATCTTCAGTGGTTAGAATGTAGTCGCCGGCCTGAAAAGGGATAGAAGAGAGGGCTTTATTGTAAGCTTCCGTAGCACTGGTGGCAAAGGCTATGTTCTTCGCCGGAACATTCAGTAACTGGCCTACCACTTTGTAAAACCCGGCGACTTCCTTGCGGGCGGTAGTTGCTGCTTCGTAACCGCCGATGCGAGCTTCCAGGGCCAGGTGCTGGCGTATAGCTTGCAGTACAGCATCCGGAGGCAGCGCCGCACCGGCGTTATTGAAGTGGATGCGTTCCTGAACGCCGGGGGTATGCCGGCGAAATCCTGATAATTGGTCACGGGTAACGGGCATAGAGGAGGAGTGGTTTGGAAAATAACGATTACAATTATAATTATTATAAAAATAATAATTATAATTGTAATGATTTCATCGCACTGAAGTTCATTTTACTCCTTCGATATTGAGAACCTTGATCACCATCGAGGCCGTTACTCCTTGTTGAAAACTCAGCTTGATCTCCTGGTGCAGGGCATTCATTATTGCGTCGTAATCTCCAAATATTTGAGTGCTCAAGGTGTTGACTTCAACGCGAAGGCCGTCATGTACCCGAAGGCGGGCGATGAAATCGAGAACAAAGCCTTCATAGTCCTTAGTTAGAGGGTACATGCTTATTTCTACAGATGCTTTCATCTCTTTTTTTGGAAATTTAAAAAAAAGAGTTCACCAATTGTAGCGAAATGAACGATTGGTGAACACTTTCCTGGAGTTGAGGTAGATTGTTAACCGGCTATTTCTGCCCTTTTTTTAGCTAACTCCTCTTTCATGCGCCGCCATTCCTGGCCCATGAGCCGGTTCATGCCTTTGTCGACCATATAATGTTTTGCGATATTCCAAAGGCCCCGGGCGCGCCGTACGTAAGATTCGTTGGCACGCAGAGAAATAGAATACCCTCCGTCCAAATACTCTACAAAGTGCCAGTAGCCACTGGGCATAAAGAGGCTCTCTCCCGGATGCAGGATGGCCTCGAAGCCCTGAACATTCCGCAGGGCAGGAAACTTTTCGTAGTTGGGGTGGTTGACGTCTACGTAACTGGCCACTGTGAAGGGGTGCTGATAAATGTACTTTGATTGCTCGGGAGGGAAGAGCACAACCCGCTTGCGGCCGTGGAACTGGTTGAGAAACACATGCGAGAGGTCGATATCGTAGTGCAAGGCTACTTTAGAACCTTCTCCTCCGAAGAACATGAACGGGAAATCGTGAATGAAACCATCCATGATGGTTGGCATGTGGAAGTCCTTGCAAAGTTCAGGAACGTGTTTAAATATGTTAAACAAAAACATTCTCAGGTTAGTAGGGCCCTGTTCCATGGCCTCCAGGAATTCCCGGAAGGGGACCATTTTATCAGGAGCCATGTATTTTTTACCTGGCTTAGAGACATTATCTGAAAACACGGGCACCGATAGATGGCCATGATTTTCCTTAAAAAAATCGACGGTCCACTTAGTTTTTGCCGGCCAGTGGGCCATCAGGTCAACCAGGATAACAGGGGTTCTGGGCTCCAGATATTCCCGGGCGAAAGTTTCCCGCGTAAGCCCTTCCCTCCTGTCTACTGTTTTTAGGAACAGCATATGATTGAGTTTTGAAGGTTGATAAAAATTCATCCCATCATTTTCATAGTCTCAGACTGAAAAAGGATTAAGGCCACTTTGTTTGATTGCTTTGTTTTTATGGGGACAGACTGCAATATTACGCTAATAATCCATAGCTTGGAACGTTCAGAACTGTTAAAAAACCGTTATTGAAAAAGAGAAAAGCGGCCCAGGATTCGCAAATTGCTGAATGAAGGTCATCGCATTGTTGATAGTTCCTCTTGAACAATGAGTGAATTTTACCAATTAATCTCTATTTTTGTAAACCTTCCCAACATGGGAAAGGCATTTTCTCGCCAATCATATTAGTTTTGGTAGTTGAGTTTAGAAAAAGATAATGACGGCAAAAAAGAGCAAGAAAAAGGGGCAGTTGAGCCTCAAACTCGGACTTAACGATGAACGGGTACCCAAATTAGTTGGTATACTTAGCCTGTTCCTATCTATTTATTTGTTCATTGCCTTCACTTCCTACCTGTTTACCTGGAAGGTAGACCAGGATCGGGTGCTCCGCTTTTCCTGGGGGCTGCTTCTGGAAAGCGATATGGAAATGGCCAACTGGCTGGGGCGCCTGGGAGCGATCATCTCCAATATGTTCTTTTACTGGGGTTTTGGCTTTCCTTCCTATTTCCTTATTGCCATTTTTGTTGTAGGAGGCCTGGCCTTGATACGCAGGCAAACCCTGCGCCAACACTGGCCGCGATTCCGATTGTGGTTGCTGCTGATGGTGGTCTTTTCGATCTTCCTGGAATTTGTGGCGGGAAGGGCTGCCTTTCCCTGGGGTGGGGCTTTTGGCGAAGGGGTGTGTGACTGGCTGCTCAGTTTTGTGGGTACAGCGGGTATGATCATTTTGTTGTTGTTCCTGGTTCTGGGAGTAGTGGTTTGGAACGTAAACCCCAATTTCAACGAGATGACTCCACAGGGCGCCGTAAGGGATTCTCTACATTATATCAATGACTGGTTTACGGGCCGCCTGCCTGGCCGCCGCTCCTCTCAGGCCGGGCAAGATAGAGCCCTGGCTACGCTACGCCCCGGAGAGCGAGGCGCCGGAGATAAAGAGAGCGATGAAGATCTTGCCGAAGATAGCGGGCCGTCCTCTTCCGGAAATGGAAAAAAACAGCTTGCTTTTGAACTCCCCGATGATGTCAGTCACCAGAAATCAGGGCCCCTCAAGGTTGGGGAGGCAGAGCTGGAGATTGAGCCGGCTTCCAAGGAAGCTATTCCGTCGGAGGGTAGCCCCGGGCCCGGTGTCACCGGGCCGACTGGCCCTAAATTATCCTTTCAGGAAGAAAACCAGGACCATAGCGAGCCTTACGATCCCACTCTGGAGCTTTCTTCCTATGAGTTTCCAGTGACTTCCCTGCTCAAAGATTACTCCGAACAACGGGTGGAGATCGACCGGGCGGAGCTGGAGGCCAATAAAGACCAGATCATAGAAACGCTGCTCAATTACAAGATCGAGATTACCAAGATCCGGGCTACGATCGGCCCTACCGTTACTCTTTATGAGATCATTCCTGCGCCCGGCGTACGTATTTCCAAGATCAAAAACCTGGAGGATGATATTGCCCTCAGCCTTGCTGCCTTGGGCATTCGGATCATTGCTCCTATCCCCGGGCGTGGAACCATAGGCATCGAAGTGCCAAATAAGAACCCGCAGGTCGTTTCTATGAAAGAGGTCCTGCAATCGGAAAAATTCAAGCGCGCCAAGATGGACTTGCCGATCGCTTTGGGTAAGACCATTTCCAACGAAGTCTTTGTCGCCGATCTGGCCAAAATGCCACACTTGCTGGTGGCGGGCGCTACCGGCCAGGGGAAGTCGGTAGGGGTCAACGCCATCATTATGTCTTTGCTGTATAAAAAGCACCCCTCCCAGGTAAAACTGGTGCTGGTGGACCCTAAGAAGGTAGAACTTTTCCCGTATAGCAAATTGGAGCACCACTTCCTGGCTTTCCTGCCGGGCCAGGATGAACCCATTACTACTGAGACCAGCCGCGTGATCCACACCCTCAATTCGTTGTGCATTGAGATGGACCAACGCTACAACCTGCTCAAAAAGGCGGCAGCCCGCAATATCCGGGAGTACAATGAAAAATTTGTCCAACGGCGACTCAACCCTCATAAAGGCCACCGCTTTCTGCCTTTCATCGTCCTGGTTATTGATGAATTTGCCGATATGATCATGACGGCAGGCAAAGAAGTGGAATTACCGATCGGGCGCCTGGCCCAGTTGGCCCGCGCAGTCGGTATTCACCTGATCATTGCTACCCAGCGCCCTTCTGTAAATATCATCACCGGCGTGATCAAAGCCAACTTCCCCGCCCGTATCGCCTATAAGGTGAGTTCTAAAGTGGATTCCAGAACCATCCTGGATGGGGGAGGGGCTGACCAACTCATCGGCCGGGGCGATATGCTCTTATCGGTCAGTGGAGAAACCAAACGTATACAGGGGGCCTTTGTCGATACGCCGGAAGTAGAGGATGTGGTCAACTTTATCGCTAACCAGCCGGGGTATCCGGAGCCTTTCTTCCTGCCGGAGTTTCACGGTGATGATGAAGAAATATCCGGTGCCCAGGGCCTTACCTACGCTGAACTGGATGAGATGTTCGAAGATGCCGCCAGGCTTATTATCCAGAACCAGCATGGTTCTACTTCTATGATACAGCGGAGACTCAAGCTGGGTTATAACCGGGCTGGCCGCATCATGGATCAATTGGAAGCGCTCGGGATCGTCGGCCCTAGTGAGGGCAGCAAGGCCCGCGAGGTCCTTATCTACGACGAGATCGAACTTGATAAATACCTGGAGGATATCCGCAACCGGAAGTAGAAAGGGGATTTAACCTGAAAGCCTCTTCCCCAGGTGGCCCACACAAATTATTTGCTGAATCAACATTAGAGCAGTGCACCGGCGCCTCCGCTACTGTTGCAAGAGACTTTGGAAGAGCCGGGCACTGCAGAAAAAACCCAACTTGCAATAAACCCCTCGTTTGGGGCATGCCCCAGTCCTGCCTACATTTCCGTATGCAAGTTGAGAAGGCCAAAGCGGACATCGGCAGCTATGCTAATAAAAGAGAGAAGCCGCCCGCTTGCAGGCTCCTAGGTTTCGATTTTTTTCTTACTTAGCAGTACAAACTCATCGATGACGATCCGAGGCACGTTGCGACGGATGCCGTCTTTGTCTTCATACTTATTGTAAGTAAGCTTGCCGCGGACCGCCACTTCCTTGCCCTTTTTGCATATAGAAGACATGAGTTCCGCCAGCTTACCCCAGGCAACGCAGCTATGCCACTCGGTACTAGTGATTTTGTCTCCTTGCTGGTTGCGGTAGTAATCGTTGGTGGCCAGCGAGAAATTAGCCAGCATATTGCCATTTTTGGTTTGAATCATTTGCGGGTCATCGCCCAGATGGCCGATCAAAGTGATGCTGTTTTTAATGCTTTGCATGGTCTTGATTATTAGAAAAGGTTAAAAAATCCCCTCCCCGGCGCCCGGCGCCTGGTGTGGGTAAAACGTAAATCAGATTTGAAAATCAGTTCGTTGTGTGCGTAGGTGTAGTGTTAAATAGTACTAGGTTTGCGGTTCGGTCAGTTCAGTGGCATGAATTCTTTGACGATGATCTCAGAAATGTAGCGTTTTTGGCCCTGTCTGTCTTCAAAACTGCGATGGGTGAGTTTGCCCTGCACCGCCACTTCCTTGCCTTTTTTCAGAAGCACCTGCATGATTTCGGCTACCTTTCCCCAGCCGACCAGGTTGTGCCATTGTACATCCACTATTTTTTCGCCCTTGGGGTTTTTGTATACTTCCTTGGTGGCAATGGTTACTCTGGCGATGGCGTTTCCGTTTTCCAGTTCCTTAAATTCGACCTCTTTGCCGAGGTTGCCGATCAGTTGGACTTTGTTGCGTAAGTTGTTCATGACTTAAGTGATTTTGAGATGGATAATAGTTGTTGCTGATGACGCTACAAAGATGTGGGACAAGTCAAGCGCTAGTCGAAAAATAAATGTTTAATTGCGTTTGTAATCGTTTGTAATCGTTTGCAAATGTTTATGAAGGCAATTAAAATATTGATAACCATTGACCCGTGGGGAAACTGAGCTGCCAGTCCACACTATTGGAAATTTGCGGCGCCTTGTAAAATTTTTAACATCCCATCATGGATGGGAGGCTAAAAATGAATTAATACTACTCCTTTCTCATCTTAAAGACTGTCGCGCGCTATGTGCGGTGGCCAATCACTGGCAAGCATTATTTTAAGAAATAGGTTTTCAGTGGAATAATAAATTGGGTTAAATAATTTTGGTAGCCGTAAATATCGAATGTGGGGCCTTTTGTCTATATCCGGTTTGTTTTTTTCTTAGTTAAAAAATAGGCTTGTATGGAACTCGGGGCCTTGCTCATCTTAAAAAAACGCCTATTGATAGAAAGCTCCCTTTTTTACAGATCATCTCGTGCAACTTCTGCGTTATAGTACCGTCTTTCTTATCAGAGACACTTCTGGACGAAAAAACAAAAACTATAGATTAGAAAATGACCCTAAACCGTGTTGTGTAGGGGCGTTTCCCGGTGAATGGACTGTCGCCGGGGCGGATGCCTGTTGCCAACATTTATTATCCCGATTGTTAAACCCTAAATTTTTTGTCATGAAAACCTTCCGTATTAGTATCGTTTTGGCCCTTTGTTTTTTTGCAACCAGTTTTGCATTTGCTTCACCTGCGGCAGTCACTCCAACTTCCGAATTGCGCAAGGAGGTGGCTAAGTTGATCAAAACTCCGGAGCTGAGTAAAAAAGGCATCTCGGAAACGCAGGCCTTCATCAACTTCACGGTCAATGAAAACCATGAGATCGTGGTGCTCAAAGTAATTTGCGACAATGACTTCATCAAGGAGTACATCAAGCAGAGTCTTAACGCGCAGAAAGTTGATGCAGAAGGGTTGGAAGCCTTCACGGAATACAACATCAGAGTTGCTTTTCGATCGGAAAAGGTATAAACAGGTTTAATTGCTTTTCCGATAATGGTGCCGAAGTGGTGTAGGCTACTTCGGCATTATTATTTTTTCTACTTAAGGAATTGCCGGATATTTTCCTCCTGCGGGCGGAGCAATTTTTTCAGAGAGAAGATGTGGGCGCCCAGCGCCAATGGAAAAATAAAACCAGGAAGCCAGATGAAGGGCGTGAGCGTGAGGAAGGCGCAATCAGGAGTAGTGGCAAACGCGCGGTGAGGGCCAGGTAGTGAAAACAAACTGATAAATAACACATTGGCAAGAGAGGCTATGCCAAAAGTATTCCACAGAATGCCTTCAAAACGGCGATAGCGGCCCCGGCTAAAAAAAACGTAACCGGCCATCAGCGCCGTAATTCCCACCACTATATCATAATTGAGCCACTCAAAAGTCATTTGAACCGGTATGTACCCCCCCTTCATTCCCATCCAGAAGAATAATTCTGTTACGATCCGGCAGGCCTGGAAATAAGCCAGCCAGCGAATTGGGAGCACCCGAAGGATCAGTGTGAAAAACCGGGAAAAAAGTAAGAGGACGATAATCGCAAATGGAAGGGCAATGGCCAGTAACAAGCGCTGAAAGGTGGTGTCCGGTTCATAAAAATAGCCCATATAAGCCAGTAGGGCCAGGATCGCCAGCCAGAATGCAATACCCGTAATGATAAGCTGCAGTAGTTTGTCTCTTTGAAGGGCGGGCAGGTGAAGCTTCTGGAACGCCTGAGACAAACCGTAATACAGGCTACTGATCAATCCCAGCGCTAACAGGGTGATGATGAGTTGGCCAATGAGAAACAGGGTGCCGTTCATGCCGTTAATAAGCGATTGGTTGAACGGCGGTTAATATAGCACAATCTTTTGGGGGGAACAAACGGCTTCTCAGAAACGATAAATCATTCCCAGTCCTTTTACCTCTTCACTATAAATGGCAGAAAAACTGGCTCGGTTCATCGCCAGCCGGTGAAATTCGGGGATGAGAATGCCTATGGAAGCTCCGATAGCCGCTCCAACGATGACATCTGAGGGGAAATGCTTGAGTGCCTTTATCCGGTAAATGCCTACTACGGCAGGAGGCAGGACGGCCAACCCGAAGAGTAAATATTTCTTGCCGCCCAGATTAGGGTGGTAATCCGAAAACACTTTGGCGGCAAAGAAGGCGCCGGTAGCTGTAGAAGCCACATGCCCGCTGTAAAAAGAGTTGCGCAGGTTGCCAAAATTGCGTTCCTTTAGCGGAAGCTCTTCGTAGTAAACCGCCGGCCGGTACCGTTCTACAAAGTTGGGGCCTAAAGGGCTCCAGCCGTACATGTTGGAGTTGATGGCCTGCGTTTCAGCGTACATCAGGCTGATATCCAACCAGTTTTGTCGAATGTCCTTGTCCAGAAAAAGGAGAATAGGCAGGGCGGCGGAAGCATAAAGGATGCGGTCAGATACCTTCTGAGCCTTTTCCTTTGAAAAAGGGTCCTGGCGCAGTGCCCACCGGTCGAAACGGTTAACCCCTTTGGCGGTGATCCGGTTGACATGTATTTCGGCGATGCCTGGTTTATCTCTTAGCCGGCCACGAGCAATATTGCTGGCCGCCGCTCCCAGGAGTGCAATGCTGCCGCTTATCCAGTAGTTGGCCTCATAAATTTTTTCGCCTGGCGATGCAGTTGTTCCTTGGGAAAAGCTACTACAGTAAAAACACAACAGGCAAGTCCCAATAATCCACCTCTGCATGTTTTTGTAGGTGTATGTCATGAACTTTGTATTCTGGCTTTTGAGTAAGATACACTTACCAAATTTCAGTAAATGCTTTGCTCTTTTGACAAGTTGATGTAAAAATTGTTACACAATTGCTTAAAAAGTTACAATTTAGTAGCTTAAAAGTGAATTGGATGCGAAATACCATGGTTCGACCAACGAAAAAGCCGGTAAAATGAATAAAATGGCTGAAAAAACTATTATCAGTGCTGCCGAGCACTATATTACTGCTCTCTTGAAGGAGAAACTTACGGAAGACCACCGGTACCATAGCCTGCAGCATACTTTCAAGGTGCGGGACGCGGCTCTGGAATTGGGGAAATCGATGGGACTGGAGGATGAAGCGTTGGAATTGCTCGGCCTGGCAGCCTTATTTCACGATACCGGCTTCACGGAAACTTACGAAGGGCACGAGGCGATCAGCGGACAGATCGCTCAGGCGTTTTTGGAGGGGCATGGTTACCCGCCGGAAAAAATTGAAAAGGTACTTTTACTGATCGACGCTACCTTCCCTGCCAAACATCCGAGCAGTACCCTTGAGCAGGTTATCAAAGATGCCGACCTGAGTAATCTGGGCAGTGATACCTACTTTGATACCCTGAAGGACCTTCGCTACGAATGGGCCGTTTTTCTGAATCAGGTATACGATGACAAGGAGTGGTATAAATTGAATTTTAAGTTCGTAAAAGAACACGAGTACTTCACTCCCGCGGCCAAGGAATTATTCGGCTTCCAGGCAGAGGTTAATCGGGAAAAGCTCAAGGCCCTTCGAAAAAGCCAAGTGAAGCCTGAGAAAATAAAAACAGACAAAAAGAAAGTGGAAAAAGAACCTTCCAAATTCGGGCATATAGCTAGCAGTAAGAGTGCTCAGATGATGTTTAAAACAGCGTTGCGCAACCATCTTGACCTGAGTAACCTGGCGGATAACAAAGCCAACATCATGCTCAGCGTCAATGCTTTGATCATCACGATCGTGATGCCGCTGGCCGCTTCCTATGTCAAAAGCAATTTATACCTGCTGGTCCCGATGGGAACGCTATTGGCCACCTGCCTGCTCTCTATGATCTTCGCAACCCTGGCTACCCGTCCCATTAAAATGATGGGCTACACCAGCAGAGACCTCATCGATTCCGGGCGGTCTAACCTGTTTTTCTTTGGAAATTTTTATAAAATGACCTTTACAGAGTATCAGGAGGGGATGCAAGAAGTTGTTTCCAATGACGAAAATCTCGAGGGAGCCATTATGCGCGACCTATACTATCTGGGGCATTCTCTGGGTAGAAAATACTATCAATTGCGGGTCTGCTACACCATTTTTATGTGGGGCGTCATTGCCACGGTCATCGTTTTTGGCATCAGTTACTCCTTGTTTGTTTTGTAAACGATTGGGGGATGGTTATTTGATACAATCTTTCGGCGGAGTGATAAACAGGCCAACCTTGAAAAAGGGTTGCCCTTTGACGGAATTGTCGATGGTTTGTCCGCCTTGAGAGGCAACGAACTGGTTTCGGAAGGGGGCCTGGTACCCTCCTTCTACATTGAACCAAAACCAGGAATAGAGATGATGGTCATAAGAAGCCTTGACCGCTATTTCTGAATGCCGGAAAAAATAGGGGGTAGCCTGGGCGCTTTTCCCCGTAAGCGCATCGATGGCATAAGAATCGCTCTGGTATTCGGCGCCGAAAAGGATCAGCCGGTCTTTCCGGAAGTTATAGCGGGCCATAACGGATACCGGTAGTACGGTTTCAATACCCCATTTTTCATTAAAGGTTCGGTTGTAGACGGCAAAGGGGAGTATCTGGCGGTTGAAGAAATTGTCACTGTAGGTCAAGCCTATTCCCCATTCCAGTCCGGGGCGGGGTTTGATTCCCATTACAGCTAAGACACTGTAGGTAGCATACCTGCTTTCGAAGGACATGCCCTGGTCATAGTCCCCACGGTAGGAAGTACGCAGGCGAAGCCCCCCGTAGAATTTCTCACGGAAAGCCTTGGTTATGTAAAGGGAGTATTTGTTGTTTCTCAGCGGGTTGCCGTCCAGGCTTTGATATAAGCTGCTCTGATCCGTGCCAATTTCCCCGAAATGATACGTTTCTGACGAATATTCATATCCGGCCAGCACCTTCAGGCTGGGGGCATTGATGATGGGGATCTTAATTTTGGCAGTGATCTGGTCGATGTGGCTGACCCGGCTGCTGTTATTCATTCCATCTGACGAGCTGTTTTCCGGAAGGATGTTGTGGCCGCCTATCGCACCATATTCTATTAATGCGCCTCTCCCGCGGGATTGGTTGGTAACTCCGGGCTGGCAGAAAGTTACTTTTTCTTTGGCCAGTTCCACCTGATCCTTGTCCGGCGAATGTATTTTCTGGGCTTTTAGCTGCCAGCTGCTTAGAGCAAAGAACAGTAATCCCCAATATTTAGCCGAGTTGGAAAATGTCATACTTGTCTGGTTTGTAATTTTTTGGACGTAAAAGGTTGCCAAAAGTTACATTTGATCAGATGGGGCGCCTCCAATGCCTTAAAACAGACAAGTGCGCCCCGGAGAAGGCCAAATAAGCCTTTAGTAACAGTTGTTTTGCGAAAACGGCTACACTGCGAACTTTATTTTGTGAAGATCTGAAATGTTACCTGTTTTATTCATTTTACGGTAATGCGCAGGGCCTGTAATCCCTGTACGCCTTGCAACCTGCCAATCCGGAGGTCTTCCACTTCCTCGGTGATGTACCCTTCATGGATCAGGTAATCGATGTATTCGAGATACTCCTGGCGTTCTTTTTCCTGAAGATAGACTATAGCAACCTTGCCGGCTTGGGTCAGCCGTTCTTCGGTACCTTCGATGAGTGATTTATCAATGCGTTTTTTCAGGATCTCGTAGCGTACGTTATAGGCGCCGTCCACGTCAAATTGCTTTTCATCCATTCGGAAGCGAATGGAAAGGGGAGTGCTGTAGACAAATATTAGCTGAGCTGTTTTCAGTGGAACCTGCAATTGGCTCTGCATATTGTTGACAATGCGGGTTACTTCACACATGTCGATCAATTGAGCAAGGCGCAGGTTTTTGAGGTGTATCATACTGAAGCGGTCTCTTTTCAGTAGAGATTGCCCGACATACATATCGTACTCCACACCATCCGTTTTGTATTTCTCAAAATAGTGAGGGAGGATCTTCTGCGCTTCTTTCTCCTGCTGCTCCAGGTAGTTGGATATGGTATTATTGATCTTGGTGACGCTGTCTTCATAAGCCTTCCGCTCACGGTAGACGATGCCCAGTTCCGGATCCAGGTATTCGAAATAGGTGGAGATTGGCCCTGCCAGTTCGGCATATTTAGCGCGGAGCTGGTAAAATAGAGGATGGATCTCGGATTGTAGCCATTCGACGATCCGGGATTCGTCATTGGAGTTAAACTCATTCTGCAGGCCTTCGAGGTCCCGTTGGGCCTTTATCAGGTACTGATTGAGCAAGGGGAAACGGCCGAGGGCAATGCCTCGCTCCAGGATGTTGGAAGCCCGTTTGAGGTTGTCAACCAGGTCGGATTGTATGGCGTAGTTTCTTTTTTCCGAAGAGCTGACGATATCGGCCTGGCCGTAAAGCGGGTAGACGTCGTGAAAAACAATGGGGTCCACGGTGGCATTTTTGGGGTCGCGCTCCCTTTTTTCGAGCAGGTTATAGGAGGTCTCCACAAATTTCCATTCTACACTGGGGTGAACGGCGGTATACTGCTCCCGGATAATGGCTTCCACCCGGTTGTCGATCTCCTCCCGGCTGCGTTCAACCGCCATACTGAACAGGCCGGTGATCTCTTTGAATTTAAGCTCTATAAAACTGTTCAATTCATAAGGGCGGGGAGCGCCGATCTCCAGTAGGCCGATTACCTGCTCATTTTTATTGAACAAGGGCGCCACAATGATGCTTTTTATGCCTTCTTTCAGCAAGTCCTTTTCGATCGGCGTCTTGTTGCTGGCCTCCTCCAGGTCTTCGATCAGCAGGACTTCCCGATAGCGGCAAGCTTTGTCGTAAAGAGAGTTTTTGTTTTCCGGGGCTAACAGGCATTCGTGATGGCTGGCCAGAAAATCGAAGCGGATCTTGTACCGGTGGGCTACACTGTTTTCCACCGGATAGTCGATCGCCGTTACGCCCAATCTCAGGTCCGGCAGGTCAAAATACGTCCGTATCAGGTGCTGGAGGCGCTCTACCTTGATGGTGTCTACGACTGCATCTCTTTCCAAAAGGTTGTATTTCAGCCGCGAAAGGGCTTCCTCTTCGGTAATGTCGATCAGCGTGCCGATGACAAACCCCTGGAATTCAAAGTTTTCGGGCGGGATATGTTGCAACCAAAGATCTAAATCATAAATATTGCTCAACAAGCTGTTTATCTTTTCCTGGCATAACGGCTGCAGAGGTTTTAGTTGTTTGATGTCTACATACTGTGTATCGAGCTGAGTCTTGAAATGACGTTCCAGTGAGTAACCTTCCGGTTGAATAGAGAGGGCAATGGGAGGGTCCACATTTATATTCTGGCCGTAGAATTTATTCAGGATCAGGCTGCAGGCGTTGACCACCATACCGCAATAAAGAATATTATTGTTGTTGTTGACCACATACTTTACCTTCCTGGCTTTCATCAATTGCTCCAGCGATTGGGTGCAGTAAATAGGATTCATATCAAAGGGGGCGGAGGCCTTTACCAGTTGTTTTTTTCGCATAGAACCGGGGATGACCATCATCATAAGAAAGTCTATAATCTCTTTGTTCTTCTCAAGGACCGACCGGTCCTTGATCGGTTTGAGTAATGCTGGCGACTCCGCCAGTTTCTGGAGCACCATACCGGCAATGGCAGCTTCGGTTGAGTTGCCGCTTTTGGCCTTTTCCTCAACCTCCCGGATCAAAGGCTCGAAACTCAATACCGATGAAAAAGGAACGCGGTCTATACCGATTTCCTTGAACACATCTTCCTCTGCGTGAGAAGACATTTCATGCTTTACGGGTTGAGCTTTTTTGCTCTGCTTAATCAAATTGGCTTCCATGGCCTTATTGTTTTATCTCTTCCTTATCGGCCGGCCAGCCGGCGGCCCTTCCGATAGGGGATGTTCAATGTTTTTAATCAGGATATGCAATAGGTAACAAATAAAGATGCCTTGAGGATGAATGGGATAGTTGAAATGTGAAAATAGGTAAGTGAAAGCAGGTGTTAGCAATTTGAACAAGCTCTAATACTTTACACATCCCGAAACGGCAACACCTTGGGGGCAAAGCCTTCCCGCCTGGCTTGCAACAACTGTTCACAAGTGGCCGCTATGGTTTCTTCGATGGGGTGATACGTAAACGGAAATGCTTGCAGAGACCGTGCGTTTTCATAGGAAAAAGTGTAGCTGGACTGGCGGATTGTTTCCCGGGTGAGGATTTGAGGCTTGCCGGTAAGCCGGGAACGCAGCCAGTCCAGGCGCCAAGCCACAGCCTGCATCAAAGGTGTAGCTTTGTAGGAAGGAGGAGTGGCGCCCAGATGATGACAGATGCTTTCCAGAAGCCATTTATACGTTTGGTTCTCGGCGTTGAGAATGAAGCGCTGTCCTTCAATTTTACTTTCCATGAGCTGAACGGAGAATCGGGCTACATCGCGTACATCGACAAAGCCGGTGGCGCCTTCCGGAAAAAAAGAGAGGCCTTCTGATGCTTTTTTGAAGATTAGGGCGGTTCCTTCGCCCCATTTTCCACTGCCAAGAATAACCGAAGGGTTGACGATGGCTACATTGAGCCCCTCGGCCATACCCCGCCATACTTCCTGCTCGGCCATGTATTTACTGATGCTATACTGCGTATTGAAGCGGCTGCGCTGCCAGGTGTCTTTCTCACTCAGCCTGATGCCGTTACGCACCCCGCCCAGGGTGGCGATGGAGCTTACGTGCAGCAACTTGTCAATACCTTCGTATAAGGCGGCATTGACAATATTGGCCGTTCCCTCTCCATTAGTTCGCATCATTTGACTGGCCAGGCGGGGAGAGAAAGAGACTACCGCAGCGCAATGAAAAACCTTTTTGATGCCGCTCATGGCCTCTTCTACAAAAACTGGATCAACAATGTCTCCTTCGGCCCATTCTACCTTGTCTGCCGCAGGGCCCAACAGGGCCGTAGAACTGCTTTTACGCCGGATAGCCCGCAAATCCCGGTACCCCTCGTGCAAGAGATAACGCAGCAGGTAGGATCCCACAAACCCGGTTGCCCCGGTGATCAGTATGGGCTCATTCCTGGCGGTAGATGTTTCGGTCATATGCATGTTTACTCATTCACACTAATACACTGCAACCCTGATACCCTGATACACTGCCCCACTGATACCCCCCCGTCATACCTGCTTTTTCCAACCCTGGTGTATTGCGCCACCGATGGCAGGGCGGGCTGCGTTGGTGGCCGTGGGCAGGCAGTTGGGTATATTAGCAACGCGGAGCACTCCCATCAGCGCCATTAAGGCGGCCTCTTTGAATGCGGCAACTTCGGGAGCAGGGGCCTCGATCGCTAAGGAACAAACTTTTTCACATTCCTCCCGGATGCAGCGCATTAAAAATGTATTGAATGCGCCTCCTCCGGTGGCCATCATCCGGTATTGCCGGGCAGGAAGTTTTTCCCGCTCCAGCACCTGGGCCAGGTCGCGGGCGATCTGCCGGGCCACTTGCAGGCAGGCGGTGTGCAACTTGTCTTCCAGTGGCGCATCATAGGCCAGGTAAGGTTTAACCATAAAATCCCTGACCCAATCATTCCCCAGCGATTTGGGGTAGGGCTTCCGGAAAAAATCCAACTGCTCCATCTTTTCCAGAAGGCCGGGCGCCGGCTTTCCACTGGCTGCCAATTGCCCACCATCATCGTAGGGCAGGCCCCGAAGGGCCGCCAGCGCATTGAGGGCCTGATTGGCGCCTATGATGTCAAAGGCCACGTACCGCTCGGGCGTCTTGACGGTGACGTTGGCAATGCCTCCGAGGTTGAGCATAAGGTCGAATCCCGGGAACAACAACTTGTCGGCAATCGGCGCCAGGGGAGCCCCCTGCCCTCCAAGCGCCACATCCTGCATTCGAAAGTTGTCTATGGTCGGATAACCGGCCACTGCAGCAATGGCCGCTCCATCGCCGATCTGCAAGGTCATGCCCTCTTCCGGATAGTGAAAAATGGTGTGCCCATGGGAAGCGATGAGCGCCGGTTCGATGCCGTGCTTTTCCAGAAAGCGGGCCACCAGGGTACCAAGGTAGTGGCCGAAGTTGGCGTGAGCCAGGGCCAGTTCTCTGGCACTCGACGTCGGCAGCCCTGTTAGGCGCTCCCTCCATTCTTCGCTAAAGGGGAGGGTCTCGGCTTCGAGAATGGACCAGTCTGCAATTTCTGAACCCCTGTTTTCGGGTTCCACCGTAAACCGGCAGTGGGCGATGTCCAGCCCATCCAAAGAACTGCCTGACATCAGGCCGAGAGCTGTAAATACTTTTTGAGGCATGAGTTATGCGGGTTTAGTCTTCCTGAAAAGTGAAGGTATATTCGGCCACTGCTTTGATCTCCTTCTTGCTGAGCAGGCTCTGGAAAGGCGTCATGGCGTTGCGGCCATTCGTGATCACAGCCGTTCTTTCTTCCAGGCTCAGCTGGGATTCCTGAAGGTTGAAGGCGCCGCTGGCGCCCATGTCTCCGTAAAGGCCGTGGCAGGTCACACAATATTGTTTATAGATCTTCTCCCCATTGGGCCTTTGGGCTTCAGAAGCATTGCCGGCATTGGCGGCGAACTGCCCCTGGCTGCCGACATTTCCACAGGCCAGGACTAAACCAGCCAGGGCAAGGAAAATAAACCATTGTTTCATGAGTGCGATAGATTGTTGTTTTATATTACTCAGATATTACCCGCGTTTCAGCTAAACGCCGCGAAGATACAACAAAAATGAGGGGGCAGGGTTTGTGGCTGGCCTTTCACTCATCTGAAAAAACAGGACTTCTGTAGAATGATTGGGAACACCATGCCTTAAAAGTTGTTAAATTTTAAGACCTTACTAAAAATTCTTTTCTAATATGAGTCAAGGAAACAATATTAAAAATATGGGACAAGGTAAATTAATCACCACCGGGATTGTCATTTTTATCGCTTTGATAGTGGTCCTGATCTTTTCTAATGCCACATTTTTAACCATCGAAGCCGGTGAGCGCGGCGTACTTTTTAAACGGTTCGGCGGGGGCCTGGAGAAGGAAAATATCTTCCCCCCTGGCTTCCACGTCATCGCACCCTGGAACATTATGTATGTTTACGATATCCGGGAACAACAGATCAATGAAGATATGTCCGTGCTGTCGAGCAACGGCTTGAACATCGAAGTAGATGTAACGGTGCGGATCAACCCCAATTACGGGAGGATCGGAGATTTGCACGAAAAGTTCGGCCCGCAATACGTCGAACGCCTGGTCCGGCCTGAAATCCGGTCTTCTGTACGGGAAATGATTGGCCAGTTTACACCCGAAGAGTTGTATTCCACCAAGCGAAACGAAGTACAAGCCCTGATCCAGTCCGACCTGGAGAAAAGCCTGGGCGACAACTTTATTGACCTGAAGGCCACCCTCATCCGGGATATCGCCCTGCCCGATAAGGTGCGGGAGGCAATTGAAACCAAGATTGAAGCGGAACAATCGGCGCTCAAGTATGATTATATCCTTCAGCAGGAGCGCAAGGAAGCAGAGCGTAAGATCATCGAAGCCGAGGCCAAGGCAGAGTCCAACCGCATCCTCAGCGCCAGCCTCACCGATAAGATCCTCAAAGATAAAGGTATAGAAGCCACCCTCGAGCTGGCCAAATCCGGCAATTCCAAAGTGGTTATCGTCGGCGGCGATGGCAGTGGCGGCCTGCCTTTGATCCTGGGAGGGAATTAAAAACAGGGTTCGGCAGTCACCTCGTTACCAACAGCCATGTGGCCAATAGCGCTCCTGCCATTGAGGTCAGCCTTCAGGATGGCAGACACCTTTCTGGCCGCCTGATCGACGACGTCATCCAAACCGATGCAGCGCTCAACCCTGGAAATTCCGGAGGGCCGTTGGTTGATTCCCATGGCCGGGTAATCGGGGTCAATACGGTTGTGATCCTTCCCGCTCAGGGACTGTGTATGGCAAGCCGCCTCCAAACATCTATGGCTGAAGAGCTGCTGGCACTTCGCAACCACCGAAAAGATAGGGCTGTCGTGATCCCGGCTGAACTGTCCTGATTTGAACTACCCCCGGGCAAGGAGAACCGAAGATGTATGGATCAAAGACCCCATGAAAATGTGGTTTGCAGAGGTACTATTTTGTTCTACCTTTGTGCCAGTTAATTTTAAGATGCTAATTTTTATCTTACAGTAACAAGATAACTGTTACGTAAGGGGGAATCAAAGTGCGCCCGCCAAGAATTAATTTTCCTGGGGGGCGCACGATTTTTTAGAGGTGGAGCTTTGGGTAAAAGGTCCACCTCTGCTATTTTTACACCATGATAGAAACCGATGTATGTATTGTTGGGGCCGGGCCGGGGGGCGTAGCCACCGCCCTTAAGTTAAGTTACCTGGGTATTCCTTCCGTATTGATCGACAAAGCCACTTTTCCCCGAGATAAAGTATGCGGCGACGCCATCAGTGGAAAAGTAACCACTCTGCTCAACCGCCTGGACCCTGATATTCTGGAGCGCTTCAACCAGCAGTCCATGCAAATTGATGTGTGGGGGATCCGGTTTGTGGCGCCCAATGGCAAGGAATTGGATATTCCCTTTCAGCCCAATTATGTGCGCAATGCCAGTTCTGCCCCGGGCTACGTCGCCCGACGCTATGATTTTGATAATTTCCTGGTGCAGGAAGTACGCCGCCGGGACAATATTCAGTTTTGGGAAGGCCTGGCCGTGGAACAGTACACCCAAACAGAAAGAGGTTGGCTGATATCGGGGAACAAAGGGGCTTTGGAGGTGGAAGCCCGTATGCTGATCGTTGCCGATGGCGCCCATTCCGCCTTTAGCCGCAAGGTAGCGGGCCTGGAAAGGGACTTCCGGCACCACGCCGGAGCCGTACGGGCCTACTATGCCAACGTTGAAAGCCTCAGCAAGGATAATTTTATTGAACTGCACTTTATCAATTCGATCACTCCCGGCTATTTCTGGATATTCCCCTTACCGGGCGGGCAGGCCAATGTCGGCCTGGGTATGCGCAGTGACATCCTGCGGAAGCGTAAAGTCAACCTGCGGAAGGCCCTGTCGGAAGTGATCGAAGAACATCCCGTTTTGCGGGAGCGCTTCCAAAACGCCCAATTGATCGGTGAGGTTAAGGGCTATGGTTTGCCGCTGGGGTCCAGGCGGCAGCCCCTCTCCGGTAATCATTATATGCTGGTCGGAGATGCTGGCCATTTGATAGATCCGCTTACCGGAGAAGGCATCGGTAATGCTTTCTACAGTGGGTTTATCGCTGCCGAGCAACTGCAACAATGCCTGTTGCACAACGATTTTTCTGCAAACTTTCTGAAGGCTTATGATCAACGGGTGAGCCGGGTGCTTGGCTCGGAGATGCGGTTGAGCTACCGGTTGCAGAAAATGCTGGCCTATCCCTTCCTGGTCAACCTCCTGGCAAATATAATTGCCGGTAATCGCCGCATCGTCGCACTCCTGTCTGGTATGTACAATGATTTTACTCTGAGAGAACAGCTGGCCAAACCCTGGTTTTGGGTGAAAATGTTTTTGAGGCGTTAATAGCATTTTTTTGCATTTCCCCGTTTTTTGTGAAACTTTTTAGGGATAACTGCCGTATAGTATATTGCAATTTGCCTTAAAAAGATATTTAACGTAAAAATTATTATTTCAAGGCAATAAAGATGTAAATACTTAGGTTAAGTGAATAATAATTGTTTTTGACGTTGGCTTAAAGTTTCATAAACTAGTGAGTGTAAAGTTGCAGCCTTGGGCATCTGCCCAAGGCTGCTTTTTTTTCGCCTTTTCTTTTTCGTTTTCCGAAAAATATTCCGTTCTGTTCCCTCCGTAACATTTATTTTGCTGATCTTTTAAGAGATTGCAGCAGTTTATAAATATTTTCCATGGAATGGAATGGGCCTGTTGAACAGAAGCTTGAGCTGAATATCAGCCATACTCCCAAAGGAGCCGTACGCCACTATTGGTTGCACATTATCAACAACGGCATCGGCGAACCGGTCCGGTTACCGGTTATTGTTGCCCGGGGCAAAAAAGAGGGCCCTACGCTGGGCCTTACCGCTGCCATTCACGGCAACGAGCTCAACGGTATTCCGGTTATTCAGCAGTTGTTCAGGGAGCTCGATGTGGAGCAACTTCGGGGGACGGTGATCGGGGGACTGGTAATGAACGTTCCGGGCTTGTTGCTGGAGCAGCGCAAGTTCAATGATGGTACCGACCTCAACCGCATTGCCCCTGGCAATAAGGAAGGCAACCTGAGCGAAGTGTACATCTATCGCGTGATCGAAAAGATACTGAACCCCTTGAACTTTTTGGTAGACCTGCACACGGCCAGTTTCGGGCGGGTCAACTCCTGGTACATCCGGGCAGATATGTCCTCTCCGGAAACGGCCCGGATGGCTCGTTTGCAAAACCCGGATATCATCCTTCATAACCTGCCCAATGACGGCACTTTCCGGGGAGCAGCCAGTAACCTGGGCATCCACGCCATCACCCTGGAGTTGCGTGACCCGCACGTCTTTCAGTCCGGCGTTATCGAAGACGCTCTGGTTGGCATTCGCAATATCTTGTATGACCTGGATATGCTGGACGGGGAAATTCTGTGCCCCGCAGTTTCCACTACCTTGTGTGAACGCTCGTACTGGATCTATACCGATGAAGGAGGAATACTGGAAGTATTGCCCAAGGTTCGGGATCTGGTGAAAAAAGGGGAAGCTATTGCAAAAGTCAGAACCATTTTCGGAAAAACCAGCAAAGAATATTATGCTCCGGATGACGGTGTAGTGATCGGAAAGAGCGTAAGCCCTATCAATCAGACCGGCAGCCGCATCCTGCACCTGGGTATCAACCCCCGGCAGATCCCCTGCATCACCGATGATGAGCGGGAGGTTTATTTCTGATTATTTTTATATCTAAAACCCTTATTGCATGCCTGACAAACTAGTATGGCACAAAGTGCTGGACAATCCGGCCGGCCTCCCTGAAGGGAGGGTTACTACCGTAACGGCGGCCCACCGCACCTTTTGCCTTTCTCACCACCAGGGAACATTTGGATGCCTGGATAATAAATGCCCCCACCAGGGCGGCCCACTGGGCGAAGGTTCCATCGAAAAAGGGCTACTGCGCTGCCCCTGGCACGGATGGGATTTCGATCCCCTGACCGGCAAGCCACCCGGCGGCTTTGACGACGGAGTGGACACCTTCCCGGTGGAAGTCCGGGAGGACGGCGTCTACATCGGTATTCCTGCTGAACGCCCCCACCAGCGGACCATATCCGACGTTATGGTGGAGACAATGGTGAATTGGGGCGTAGAAGTAGGTTTCGGTATGGTGGGACACTCCAATCTGGGCCTGGCCGACGCCATCCGCCGTAAAGAAGAGCAAGGCCAGATTCGCTTTTACGGCATCCGGCATGAGGGCGCCGCTTCCTTCGCCGCTTCCGCCTACGGAAAACTAACCGGCCGGCCGGCCTTTTGCTTCGCAATCGCCGGGCCTGGCTCTACCAATATGTTTACCGGTTTGTGGGACGCCAAGGTGGATCGCGCTCCCATTCTGGCCCTCACCGGACAGGTAGCCTCCCAGGTGGTTGGTACCGGCAATTTTCAGGAACTCGACCTGGTGCGGGCCTTTCAGTCGGTGGCGGAGTTCAATCACCGCGTACAGCGCGAAAGTAAGCACGCCGAATTGATGACGCTGGCCATCAAACACGCCATCCTGCGGCGCGATGTTTCCCACCTCACCTTTCCGGATGAAGTCCAGCGGCTGCCGGCGCCGGAGGAAAAAGCGCAAACGCCGGAAGGGCGCATCACGCCCACCCGTATTGCTCCGCCAATGGAAATGTTCGGCCAGGCGGTGAATATGATCCGGGAGGCCCGCCGTCCTTTGATCATCACCGGCCATGGCGCCCGTTTTCACATGGAAAGTATCATCCGCCTGGCGGAGCAATTGAATGCTCCCGTGCTGACTACCTTTAAAGGTAAGGGGCAGATTACGGACCATCATCCGCTGGCTGGCGGCGTTTTGGGCCGTAGCGGAACGCCCATCGCCTCCTGGCTGATGAATGAATGCGACCTGCTCATCGTCTTCGGTGCCTCCTTTTCTAACCATACGGGCATAACACCTAAGAAACCTACCATACAGGTAGATTTCGACCCCTTGGCCCTAGCCAAGTTTCACCCAGTGGATTGTCAGCTTTGGGGAGAGATTTCGGTGACGGTAGAAATGCTGCACGCCACGCTGGAAGGAACCACCGAAACGATCGACCAGCGTGCGGACGTGAGCGAACGCTGGCGCATCTGGAGAGAGGAAAAGGCCCGGCGGCTGGCCGAAGGGCGGGACAGAGGGATCAGCTCCAGCGCTGTTTTTGACGCCCTTAACCAATGTGCTCCCGAAGAGGCGGTCATGTGTGTGGATGTCGGGAATAATGCCTATTCCTTCGGGCGCTATTACGAAAGCAAGGCCAACAATACTTTCCTCATGTCCGGATATTTGGGCTCCATTGGCTTTGCTTTCCCGGCAGCTATGGGCGCCTGGGCGGCGGTGGGCCACGAGCGGCCGGTGGTGGCAGTGGCCGGCGACGGGGGCTTTGCCCAATACCTCGGAGAGTTGACAACTGCCGTCAAATATGGCATGGCCATCAAACTCATCCTGCTTAACAACGATGAGCTGGGAAAAATATCCAAAGAGCAACGCGCCGGAGAACTCGACGTTTGGAAGACTAGCTTGCACAACCCCAATTTTGCCGAATATGCGCGTTCCTGTGGCGCCCTGGGCATCCGGGTAACCCAAGCGGGCCAGTTGGTGGCTGCCATGGAGCAGGCTTTCCGGCACGGTGGCCCGGCGGTGGTGGAGGTGATAACCGATGTACAATTGATTTGAGAGCCGTTTCGTGCTCCCTCCAATCCATTGAAGTTCGATTTGAGACGGCCGCTGTCGCTTTAGTGCAGGTTATGAGCCTGGTGCCGGTGATGAAACGGGTGGGGCCGTTGCGGCAGATCTCAGACACAAATTTTAAACCAAAACAACTAATCCCCGTTCTGTTTTCTTAACTTCATTCCCGAAAATAGAACTATTTTGGCCCTGGTAAAGCATGCAAAACCCACTGTCCATACTATGAAAACCTTTAAAGGATACCTGTTGATCATCGGCGTATTAATGCTGCATTCCTGCGCAGACTATAAACTACATTATTCCCGGGAAGCCGAGGGGTGGGAGGCCAATACGCCCGTCCCGGAACTGGCGCTTGAACACTCCGTCTTTCTGGTTGGCGACGCCGGCGAACTGGTGGATGGAAAAACCTCTCCGGCTCTGATCCTGCTGGGAGAAAAGCTCCGACAAGCTGGTAAGAATAGCGCTGTACTTTACCTGGGCGACAATATCTACCCCAATGGTATGGCTTCTAAGAATGGGCCGGATCGCGCCGCCGATGAGGCCCGGCTGAAAGCCCAATTGGATGTCCTCAAAGGATATGAAGGAAAGGTCAATTTCATTGTCGGCAACCACGACTGGTATGAGTATGGGCTGGATGGGGTGAAGCGGGAGAAGAAGTTTATTGAGAATTACCTGGATAGAAAAGATGTGGTGCTGCCGGAGCCCGGCTGTGGCGACCCGGTTGAGGTGGAATTGACCGACAACCTGGTACTCGTCCTGATCGACTCGCAATGGTACCTGGAAGATTGGGATGGCCACAGCGAGATCAATGATGGTTGTGAAGTGAAGAGCCGCGATGTGTTCCAGGA
The DNA here is from genome assembly GCA_020436535.1 of Phaeodactylibacter sp. GTDB lineage: Bacteria > Bacteroidota > Bacteroidia > Chitinophagales > Saprospiraceae > JACJXW01. Next base: position 24,040 of record JAGQXQ010000261.1, read on the forward strand.
ATATGTCGAAGAAGCGATCAAAGGCAACCGCCATAAAAATATGATCATTGCTTTACACCACCCTCCTTACACCAACGGGCCTCATGGCGGGAATTTCACTATCAAACAGCACCTCTTTCCATTGACAGACCTCAATGATAACCTTTGGATTCCTCTGCCCGTCCTGGGGTCGGTGGTTCAGTTCCTAAGAGGTACCGTTGGCCATCCGCAGGACGCCAGCCATCCCAAATACCGGGAGTTGGCGAATATAGTCATCAATGCCGCCCGTAAGAATGGCCGTTTTTTCATTGCCTCCGGCCACGAACACATCCTGCAATATACGGAGCAGGATGAGCAGTTCTTCATCGTTAGTGGCGCCGGTGCTAAAGACAGCCCCTCCCGCCTGGGTAAAGGCACTGAATTCGCCTATGGCCACCGTGGATTTGCCCAGTTGGATTTTTACGAAGACGGCTCGGCCTGGATACAATACTGGACGCCGGAAGGGGATGGTAATACCGGCCGTGTGGTATACCGCAAGCAGGTAAAAGGGCCACTGCCGGATATCGTGGAAGAAGTACCCGAAGCGTTCCCTCCCATTCCGGATAGCCTGGAAATGCCGATCAGCCAGATTGATTTTAAAAAAGGAAAGCTGTGGGATTTCTTTTGGGGACAGCACTACCGGGATGTGTACAACGCAGTGGTGAAAGTACCCACGCTGAAACTTAAAGAATTCAAAGGAGGCGTGAAGCCTGTAAAGAGAGGCGGCGGCTACCAGACCAATTCACTGCGCCTCGAAACCGAAGATGGCAAACAGTATGTCGTCCGGTCCATCGATAAAGATCCTTCCCGGACCCTGGGTTATCCCTTCAACGAATCTTTTGTGACGGAGGTGATCAGAGATAACTTCAGCGCTTCTCACCCCTTGTCTGCAATCCCTGCCGCCAAACTGGCCGCTGCGGTGGGCATTTACTACACTTCCCCTCAGTTGGTTTACCTTCCTGCCCAGCGGGAATTGGATATATACAATGACGAATTTGCCAATTCGTTGTACTTGCTTGAAGAACGCCCTGATGACGATGTCTGGAGCGATACGCCACAGTTCGGCAATTCCAAAGAGATCCTCTCCACTACGGATATGCTGGGCGAGGTGCTGGGCGAACACGACCGGCTGATCGACTACCGCTGGGTGGTGCGCTCCCGCCTCTTTGATGTGCTGATCGGCGACTGGGACCGCCACGATGATCAATGGCGGTGGGCCGAGATCGACGAAGGCAAATACGAATATTACCGCCCCATTCCCCGCGACCGCGACCAGGCTTTTTGTAAGTACGACGGCCTGCTGCTCGGCATTGCCCGCGGTACTGCTCCAGATATCAAAAAGCTAATGATCTTTAAAGGCAAGACCAAACGCATACAATGGCAGATCTACAACGCCCGGCATTTTGACCACAATTTCCTCACCGGGGCAGACTGGAGCACCTGGGAGGAGGAGGTGCGCCGCATACAGGCTGCGGCCACCGATGAACGCATTGAAGCGGCCTTCCGGGAAAGCTGGCCGCCGGCCGTTTATGCCCTCAATGGAGATGATATCGTTCAAAAACTGAAAGCCCGCCGGGACAATCTCATGGAAATGGCCCGCGAGTATTACCAATACATCGCTAAAAAAGTGGAAGTGATCGGCACTTCCGAAAAAGACCTGTTCACGGTAGAGCGCCTGCCCGGGGGGAAGACCCGGATCCGTGTATACGACACCAATGATAAGGGGGAAAAGGAGTTCCTTTTTTACGGCCGCACTTTTGATTTCGATGAAACCAAGGAGATCGTCCTCTACGGCTTAGATGACGACGACATTTTCGAGATCACCGGCCAGTCCGAGAAAGCTATCCTGATCCGGGTAGTTGGCGGCCTGGGTGAAGATACCTTTATCGATAAATCAGAGGTACGGGAAGAGGCAAAACGGGTGATCTATTATGACACAAACAAGGAGAACAATCAGGTGGAACTCGGACAGGAATCCGTCGCCAAATATAAAAAAGACCCCAAATATAACACTTACAACCGGCGCACCATCGACCACAGTTTCAACTATTTCAGCACCTTGCCCTCCATCGGGTTCAATCCCGATGACGGATTGCTCGTGGGCCTTTTTGCGCAGTACACCGCATTTGGTTTTAAAAAGGCGCCGTTCGCTTCCCAACACAACTTCAAAGGCAGCTATGCCCTGGCTACCGGTGGTTTTTCTTTAGAATACTCTAGCGAGTTCATCGATTTATTTGGCAAATGGGAGCTTTCGCTGGACGCCCTGGTGCGAACCCCGCTCTATTCGATCAACTTCTACGGTTTTGGTAATGATAGTGAGAACCTGGAGGCGGAACTGGACGACGGCAACCTGGATTATAACCGTGTTCGCCAACGCCTGTATCGTTTTATCCCCTCGATCGGCCGCCGGCTCAACAGCCAGTCTCGTTTCCTGATCGGCCCCACTTTCGAATCCTTCGGTATTGAGCGAACCAAAGGCCGTTACATTGACGAAGTCGGAGATGAACTGGGCGAAACGTTTTTCAACGGCCAGGACTTGCTGGGTTTCCGGATGATGCTGGATTATCGCAACCTGGACAACATCGCTCTGCCCGCCCGTGGCATCGGCCTGTTCCTGGATGTCGGCTATAAGCACCAGTTGAATGATGTGGACAAGAGCTTTCCTTATCTGAACACTTCCTTCTCTGCGTATCAGAATCTCGACCGGGAGCGAAACCTGGTCGTAGCCACTCGCCTGGGCTTTCAACACCGCTTCACCAATGAGTACGAATTTTATCAGGGCGCAATGCTCAGCGGGCCGGGGCCAGACGCCAACTTCCGCGGCTTCCGCCGCAACCGCTTCGTCGGAACAACTGCTTTTTACCAGAATATCGACTTGCGCCTGAAGCTGATCAGCTCTTCTAACGCCACGTTGCCTTTCTCACTGGGCATTACGGCCGGCTTCGATCACGGCAGGGTCTGGCTGGAGGAAGAAGAGTCCGATACCTGGCATTACGCCTACGGCGGCGGCTTGTGGTTCAGCCCCTTTGATATGTTTGTCGTGAACGCCATTGTGTTCCGGGGAGACAATAAGGCCAATAGGGTCAATATTACGGGGGCGTTCTTTTTTTAGTTTTTTCGTTGCTTTTGCAGTTACCTTCGAGGAATATAACGCCTTCTGCTCGGCCACAAAACGCGATAAGCTAAGCGATAGTGACTGGGGCCGCGGGCGCCGGCCGGTGATCAATGTGAGTTGGCTTGATGCGGTGGAATACTGCAATTGGCGCAGTAAGCAGGAAGGGCTGGAAGAGGTATATGCCATCAATGGGGGGAATACTGGAACGCCAACGGCTACCGCCTGCCTACCAAGGCGGAATGGGAATATGCTGCCCGGCAACGGGGGCAGAAAGTCCGTTTTGGCAATGGGAAGGACATTGCTGAACCGGAAGAGATTAATTTTGATCCTAAGGGGGGCTATTCGGCCTATTTAAGGAATCATATTCCCAGAAGGGAGTTTACCGGAAAAAGACAACGGAAGTAGGCAGTTTCGCCCCCAACAGCCATGGCCTGTACGATATGAGCGGCAACGTCTGGGAATGGTGCTGGGATTGGTACAGTAGCAGCTATTATGAGCAAAGCAAGAACAGTAAGGACCCCCAAAGGCCCTGACAGCGGCTCCAGCCGGGTTTACTGTGGCGGTTCGTGGTTCTACACGCCCGCCAGCGCACGTTGCGCCGATCGCGGCAACGACACCCCGGACTACAGGTACAGCCACTTGGGGTTTCGTCTTGCCAGGCCCGTGGAATAGCGGCGCATCACTGAGAATAATTCCACAGGCTAAAGGCGGTTCGTTAGATTCTGATTTTTTTACCTTTTTACAACGGCGCGTGCAATAGGATGAATGCCTCGTTTTTTCCTCCCTATGGAATAGGACAGATTCCGCAGGACAAGCAGGGAAAGGCGAGGCATTTTTCGTTGAGCCGCTTCGCTTCCGGCTTCCTTGCCTTTTCGAAGATGCCCGCCCGCTCCTATCCAGATAGTCTTGTAGGGATGGTGCTGGATAATTTTGGAAAGAATAATTTCCACTAAACCTACCAATTGCACTAGCACAACTAGTAAACCTGTTTTACCTAAACCCAGTCGGCGCCTTTTTTGGCGAAAAGTAATATAACGGGATTCAAATCAAAAAAATAGATTGATTTTATAGGTTTGAATCCTACTTCTTTTTTAAAAACAAAAAAATTCAACATTATTTGTTTTTATTAAACCAAAATATTGTACAACAAGGGCTTTTTTGCTATCTTACAACATGGACTCCAAAAAAGAAGCCAATAAGTACGACAAGATCATCAAGGAGAACCTGGAAGCGCTCTTTCTGCCGTTCCTGGAACAACTGTTGAATATTCGCATTGTGTCTTCCGAGCGATTGGAGGCCAAACTGCAAACTACACTGGAGC